>NZ_JAJMLX010000032.1 GCF_020991325.1 Bordetella petrii | reverse complement strand
TCTGGGCACACCCTCCCCCATCAGTAACCCCCTCCTCACTGGTGCATCTCCTGCCGGGCCTGAAGCTCCTCCTGGCGCTGTTGCTGGAGCACCCGCGCAACGCACCGCGCGGGTCGCCTTATTTCGCGCGCGGCGCCCTGGGGGTGAACCGGCCCGCCAGCTTGCCTGCCGCCGGCCTGACCATGGATATCCAGACACCGGAACTCGACCTGGACCAATGGGAGGCCGTGGGCGATCAGGCCGCCGCACCCAAGAAGAAGGGGAGCAAGCCGGCGCCCGCGGTATTTCCGCCTTTGGGCAAGATCGACCTGCAGGCCGGCCGCCTGGTGGTATCGGGCTGGACGCTGGACGACTTGAAACTGGCCGCCACGCGGCCGGCACCTGAGCACTGGCAGGTGCACCTGGATTCCCGGCAGGCCGCAGGTTCGCTGGCGTGGCGCGAGGCCTCGGGAGCGATCGCGGGCCAGGTGACGGCGCGCCTGAAACACCTGGCCCTGGGGGATGCCTCTGCCACCCCCGCCAGCGACGACAAGCCGCTGAGCACCGAAGACAATCTGTCCGATATTCCCGCCGTCGACCTTCAGGCCGAGACGTTCTCGCTGTACGGACGCGACGTGGGCGCCCTGCAAGTCGTGGGCACCAATATCGAACGCGGCCGTACCTGGCGGCTAGACAAACTGCGCATCGCCAATGAGTCGGCCGAACTGGACGCCACGGGCAACTGGAAGCTGGACGGCGCCCAGCGCGGCCTGACGGTGGACGCCAAGGCCCAGTTCAAGGATCTGGGCGCCTTCATGGACCACCTGGATTTCAAGGGCATGGTAGGAGGCGGCAGCGGCAGCATCAGCGGCAAGCTCACCTGGCGCGACCTGCCCTGGTCGCACGACCTGGCCAATATCGACGGCCAGGCGCGAATCAGCCTGGACAAGGGGCGCTTCCTGAACGTGAATTCGCGCAGCGCGCGGCTGCTGGAATTGCTATCGCTGCAGTCGGTGCAGCGCCTGGCCAAGCTGGAGGTCAACCCGACCAATCTGGTGCGCGACGGTTTTCCTTTCGACACCATACGCGGCGACATGACACTCAGCCGTGGCCTGATGCATACCGATGGCTACAAGCTCAACGGGCCGGTGGCGGCCATCGTGCTGGCCGGCGAGACCGATATCGTGGCAGAGCGCTGGAACCTGAAGGCGGTGGTGATCCCCAACCTGGATGCCAGCGGCGCGGCCGTGGTGGCGGGGCTGGCGGTGAATCCGCTGATCGGCCTGGGGGCGTTCGTGACCCAATGGCTGCTGAAGCAGCCGCTGGCGCGCGCCATGACCATGCAGTATGCGGTAACCGGGTCATGGGACGACCCCAAGATCGCGCCCATAGAAACCCGCACGGAAGCGGTGCCGGGGCCGGTCGACGACCACATCGAGCACTGATACGGGTGTGGCGGGTGTCTGGCTCCCGCCAGGGTGCCAGACACCGTGGTGCGCCACGAGGGTCTTGGTTGGACGGTGTCAGGCACCCTGATGGGAGCCTGACACCCGGACATGATGGCGAGAGCCAGACACCCGGCAGATGATCCCCACGAAGCTAAACACTTCGCACGAAACAGGCCTTCCCAGACCCAGGACGCGCGGATCCGGCTCCGCCGGTCCGCCAGCGTCGCCCCCCTGGGGGGATGAGCCCGGACAGGGAGCAGTCCTTGAGGACTGTTCCCTGCCTGGCGAATCCGAGCGGCCTGCCAGCCGCGAGGTGGAGCGCGCGCAGCGCTCCGGGGGGACCCTACTTCTTCATCATGTCGAAGAATTCGGCGTTGGTCTTGGTGGCGCGCATCTTGTCCAGGATGAACTCCATGGACTGGACTTCGTCCATGTCGTGGATGAACTTGCGCAGCACCCACACTTTTTGCAGCAGTTCCGGCTTGATCAGCAGTTCTTCGCGGCGGGTGCCCGATTTGTTCAGGTTGATGGCCGGGTAGACGCGTTTTTCGGCCAGGCGGCGTTCAAGGTGCACTTCCGAGTTGCCGGTGCCCTTGAATTCTTCATAGATGACTTCATCCATGCGGCTGCCGGTTTCGATCAGCGCGGTGCCCAGGATGGTGAGCGAACCGCCTTCTTCCAGGTTGCGCGCCGCGCCGAAGAAGCGCTTGGGGCGCTGCAGGGCGTTGGCGTCCACGCCGCCGGTCAGCACCTTGCCGGAAGCCGGCACCACCGTGTTGTAGGCGCGGGCCAGGCGCGTGATGGAATCCAGCAGGATCACCACGTCTTTCTTCATTTCGACCAGGCGCTTGGCCTTTTCGATGACCATCTCGGCCACCTGGACGTGGCGCGTGGCCGGCTCGTCGAACGTGGAAGCCACTACTTCGCCGCGCACGGTGCGCTGCATTTCCGTGACTTCCTCGGGGCGTTCGTCCACCAGCAGCACGATCATGACGGCATCGGGGTAGTTGGTGGTGATGGCGTGGGCTACGTGCTGCATCATCACCGTTTTGCCCGACTTGGGGCTGGCCACGATCAGGCCGCGCTGACCCTTGCCGATCGGGGCGAAGATGTCCATGATGCGGCCGGTAAGGTTTTCCTCGCTTTTGATGTCGCGTTCCAGGCGCAGCGGCTGGTTGGGATGCAGCGGCGTCAGGTTCTCGAACATGATGCGATGCTTGATCGCTTCGGGGGGCGAGCCGTTGACCTTGTCGACTTTCACCAGCGCGAAGTAGCGCTCGCCGTCTTTGGGGGTGCGCACCTCGCCCTCGATGGAGTCGCCGGTGTGCAGGTTGAAGCGGCGGATCTGCGACGGCGAAATATAGATGTCGTCGGTGCTGGCCAGGTACGAGGTTTCGGGCGACCGCAGGAAGCCGAATCCGTCGGGCAGGACTTCCAGCACGCCATCGCCGAAAATCTGCTCGCCCTGCTTGGCGCGCCGCTTCATGATGGCGAACATCAGTTCCTGCTTGCGCAGGCGGTTGGCGTTTTCGATTTCCAGGCCGGCGGCCATTTCCAGCAACTGCGAGACGTGCAGCGCCTTCAGTTCATTGAGGTGCATTGCGGTGAGAGGGGGAAATTAGAGAGGGCTTTGCTGGCGGGCCACGGACGGGCCCGCGCGGTATATGGGCGCCGGCGGTGCCGGCGCGTGGTTGGTTGCGTGTAGTGTATTACAACGCGCCGTCCAGGAAAGCGGTCAGTTGCGACTTGGACAGTGCGCCCACCTTGGTGGCGGCCGCCTGGCCGTCCTTGAACAGCATCAGGGTGGGAATGCCGCGGATACCGTACTTGGACGCGGTGTCCTGGTTTTCGTCGACATTGAGCTTGGCAACCGTAAGGCGCCCGGCGTATTCGGAAGCCACTTCTTCCAGAATGGGGGCGATCATCTTGCACGGGCCACACCAGGCCGCCCAGTAGTCGACCAGCACGGGCTGGCTGGACTTGATCACATCGCTGTCGAAGCTTGCGTCGCTGACGTTCTTGATTTGCTCGCTCATGGTGATTCTCGGTTCAGCAGCATGGGACGCGCCGCGGCCCTGCCGTTTTGTTCTACTAAAAGTTAGGGGGTTAAGCATACCACTGTTGATAACAACAGGGTTTGCCGGTTTTGTGTAGGATGTCGCGGCGCGGTCTGCGGGAAAATATCGGCAGACCGCGTGCGGCGGCCATGCGGCTGCCGGACTCGTCATGGTACCGAATTCAGGGCTGGTCAGGACGTGCGCATCCCACCTCAGGCCGCGCAGAATCTGGACTTGTCCGTAAAATGTCGGTTTTTTTCCACAGATCTTGGGGATAACTTGGCTACACCACGTTACACCGAAGCGTCCATCCGCGTCCTGAAGGGGCTGGAGCCGGTGCGCCAGCGCCCGGGGATGTACACCCGCACTGAAAACCCCCTGCACGTCGTGCAGGAAGTCATCGACAACGCCGCCGACGAGGCGCTGGCCGGCCACGGCAAACAAATCCAGGTCACCCTGCATGCTGATGGCAGCGTGTCGGTGGAAGACGACGGCCGGGGCATCCCGGTCGGCCTGCACCCCGAAGAGCACGCGCCCGTGGTCGAACTGGTGTTCACCCGGCTGCACGCGGGCGGCAAGTTCGACAAGCAGGGCGGCGGTGCCTATGCCTTCTCGGGCGGCCTGCACGGGGTGGGGGTGTCTGTTACAAACGCGCTGGCCACCCGGCTGGAGGTGGTGGTGTGGCGCGATGGCGCCACCAATCGGCTAGTGTTCCAGGGCGGCGACGTGGCCGAACCCCTGGCGCCGTATCCCGAGGCCGGCCGCAAGAAGTCCGGCACGCGGGTGCGCGTCTGGCCGGACGCCAAGTATTTCGACAGCGCCCAGATCCCCATGGGCGAACTGACACACTTGCTGCGCAGCAAGGCGGTGCTGCTGCCGGGCGTGAAAGTCACGCTGGCCAACGAAAAAACCGGCGACACCAAAACCTGGCAATACGAAGACGGCCTGCGCGGCTACCTGGCCGAAGCCCTGGCCGGCGCCGAACTGATGGTGCCGTTCTTCGAGGGCCAGCAGTATGCCGGCGCCGACCACGAAACCTTTGCCGACGGCGAGGGCGCCCAATGGGTGGTGGCCTGGACGGAAGACGGCAATGCGGTGCGTGAATCCTACGTCAACCTGATACCTACTCCGGCGGGCGGCACGCACGAATCCGGCTTGCGCGAAGGCCTGTTCGGCGCCGTCAAGAGCTTTGCCGAACTGCACAGCCTGCTGCCGAAGGGCGTGAAACTGCTGCCCGAAGACGTGTTCGCGCGAGCCAGCTTCGTGCTGTCGGCCAAGGTGCTGGACCCCCAGTTCCAGGGGCAGATCAAAGAACGCCTGAACAGCCGCGACGCGGTGCGCCTGGTGGGCGGTTTTTCCAAGAGCGCGCTCGATCTCTGGCTGCACAGCAATGTCGAATTCGGCAAGAAGCTGGCCGAACTGGCCATCCGCCAGGCCCAGGCGCGCGCCCGTTCGGCGCAGAAGGTGGAAAAGCGCAAGAGTTCCGGGGTTGCCGTGCTGCCCGGCAAGCTCACCGATTGCGAATCCTCCGACGCGTCGCGCACCGAAGTGTTCCTGGTCGAGGGCGATTCGGCCGGCGGTTCGGCCAAGATGGGCCGCGACAAGGAATTCCAGGCCATCTTGCCGCTGCGCGGCAAGGTGCTGAATTCCTGGGAAGTCGACCGCGACCGGCTGTTCGCCAACAACGAAATCCACGACATCGCCGTGGCCATCGGCGTGGACCCCCACGGCCCCAACGATACGCCCGACCTGTCCGGCCTGCGCTACGGCCGCATCTGCATTTTGTCGGACGCCGACGTCGACGGCTCGCACATCCAGGTGCTGCTGCTGACGCTGTTCTACCGGCACTTTCCCAAGCTGGTCGAAGCCGGCAATGTCTATGTGGCCAAGCCGCCCCTGTTCCGGCTGGACGTGCCGGCCCAGGGCAAGCGCCCGGCCCGCAAGATCTACTGCCTGGATTCCGGCGAACTGGAAGCCGCGCAGGACAAGCTGCGCAAGGAAGGCGTGCGCGAAGGGGCCTGGAGCGTCAGCCGCTTCAAGGGCCTGGGCGAAATGAACCCCGAACAGTTGTGGGAAACCACCATGAATCCGGACACGCGCCGCCTGCTGCCCGTGGGCTACGGCACCCAGACGCCCGAAGACACCACCCGCATGTTCGACATGCTGATGGGCAAGGGCGAATCTTCGCAGCGGCGCGCCTGGATCGAAGAAAAGGGCAACCTGGCCGAACTCGACATCTAACCCCCGGCCTGCCGCGCCGGGCTGCTTGACCGTATACGCAACTCCGAACCCACATGACCGACACCAATCAACCCGGTTTGTTCGATGAAGCCGCTGGCGAGGCCGACGAGGCCATCACGCTGGCCCGCTATGCTGAACAGGCCTACCTGGACTACGCTGTTTCCGTGGTGCGGGGCCGCGCCCTGCCCGACGTGGGCGACGGCCAGAAGCCCGTGCAGCGCCGCATTCTGTACGCCATGCAGGACATGGGGCTGGGCCCTGGCGCCAAGCCGGTGAAGTCGGCCCGCGTGGTCGGCGACGTGCTGGGCAAGTACCACCCGCATGGCGACCAGGCGGCCTACGATGCCATGGTGCGCATGGCGCAAAACTTCTCCCTGCGCTACCCCCTGATCGACGGGCATGGCAATTTCGGGTCGCGCGATGGCGACAATGCCGCCGCCATGCGTTATACCGAAGCGCGCCTGACGCCGTTCTCGCGTCTGCTGCTCGACGAGCTGGGTGAAGGCACCGTAGATTTCGCGCCCAACTACGACGGCAGCCAGCAAGAACCGCAGATGCTGCCGGCGCGCCTGCCGGTCATGTTGCTGAACGGCGCCTCGGGCATTGCCGTGGGCATGGCCACCGAAATTCCGTCGCACAACCTGCGCGAAGTGGCCCAGGCCTGCGTGGCGCTGATCAAGCAGCCCAAGCTGTCCGACGAGGACCTGCACGCGATGGTGCCGGGCCCCGATTTCGCCGGCGGCGGCCAGATCATCACGCCGGCGGCCGATATCGCGCAAATCTACGCGGGCGGACGCGGTTCGCTGAAGGCGCGCGCCCGCTGGCAGTTCGAGGAACTGGCGCGCGGGCAGTGGCAACTGGTGGTGAACGAACTGCCGCCGGGCACCTCGGGCCAGAAGGTGCTGGAAGAAATCGAGGAAATCACCAATCCCAAGGTCAAGACGGGCAAGAAAAGCCTGACCCCCGACCAGCAGCAGGCCAAGGCCGTGATGCTGAACCTGCTGGACGCCGTGCGCGATGAATCCGGCAAAGATGCGGCCGTGCGGCTGGTGTTCGAACCCAAGACCTCCCGGGTCGACCGCGATGAGTTCGTCAACACCCTGCTGGCGCAAACCAGCATGGAAAGCAGCGTGCCGGTCAACCTGGTGTGTATCGGCACCGACGGCCGCCCGCGCCAGAAGGGCCTGCGCGACATCCTGACCGAATGGGTGGCGTTCCGCACCGATACGGTCGTGCGCCGCACCCGCCATCGCCTGGACAAGGTCATCGACCGCATCCATGTGCTGGAAGGGCGCATGGTGGTGTACCTGAATGTCGACGAAGTCATCCAGACCATCCGCGAATCCGACGAGCCCAGGGCCGCGCTGATGCAGCGCTTCAAGCTGTCCGAGCGCCAGGCGGAAGATATCCTGGAAATGCGCCTGCGCCAGCTGGCGCGGCTGGAAGGCATCAAGATCGAGCAGGAACTGGCCGACAAACGCGACGAGCAGGCCCGCCTGCAGGAACTGCTGGACAACCCGGCTTCGCTCAAGCGCCTGCTGGTCAAGGAAATCGAGGCCGACGCCAAGCAGTATGGCGACGACCGCCGCACCCTGATCGAAACCGCGGAACGCGCGGTGCTGGAAACCAAGGTGCTGGACGAGCCCGTCACGGTGATCGTGTCGCAGAAGGGCTGGCTGCGCGCGCGCCAGGGCCATGGGCATGATGCCTCGCAGTTCACCTTCAAGCAGGGCGACCACCTGTACGGCGCCTTCGAATGCCGCACCACGGACACGCTGATCGCCGTGGGCGACAACGGCCGGGTGTACTCGGTGCCGGTGGCGGGCCTGCCGTCGGCGCGGGGCGACGGTCAACCCGTTACCACCATGATCGACCTGTCGCCCGGCACGCGTATCGTGCACAGCATCGTCGCCGCGCCGGACAGCCGCTGGCTGTTGGCCACGCAAGGCGGTTTCGGGTTTGCCGCGCGCCTCAGCGACATGGTGTCGCGCCAGCGCGCCGGCAAACAGTTCATCACGCTGGAGGCGGGCGATGCCCTGCTGCGTCCCGTGCCGCTGTTCCAGGGCGCGCAACGCCTGGCACTGCTGTCGGCCAAAGGCAAGTGCCTGGTGTTCGGGCTGGACGAGGTGAAATCGCTGTCCGGCGGCGGGCGCGGCACCATCCTGATGGGGCTGGACGGAACCGACAAGCTCGCGCAGACGGTGCCCATCGGCGTGGGCGGCCTGCGCGCCACCGGCGTGTACCGGAACAGGCCTACCGAGGACGTGCTGGCGGGCGCCGCGCTGGAGGCCTATGTGGGCAAGCGGGCCCGCAAGGGCCGCCTGCTGGATGTGCGGCCCAAGCAGCCCGTGCTGTCGCCGGTAATCTAATTCTGCGGGGCGGGCGTGTCATCGCGATACGCCCGCGGATACCCCGTGTTGCCGCAGCATGTTCCCCAGCCCGCCAGCCTGGACGTATGGCCGATGCCGGGGTTGAACACATTGCAGGGGTCCAGTTGGCGATAAAACCCCGCAAGCGCGGGCTTGGCCACATACAAATGCCCGACATTGTGTTCCGCCGGGTATTCGGCCTGCCGCGCGTCCAGCAGGCCCCACATGCGGTGTTCCATCGCCATGGGGTCCACGCCTTTCCTGACGATATAGTCCTGGTGGAATACATGGCAGAAAAAATGCCCGTAGTACAGCTTGTGGACCATGACGTCGTCCATGTCGGCGGGCAGCGTCTCGACCCATTCCGGGTCGTTGCGGCGCAGGGCGATGTCCAGCGCCACGATGTCTTCCACTGAGCGGCGGTGGGTGTCGCGGTAGCGGATGGCCGCGCCGGCCACGGCGAAGCGGTGCAGGAATGCCTTGCGGCCCTCGTCGGGCTCGCAATGGAAATAGGCCCCTTTACGGCCGGCGAAGTGCGCGTCCAGGAAAGCCCGCGTGGCGTCGGTGGAATCCTTGGCCACGCGCACCAGCAGGTGATGCTCGTAGCGGTTGCGGAAATCGCGCATGCGGGCCGGCAGATGGCTGGGCAGCAGGGCCATGGCGCACTGGATGACGTGGTCCGTGACGTTGCGCAGGCCCAGTTTCTCGAAAAAACCGTCGATGCGGCTCTTGAGCGCGAAAGCCGCCGGCACGCGCCCCGTGCCCAGCTTGTCGATCAGCAGGAACGTGTCCTTGCCGTAGCGTTCGCCGATATCGAAGGCCACGCGGTGGATGTATTCGCCAGCGATGGGCAGGCTGGGCAGGGCCGTCAACAGATGGCGGCGCACCGAGGTCAGGTCTTCCGGGTCGTTGGTGCCGATATAGAACACATCGCTGGGTTCGCGCGGGAAGGTGTCCAGCCGCACCGCGAATATCCCGACCCTGCCGGCCGAGCCCGACGCCTCGAAAAGCCGCGCGGGGTCGGCGTTGTACCGGGCGGGCGTGGCGGCGTCCACGTCGCGCACATGCTCGGCATAGCGCGGGTCCGAGGCGGCGCCGATGCCGTCGTTGGCGATGTCTTCGGGGCCATAGTCGCCGGCCTGCAGCCGGGCCAGGATGTCTTCGGGTGTATCGCCCAGCGCAATGCCCAAGTGGTTGACCAGGCGCAGCACGCCATCTTCGCCCACCGACGCGTATAGCGCCAGTTCGGTATAGGCCGGGCCGCGGCGCACCAGCGCACCGCCCGAGTTGTTGCAGATGCCGCCCAGCACCGAGGCGCCGATGCACGACGACCCAATCACCGAGTGCGGTTCGCGCCCCAGCGGCGCCAGGGTCTGTTCCAGGCGGTCCAGCGTAGCGCCGGGCAGGCAGACGACCTGTGCGCCGTTGTTGATGACCTGCACGCCCTGCAGGCGCAGGGTGCTGATCAGCACGACCTGGCGGTCGTAGTCGTCGCCGTCCGGCGTGGAGCCGCCGGTCAGGCCGGTATTGGCGGCCTGCATGATGACGATGCATCCGGCCTCGACGGCCGCCTGCATCGCGCGCCATTGCTCCAGCAGCGTGCCGGGCCGTACCACCGCCAGCACCTTGCCCGCGCCGGTGCGGTGTCCCTTGCGAAAGCGCCGCGTGTCCCGGTCGCCCGTCAGCACGTGGGCCGCGCCCACGATTCCGCGCAGCGTGGCCAGCAGCGCGGGGTTGTCCGCGGCCTGTAATTCTGAACGGGGGCTCATGCTCGCACCAGCGATTCGCTCGTGATCTCGGCGATGGACTTGGCGCCGGTCAGCGTCATGGCCACGCGCATTTCCTTTTCGATCAGGTCCAGCAGGTGCGCCACGCCGGCCTCGCCGGCTAGCGCCAGCGCATAGATGAAGGCGCGTCCCAGCAGCACGGTGTCGGCCCCCAGCGCGATCATGCGCACCACGTCCAGGCCGCTGCGCACGCCGCCATCGGCCAGGATGGCCAGCTTGCCCTTGACGGCGTCGGCGATGGCGGGCAGTGCGCGGGCCGAAGACAGCACGCCGTCGAGCTGGCGGCCGCCATGGTTGGACACGACGATGCCGTCGGCGCCGAAGCGCACCGCATCGCGGGCGTCTTCCGGGTCGAGAATGCCCTTGATGACCATGGGCCCTTTCCAGAAGTCACGTATCCACTCCAGGTCTTTCCAGGAAATAGAGGGGTCGAAGTTGCCGGCCAGCCAGCCGATGTAGTCTTCAAGGCCGGTAGGCTTGCCCAGATAGGCCGATACGTTGCCGAGGTCGTGGGGCCGTCCGCGCAGGCCTACGTCCCAGGCCCAGCGCGGATGCATTGCCGCCTGCCAATAGCGGCGCATCGCGGCATTGGGGCCGCTCATGCCGGAATGCGCATCGCGGTAGCGCGCGCCGGGAACCGGCATGTCCACGGTGAAGACCAGCGTGGTGCAGCCGGCAGCCTGCGCGCGCTCCAGCGCGTTCTTCATGAAACCGCGGTCGCGCAGCACATAGAGTTGAAACCACATGGGGCGCTGCATGGCCGGCGCGACTTCTTCGATGGGGCATAGCGACACGGTCGACAGCGTGAACGGAATGCCCTTGCGGTCGGCCGCGCGCGCGGCCTGTACCTCGCCGCGGCGCGCATACATGCCGCACAGGCCCACCGGCGCCAGCGCCACCGGCATGGACAGCGCCTGGCCGAACAGGCGGGTTTCCAGGCTGAGCGCCGACACGTTCTTCAGGACGCGCTGGCGCAGGGCCACCCCGGCCAGGTCTTCGACGTTGTGCCGCAGGGTGTGTTCGGCATAAGCGCCGCCGTCGGCATAATGGAAAAGGAAGGGGGGGATCTTGCGTCGGGCGGCGGCCCGGTAGTCGGTAGCGGCAGAGATGATCATGTCTCGGGTTCTTATAAATGGGTCACGGTATCGCGCGCACCATGTGCATTTCTTGCCAGGATAGCCTGCATCGGCGCCTGGCGCCGGTCCGCCAGGCGGCCAGCATCGGGAGAATGGTATACATTTTCCGGCGATCGCGCGCCACTGCTCCATGAAAGGCAGCGGCGGCCTGTCTGCCAAGCGGGCGGGTTTCAATGCGCCACCCAAAAAAAACAGGCTCCCGAAGGAGCCTGTTCATGCCGGTTAGGCGGCGGCCAGTCCGTTCTGGCGCTTCTCGCGGCGCCCCTGCATGCCCCATATCAGGGCCAGCAGCAGCAGCGCCGGAACGTAGATCCAGAACTCGGATGGGCGGTGTGGGTTGGGGACTTTCACGTCCACCACGTCCCACCCTTGTTCCCAGCCGGCGCGGCGGGCGCGGCTGCCGAATTGCACGGCGCCGATCTGCACTTGGTCGCCCAGCGCGGTGACCATCAGGCCGGCTTCGCTCAGGCGCTTGCGGCCGGCGGCCGCGCCCGTGCTGGTGTCGCCTTCCGGCAGGGCGGGCAGGGCAACCGCCACGGTCTTGGTGAGCTCGTCGCCCTCGATGTTCATGCCGTGCAGCACCGCCACCAGGCGGCCGCCGTCGGGCAGGGCACCCGCGGTGGCCATGATCTCGGACGCCGGGCGGTTTTCGTACTTGTCGGCCAGGTGGTTCATGAACCAGTCGGGACGGAACAGCATGAAAGTCACCAGCAGCAGCACGCAGACGTCGAAGATCGTGCAACGCACCCGCATCCAGCCCAGCGTGGCCGCGGCGAAGGTCAGCGATGCCAGGGTGGCGCCGCCCACCACCAGCAGCAGTTCCCACCAGCCATGCACGTCGATCAACAGCAGCAGCGGGTTGAAGACGAACATGAACGGCAGCACCGCGGTGCGCAGGGCATAGGTAACCCCCTGGACGCCGGTCTTGATGGGGTCTTCGCCTGAAATGGCCGCCGCCGCGAAGGTCGCCAGGCCCACGGGCGGGGTGATGTCGGCCATGATGCCGTAATAGAACACGAACATGTGCACGGCGATCAGCGGGATCACCAGCCCGTTCTGCGCGCCCAGCTCCACCACCACGGGAGCCATCAGCGTGGCCATCAGGATGTAGTTGGCGGTGGTGGGCATGCCCAGCCCCAGCACCAGGCATACAACCGCCGTGAAGATCAGCATGAGCAGCACGTTGCCCATGCTGATCAGCTCGACGAAGGCCGTCATGCGCAGGCCCAGGCCGGTGAGCGTGATGGCGCCCACGATCAGGCCTGCGGTGCCGCAGGCGATGGCGATGCCTATCATGTTGCGCGCGCCGTCTTCCAGGCCGCCGATGGCTTCGGTCCAGCCGCGCTTGAGCGCGGGCGCCATTTCCTGGTTGCGGAAGAAGGCGGTCAGCGGCCGTTGCGTGATCATCTGGATCAGCATGGCCACCGCGGCCCAGAAGGCCGACAGCCCGGCGGACAGTTCCTCGATGCTCAGGCACCACACCAGGATGCCGATCGGGATCAGGAAGTGCAGGCCGGCCCGAACCGTGGGCCAGGGTTCGGGCCGCACCGGATTCGTGACGCTGATTTCCTCGGGCAGGTCGGGGTGGCGGGCGGCGATACGCAGCAGCCAGATGTCCAGCACCACCAGCAGCGCCAGCAATACCCAGACCGCCGCCGCGCCGGCCACCGCCTTGACGCCCATGCCTATCCAGTAGATCAGCCCCATGACGATCAGCGTGCCGCAGATCCCCATGCCCCAGCCCGCCAGCTTCTGCAGCGGCGTGCGGGGCTTGCCGCCCGACATCATCGGCTGGATACCCAGCTTCAGGGCTTCCAGGTGCACGATGTAGAACAGGGCAATGTACGAGATCGAGGCCGGCAGGATCGCGTGGCGGATGATGTCGGTATAGGGAATGCCCACGTATTCGATCATCAGGAAGGCCGCCGCGCCCATCACGGGCGGCATGATCTGGCCGTTGACCGACGATGCCGTTTCGATGGCCCCGGCCCGTATGCCGCCGTACCCGGCCTTTTTCATGAGCGGAATGGTGAAGATGCCGCCGGTAACCACGTTGGCCACCGATGACGCCGATACCAGTCCGTTCACGGCCGACGACACCACCGCCACTTTGGCGGGCCCGCCGCGCAGGTGGCCCAGCAGGGCGAACGACACCTGCATCATGTAGTTGCCGGCGCCGCACTTGTCCAGCAGCGACCCCAGCAGCACGAAGATGAAAATGTACGAAACCGACACCCCCAGGGCCACGCCATAGACGCCTTCGGTGGTCAGCCACATGTGCGAGGCCAGGCGTTCGATCGAGGCGCCGCGGTGCGCCAGCACGTCGGGCAGCCAGGGGCCGGCCAGCACGTACAGCACGAAGACCGCGCCCAGCACGGTCATGGGCAGGCCCAGCGAACGGCGGGTGACTTCCAGCAGCAGCAGCAGGCCGATGGCGGCCGTGGCCACATCCATGGTGGTGGGCTGGCCGGGGCGGCCCGCCAGTTCCTTGTAGAACAGGAACAGGTAGGCGCCGCAGAACGCGGCAATGAAGGCCAGCACCCAGTCATGCCAGGGCATGCGGTCGCGCGGCGAACTCTTGCGCGCGGGATAGGCCAGGTAGCCCAGGAACATGGCGATGCCCAGGTGCAGGGCCCGCGCTTCGGTGTCGTTGAAAATGCCCCAGCTCAGCGAGAACGGCAGCGGCGAGGCGTACCAGAGCTGGAACAGCGACCACAGCAGGGCGCCCAGCGCGAGTGTGGTGCCGGCGATGCCGCCGGCCTGGCGCCCGCCGCGATCGACGTCGGCTACCAGTTGTTCCAGATCGGCTGTCGTGGTGGACGGCTCGGTCTTCATTGAATCTCCCCATGGGGTTTGGGTGGCCGGCTGGAGCGCCGCGCTAACTGCCTGCGCGTGCGCGTGCCGGCGTCATGATGAAACAGGGCCGGCCTGCCCATGATGGATGGACTGGCCGGCCGGCACGGACGATTACAGCAGGCCTTTCTCTTTGAAGTACTTCTCGGCGCCCGGATGCAGCGGAGCCGACAGGCCGTTCTTGACCATGTCTTCGGCCTTCAGGTGGGCGAAGGCGGGGTGCAGTTTCTTGAAGTCGTCCAGATTGTCGAACACGGCCTTGACCACCGTGTACACGGTTTTCTCGGGCACGTCGGCCGACGTCACGAAGGTGGCGGTCACGCCGTAGGTCTTGGTGTCGTCGGGGTTGTTGGGATACAGGCCGCCGGGAATGGTGGCATGCGCGTAGTACGGGTATTTCTCGACCAGCTTGTCCACTGCCGGACCGGTCAGCGAAACCAGTTGCGCGCCGCAGGTCGTGGTGGGGTCCTGGATGTTGGCCGAGGGGTGGCCCACGCCGTAGAAGAAGCCGTCGATCTTGCCGTCGCACAGGGCCGAGCCGTGCTCGTCGGGGCGCAGCTCGGACGCCAGCGAGAAGTCTTTCAGCGTCCAGCCCATGGTGGCCAGCAGTTCTTCCATCGAGGCGCGCGTGCCCGAGCCGGGGTTGCCCACGTTGAAGCGCTTGCCCTTGAAGTCTTCGAACGACTTGATGTTGGCTTCCTTGCGGGCCACCACGGTGAACGGTTCCGGGTGGATCGAGAACACCGAGCGCAGCTTCTTGAATTCGCCGGCTTCCTTGAACTGGCCCGCGCCGTTGTACGCGTTGTAGCCCACATCGGATTGCACCACGCCCAGGTCCAGTTCGCCGGCCTTGATGGTGTTCACGTTGAACACCGAACCGCCGGTGGATTCAACCGAGCAGCGGATGCCGTGCGAGGAGCGGTCTTTGTTGACCAGGCGGCAGATCGCGCCGCCGGCGGCGTAGTACACACCCGTCACACCGCCGGTGCCGATGCTGACGAACTGTTGTTGCGCCGCGGCGGGCAGCGGGGCCGCGAAGGCCATGGCGACGGCTGCGCAGGCGGCGGCCAGGCCCAAGGTTTTCTTCTTGCCCAAGGTGTGTTTGACAGACTTGCTCATACAAACTCCTTTTGAGGATTTTCCCCGTGGAAATACCGGTGGTTCCGGCGATAAACGCGCCCGAGCCGGGGCGCGTGGTGTTGGCGCCGGGGTTGTGCCCCGGAGCAGGATTAGAACCTAGGATTGCGTTTGTGCGATAGCGGCATCAATGGCGCCGGCCAGGCGTTCGGTCAGTTGGTCGAGTTCGTCGTCCGACACGATGAAGGGCGGTGCCAGCAGTACATGATCCCCCAATTGCCCGTCTATCGTGCCGCCCATGGGGTATACCATTAATCCGCGCCCCATGGCCTCCCGCTTGACGCGGGCGTGCAGGCCATGCTTCGGGTCGAAGGGCTGCTTGGCGGCGCGGTCGGCCACCAGTTCCACGCCCATGAACAGGCCCCGGCCGCGGATGTCGCCCACATGCGGGTGGTCGCCTAGCGCGGCCTGCAGGCGTTGGCGCAGGCCGTCGCCCTGTTGCCGCACGCGCTGCAGCAGATTGTCGCGATGAATGATTTTCTGCACCGCCAGGGCAGCCGCGCAGGCCGTGGCGTGGCCCAGATAGGTATGGCCATGCTGGAAGAAGCCGCTGCCCTGGCTCATGGCGGACACGATTTTCCCTTGCGCCATGACCGCACCTATGGGTTGGTATCCGCCGCCCAGGCCCTTGGCGATGGTAACCAGGTCGGGAATGATGCCTTCCTGTTCAACCGCGTACAGGCTGCCGGTGCGGCCCATGCCGCACATCACTTCGTCGGCGATCAGCAGCACGCCATAGCGGTCGCATACCTCGCGTATGCGCCGGAAGTAGCCCGGCACGGCAGTCAGCGCGCCGGCGGTGGCGCCCACCACCGGTTCGGCCACGAACGCGATGACGCTGTCGCCGCCCAGTTGCACGATGGTGTCTTCCAGTTCCTGCGCCAGGCGCGCGCCATAGGCCTCGGCAGATTCGTCGGCGCCGCGGTCGCGGTATTCATAGCAGGGCGACACGTGGGTCACGTCGATCAGCAGCGGCTTGAATTGCGCCCGGCGCCACTCATTGCCGCCCACGGCCAGCGCGCCCAGCGTATTGCCATGGTAGCTCTGGCGGCGCGCGATGATGTGGCGCCGCTGGGGCTGGCCGATCTCGACGAAGTACTGGCGCGCCATTTTCAGCGCGGCCTCGACGGCCTCGGAGCCGCCCGACACGAAATAGGCGTGGCTGGTGCCCGCCGGAGCGTCCGCCACCAGCTGGCTGGCCAGTTGCTCGGCTACTTCGCTCGTGAAGAATCCGGTGTGCGCATAGGCCAGCTGGTCGATCTGCGCATGCATGGCGGCCCGGACGTCGGGGTGGTTGTGCCCCAGGCACGATACGGCGGCACCGCCCGAGCCGTCCAGGTACGCGCGGCCGGCGCTGTCGTATAGCCAGGCGCCCTGGCCGCGTACTGCCACCGGCGGGGTGGCGCGCAATGAACGATGGAATACGTGGGTAGTGCTCATGTCGGTAGTTTCGCTAAAAGGCGGGCGCCGTGGCGCTCAGGAGGAGGTATCGCAAAAAGGGTAGGCCCCGCGGTCGGCATGGCGGTACGGCAGGGTGGTCAGGTCGGCCGGGCCGTAATCGGGCGTGTCGACGATCAGGATCTCTTGAGCCAGCGGTTCGTAATGATGCCGGAAATGGGTCTTGGAGCGCAGCACTATCACGTCGAAATCCGTGGACTTCAGGCCAAAAATGCGGAACGGATCTTCGTCCACCCCGAACACATAGTTGGACGTGACGCTGACCGATACGCCGCCGATCTGCAGCAGGGCCGTCGGGCCCAGGTCGACCAGCATGCCGTGGTTCATCTTGCCCGACACCCGGAATTGCATCGGGCCTGCCTGTACCACGCGCGCCTCGACCTTCAGGCGCGGGCCGGCGCGTTCCGAGGTCCAGCCGCCCAGTTCGATGGTGCCGGTGTTGCCCGCGCCGATTTCGGCGGCGCGACGGGCCGCCTGCGGGTCCATCATGAAGGGCACCGCGGCGCGTTCGGCCCCGCGCGCCAGCAACTCGGCCAGCACGTAGGTGGAATCGTTCATGCGGTCGGCGTGTTCCAGCAGCACGTAGGGCTTGCCGGCCGGATGCGCCAGCACATAGTCGACCGATTCGGCCACGCCCCGCACGGGCAGCGCGTGATACAGCGCGTCGCGCCTGGCATGGATGGCGGCACCGAGCTGTCCGGCCACCTGCCGGGCCCGTTCCGGGGCGGCGTCGGTCACGCACAGCACCGAGAAGCCGGTATTGGGCGCGTCGGCATAGGAAAAGCCCGCCATCACCGAAATATCCAGGTAACCAGGTTCGCTGCGTTCCAGTTCGCGCGCCTGGGCCAGGATGCGGGCCAGGCAGGGCAGGGCCGTGGCGCTGAAGATGCTGGGCACCAGCACGCCCGGCTTGGCTATGGCCAGCGTGGGCCGGATTTCGCCCCGCAGCGTGCGCATCATGCAACGCGCGGCGCGGCGGCCCGTGTCGCCCATATCCGTGTGCGGCGACTGCTGGTAGGCAAACGCCGCATCCAGGTTGCGCAGCGTGCCGGCATCCAGGTTGCCGTGATAGTCGAACGCCACCATCACGGGCATGCCGGGGCCCACGGCGGCCCGCACGGCGTTAATGAAGTGGCGTTCGGGGTCCAGGTGCGACGGGGCCCACGACGCGCCGTGCAGGTGCAGCAATACGCCATCGAGCTCGTCGCGCCGCTCCCGCAGCGCGGTTGCGATTTCTTCGGCGTAGCGCTCGACGGCCTCGTCCGAGGCCGGGCCCAGCGCGCCGCGGTAGGCATTGACGATGGGCATCATTCTGGCGCCCTCTGCCTCGCACACTTCGATGAATCCGCCGATGACGGTGTTGGTGCCGCGCAGCGCCGTCAATATGTCGGCGCCGCGCTGGCAACCCTGCTCGAAGTCGGTATAGGTGGAGACCACCGGCAGGAAACTGACCGACTCGATGTGGAACCCGGCAATCGCGATATGCATGGCTGGCTTCATTGGACCGGCAGTTTGGCTTTCTTGACCACTGCCGCCCATTTGCGGGTTTCCTGGGCGGCGTAGTCCGCCAGCGCTTGCGGCGGGCCGCCCACCAGTTCGATGCCCATGGCCTGCAGCCGTTCGCGCGTGGCGGGGTCCTGCAGGGCCTTGTTGAACGAGCCGTTCAGCTTTTGCACGATCTCGGGCGGGGTGCCGGGCGGCGCCACCAGGCCGCCCCAGGCCACGCTTTCGAAGCCAGGCTGCAGGGTTTCGGCAACCGTGGGCAGGTCGGGGAACAGCGGCGAACGCTGCAGGCTGGTGATGGCCAGCGGGCGCAGCTTGCCGGCTTTCAGGTGCTGGCCGATGCTGGGCGTGTTGTCGATCAGGGCGTTGACGGTGCCGCCGATCACATCGGTGGTGGCCGCCGGGCTGCCGCGGTACGGCACGTGCATCATCGGCAGGCCTGCGGTCTGCGACAGCAGTTCGCCGCTCAGGTGGCCCGAAGTGCCCGGGCCGGGCGAGGCATAGGTCACTTCGCCGGGGTGCTGCTTGACGTAGTCGGAGAACTGCTTGATGTCCTGGGCGGGAACTTCAGGGTTCACCGCCAGGATGTTGGATACCTTGACCAGCAGCACGACCGGCGCGAGCTTGTCCGGGTCGTAGGGCAATTCCTTGAACGTGCTGCGGTTGATGGCCAGCGTCACATTGTTTGCGTAGCCGACCGTATAGCCATCGGGCTGCGCGCGGTAGACCTGGCTGATGCCGGCAATGCCCGAGGAACCTGGCTTGTTTTCCACCACCAGGGTCTGGCCCAGGTCTTCGCCGACTTCCTGGGCCAGCACGCGCATGATGATGTCCGGCGAGCCGCCCGCCGCCGAGGGCACGACCAGCGTGATGGCGCGCTGCGGATAGTCTTGCGCCGCCGCGGGCGCGGCCAGCAGCGCGCAGAGCGCGGCGCCGGCCAGGGCGGTGTTCAGTTTGCTGCCTGGCAGATAGGCCATTTTTTCCCCTTGTGGTCTGGTCAGTGGTTCGATTGGCCCGCGGCTGCCGCCGACCAGAACACCTTGTCGGCATGCATGCGGTCTTCGATTTCGCTCAAGCGATTCAGTACTTCGACCCCGCCGCGCGCCGTCAGGCGTGCGATCAGGTGTTCGGCCAGGCCCAGCAGCCCGGCCGTTGTATGAAAAAACGACCCCGGCCCGCGCTGCATGGGCTGGTGCCGCACGCCCTCGCGATCGGGGCGCTCGAACAACAGCACGTGCCGGGCGTCCACGGCCAGGGGCGACAGCGCATCGTCCGTCAGGGCAATCACCGCCACGCCCTGCTGCGCGGCTTGCCGTGCCAGGCGCACCGTGGCGGTGGGATAGGGCGACTGCGATATCGCGATCAATGCGTCGGTCTCGCGCAGGTTGTCCACGGTTTCGGCCTGCAGCCCGCCCAGCCCGTCGATCAGCACACTGTTGCGCCGCACCAATTGGTAGGCGTAGTGCATCTGGAACGCAATGCCGAACGCCGAGCGCGTGCCCAGGAAACCCACCTGGCGGGCCTGCAGCAGGGTCTTGACCGCGGCGTCGAACGCAGCGGAACTGTTCAGGGTGCAAACCGACTGGATCTCGCTGGCCTGCAGGCTGGTCAGGGCATCGTGGCCGGGTTTGCCCGTGCTATCGCCATGCAGCGCCTGCAGTTCGGCCGCGCGTTCGCGCAGGCTGGCCGGGTGTTCGCCTGTCAGGGCCTGCTGGAACGGCGCGCGGAATGCCTCGTAGCTGTCGTAGCCCGCGGCGCGGGCCAGGCGCAGCATGGTGGCGGGGGCCACGCCCACCGCCTGCGCCTGGCGGCGCATCGACCACAGGCCGACTTCGGCAGGGTGGTCGGCCACCCAGCGCGCGGCACGCTGCAGTTCGGGCGGCAATTGCTCAAGCAGGCTTTGCAGGCGCTGCAAGACCAGTAAAGGCGGGGAGGGCGGCGGCACGGTGGCGGTAGAGCGCGGGGATGACTGAAGGTGGCCAGAAAAAACACATGATAAATAACTGCCGAAATAAAAAACATATGTTTTTTCGCCGATCAGGGTTAATCCCGATCCTCCCGCCAGCCTGTCCCCGACCCAGTTGCCCGGCTTGTCCCTTCATAGGGAAATCGTCCGGGTATTTTCTTAAAATCTGATATTTACAATCATCTTCTTGAAATGTGCGTGTATCTTTTTGCATTTTCCGGGCGATATGGGTTGACCTGGAAGGTTCAAGCGCATATTATCTGGGTAGAATCATTTGAGTAGAAATCAATCCTACTGAACTATTTTCAGTCATGAACAACGTGCCTACGCCCGATCCGTCACAGCAGTACGACCTGCGCATTTTGCGAGCCCTGCGCCGCATTACGCGTTCGATCGCGCTGCACTCGCGCCAACTGGCGGCGCTCAGCCACATCACTGCGCCGCAGTTGATGTGCCTGCGTACGGTCATTGCCAATGGGCCCATGACAGCCACCGCCATCAGCCGTGACATTCATGTCAGCCCCAGCACGGTCGTGGGCATCCTCGACCGCCTGGAAGACAAGGGCCTGATCCGGCGCGAGCGCGGCCGCGAAGACCGCCGCATCGTGTTCGTGACCGCCACCGATGCCGGCCGCGAACTGGCCAGCCAGGCACCGTCGCCGCTGCAAAAGCACCTGGCCGACGCACTCAATGCGCTGCCCGAGCTCGAGCAGGCCACCATTACCTTGTCGCTCGAGCGCATCGTCGCCCTGATGGAACAGGAAGGCCATGCGGTGGAAAGCCATGGCGACGTGTCGTCGCCCATTCTGGAAGTACCTACCGGCGGAGCACCGCCCGAGTCGGGGCTAGTTGTATGAGAGGACAGGAACTGCAAAACACCACCCAAATTTCTTCGGCCGTCCAGCCGGCCGCGGGCACCTCGAACGTGCACCTGCGGCCGCCGCGCCGCACCGATGGCGCCGCGCTCCATCGCCTGATCGCCGAGTGCCCCCCGCTGGACGTCAATTCTTTGTACGCCTATCTGCTGCTGTGCGAGCACTTCAGCGCCACCTGCGTGGTGGCCGAAAGCGCCGGCGGACGCATCGATGGGTTTATTTCCGCATACATGCCGCCAGCCCGGCCCGACGTGATCTTCGTCTGGCAGGTTGCCGTGCATTCCCGCGCACGCGGCCAACGGTTGGGCCGCACCATGCTACGCGAGCTGTTGCAACGCAAAGAGCTCGAGCATGTTCGTCATCTTGAAACCACGGTGGGGCCTGACAACCAGGCTTCGCGCCGCACCTTCGCCGGCCTGGCCGGCGAACTGGGCGCGCACATCGCCGAACAGCCGTTCTTCGACCGGCAATTGTTCGGCGGGGCCGACCATGACGACGAGATGTTGTTGAAGATAGGTCCGTTCACCCTGCCGGCCGTTTAGGGCGCAGGTTGTCGGCTTGTCGAACCGGGACGCAGCTGTGTGCCCGTTGCCCCGCAGGGCATGGGAAAGCGCTGTGTCTGTCAATTCACGAGATGAAGGGAGGATTCTATGGACTTGAAAATCTTTGACCGGATGGAGTCGGAGGTGCGTGGCTACATCCGGTCGTTTCCGGTGATATTCAGTCAGGCGCGCGGTTCGCTCCTGATCGATGAGGAAGGTGGCGAGTACATCGACTTCTTCAGCGGCGCAGGTACCTTGAACTACGGCCACAACAATCCGGTCTTCAAGGAAAAACTGCTGGAGTACCTGGAGTCCGATGGCGTCGTGCATGGCCTGGACATGGCCACCAGCGCCAAGAAACAGTTTCTGGAAGCCGTTGACCGCGTGCTGCTCAAGCCGCGCAACTGGCAGTACACGCTGCAGTTCACGGGCCCCACCGGCACCAACGCGGTCGAGGCGGCGCTGAAGATCGCACGCCAGGTCAAGGGCCGTTCGAACATTATTTCGTTCACGCACGGCTTCCATGGCGTCAGCGGCGGTTCGCTGTCCGCGACGGCCAACATGAAGTTCCGCGACGCGGCCGGCTACGCGCTGGGCAACACCACGTTCATGCCGTATGACGGTTATTTCGGCCCCGATGTGGACACCATTGCTTATCTCGAGCGCATGCTGGAAGACCCCAGCAGCGGCCTGGACAAGCCCGCCGGCGTCATCGTCGAGACGGTGCAGGGCGAGGGCGGTGTCAATGTGGCCACGCTGCGCTGGATCAAAGAGCTCGAAAAGCTGTGCCGCCGCCACGACATGCTGTTGATCGTCGATGACATCCAGGTGGGTTGCGGCCGCACCGGCAGCTTCTTCAGCTTCGAGTCGGCTGGCATCCGCCCCGACATCATCACGCTGTCCAAGTCGCTGTCGGGCTTCGGCCTGCCCATGTCGCTGGTGCTGATGAAACCCGAGCTCGACATCTGGAAGCCGGGCGCGCACAGCGGCACCTTCCGCGGCAACAACCTGGCGTTCGTTACCGCCACGCAGGCACTGGACACCTATTGGGCCAGCGATGCGTTCTCGACCGAAGTACAGCGCAAGGAACGCCTGGTGCGCGACTGGCTGGAAAACCTGGCCCACAGCTACCCCAACGCCGGCCTGGCCGTGCGCGGGCGCGGCCTGATCCAGGGCCTGGTCACGGCGGCCGAGCCGGCCCTGGCCAACCGTATCGCCCAACACGCGTTCAAGCGCGGCGTGGTGATCGAGACCTCGGGGGCGCAGGACGAAGTGCTGAAGCTGCTGCCGGCCCTGACTATCGAAGACGAGCTGCTGACGCGCGGCCTGGAAACCATCGAGGCTTCCGTGGCCGATGCGCTGGGCGAATCTGGGCAATCTGCCCGTGTTCTGAAATTTGGAGGAAAACGTCGATGATCGTACGCAATGTGAAAGATGTGATCGGGACTGCAGACGAAGTCCGTACCGACACCTGGGTCAGCCGCCGCGTGCTGCTGAAAAAGGACGGCATGGGATTCTCGTTCCATGAAACCACCATTTTTCCCGGCGGACGTACGCACATCCACTACAAGAACCATCTTGAAGCGGTCTGGTGCATCGAGGGCGACGGTTCCATCGAGACTATTGCCGACGGCAAGAAATACGAACTGGGGCCGGGCGTGGTTTATGCCCTGAATGAAAACGACGAGCATTGGCTGTGCGGCGGCAAAGAACCGCTGCGCGTCATTTGCGTGTTCAATCCGCCGCTGACCGGCCAGGAAGTGCACGACGCCGATGGCGTCTATGCGCTGCCCGCCGAGCCGCAAGCGGCCTGAGAACAAGGAGGCTGAATATGATCTCACCTGCGCAGGATCCGTACGCCTCGCGTACGGATCGCGGTTCCGCCATCATCGCCCGCCAGGACCCGGTGGTCTATGGCGACGGCAAATATGCCGACGCCCTGTCGGCCGAACAGGTACAGGGCTACGACCGAGACGGCTTTCTGCTGCTGGAGAACGTGTTTTCCGACACGGAGATCCAGGCACTGGTGGCCGAAGTCGAACGCATGACGCGCGACCCGGCCATTGTCCGCCGCGAAGAGGCCATCACCGAGCGCGGCAGCAATGCCGTGCGCTCGATCTTCATGGTGCATGTGCTCAATGCCATGCTGGCCCGCCTGACCCGCGATCCGCGCCTGGTCAACGTGGCTCGCCAGCTGCTGGGCTCCGAGGTGTACATCCACCAGTCGCGCGCCAACATGAAGCCGGGCTTCAAGGGCAAGGAATTCTATTGGCATTCCGACTTCGAGACCTGGCACGTGGAAGACGGCATGCCGTCGATGCGCGCGCTCAGCTGCTCGGTGCTGCTGAGCGACAACAATGAGTGCAACGGCCCGCTGATGCTGGTGCCTGGCTCGCATCGCCAGTTCATTTCGTGCGTGGGCGAAACCCCGCGCGAGCATTACAAGCAGTCGCTGAAGAAGCAGGAATACGGCGTCCCGGATCCTGTCAGCCTGCAACTGCTGGTAGAGCAGGGCGGCATCCGCACCATGACGGCCAAGGCCGGCTCGGTGGTGTTCTTCGACTGCAACACCATGCATGGTTCGAACAGCAATATTTCGCCGTGGCCGCGCGCCAATGTCTTCATGGTTTACAACAGCATGGAGAACACGCTGAATCCGCCCAAATACGGGCTGGATCCCCGGCCCGAGCACATTGCCACCCGCAAGGCATTCAAGGCAGTGACGCCGCTGGATGCGTTGAAACTGGTGGAATAAGAAGCCGCCTTCGCGGCCGGTTTCCGGCCATGAGCCCCGGGGCGCCAGCCCCGGGGCTTTTTTGTTTGGGTAATGCGATGGAATTTTTCTGTACGTACAGCTTGTACGTATCGGATGTACACTAGGCGTTTTTCAAGCCGGACGCGCCGGTATCCTCGGGCTGGCCGTCCCCGATAAAAGCTCCTGGAGACACACTCATGAACTCCGAAGTTTCCCGTTTCCCCATGTTCTCGGCCATGATGAAAGTGCCAGGCGGGTTGATGCTGCTGCCCCTCATCCTCGGTTCCATCATCGGCACCTTCGCGCCCGACGCCCTGGCCATAGGCGGGTTCACTACGGCCCTGTTCAAGAACAGCGCGCTGCCGCTGATCGCGCTGTTGATCTTCGCCACGGGCACCCAGGTGAACATGCGTACCGGCGGGCCTATCCTGGCCACGGCGGGCACGATTCTGCTGATGAAGACCTTGGTGCCCGCCACCCTGATCGTGCTGCTGGGCAGCATGGTGGGCCTGGACGGTGTCTGGGGCGTGTCGATCCTGGCCTTGCTGGCCGCCTTCGACAACAGCAACGGCGGCCTGTGGCTGGCCTATACCGGGCAATATGGCGACAGCCGCGACCGCGGCGCCTATGTGGCCAGCGCCGTGAATGACGGGCCGTTCTTCAGCCTGCTGTTCCTGGGGGCGTCGGGCCTGGCGGATATTCCGGTGGTGGCGCTGGTGGCCGCGCTGGTGCCGTTCCTGCTGGGGGGGCTGGTGGGCAACCTGGACGTGCAATGGCGCAACGTGCTCAAGCCGGTGCCCAATATCGTGATCCCGTTCTTCGCGTTTGCGCTGGGCACTGGCATTAATCTGGGTGCCGTGGTGTCTGGCGGCCTGACGGGGCTGGTGCTGGGCCTCTTGATCAGCCCCGTGACCGGTTTCCTGGTCTACCTGGGGTATCGCTATATTCTGCGCCGCGGAGGCAAGAGCGGCATCGGCTTCGCGGCCGGCACCACGGCGGGCAACGCGATCGCCACCCCGGCGGTCGTGGCGGCGGCCGATCCTTCGCTGCAGCAGTACGTCAGCACGGCCACCGCCCAGGTCGCCGCGTGCGTGCTGATCAGTTCCATCCTGGCCCCGTTGCTGGCGTCGTATTTCCTGAAGCGCGCGGGTGAATTGAAGCCTGCCGACGATGTGGCCATGGCCCAGGACGAGCCCGTGGCCGTTCCCGAGGCGAGGATCTGAGCGTGACCGCCTTTATCGCCATCGTTGCCGACGACCTGACCGGTTCGGGCGACACCGCCGTCCAGTTCGTGCGGGCTGGCTGGCCCACGCAACTGTCGGTGGGGCGGGCGCGCCAGGCGCTTGCCGACCCGGCGGCCAGTCAGGCCGAGGTCATCGCTGTTACCACCCATAGCCGCCCGCTGCCTGGACCGCAGGCCGCCGCCGTGGTGCGCGACGATGTCGCGGCCCTGCG
>NZ_JAJMLX010000319.1 GCF_020991325.1 Bordetella petrii | reverse complement strand
CTTTACCTAAAATCATGGCGGTATATGTACCTACCATATAGGCAGTCATTTCCTTAAATTTCATACCCAGTTCACTTTCAAGGTATGACGGCATCCAGTTATTTACGCCATAGTAACCAAACTGTAAAAAGCCTGCGGTTAAAGCCCACAAGATAAACATATTTCGGTTTCGTTTATCTTGGAAAATAAGTTTAAATGCTGAAGTTTTCGATGCGTTTTGAGCCAAAACAGGTTGTTGTAGTCGAGACTTTTGCCATGCTTCTGGTTCGGGTACAAGCACATGCATGAGAACAGCAATAATGACGGGAATAATCGCAACATAAAACAGCATGCGCCAACCATGATCAGGAATAATCCAACCTGCAAGCAAAGTCGCAACAATATATCCTACGGTCCAGCCAGCTTCCCGCCGGTTGCGCCGACGAACGGCCGGCATTGCGGCTGTGGCGCGCCGTGCTGGCGCTGCTGCAGCACCGTGACGACGATTGCCGGCGCGAACTGGAGTCGTTGGCAAGCACCATGGCCGGCTTCGATCTTCCGGCGCAATACCTGGTTCTGGTGGTTCGCGGGCTGCTGGCCGTACATTCCGACGACATGGACCTGGCCATGCAGCTGTATCCGCAGTTGCAGGCCGCGCCCGCGCAGGCCGAAGACATTGCCCTGGCGGGCGGGCGCAACGTGCTGGCGTGGATTCACATCTACCGCAACGAGTACGCGCTGGCCCGCGCCGTGCAACAGAACCCGGCGCGCGGCCGCGCGCCCATGACCACCCCGTTCGGAATATTGACGGGCCGCTGCATGGTCGGCTTCAGCCTGGCGCTGGAAGGGCAGATGAACGCGGCCGAACACCTGTACCGCGACGTGCTGTACGAATGCGGCAAGATCGGCGATTCCGCCTCGGAGACCGCCACGCTGGCCAGCGGCCTGCTATGCGAAGTGCTGTACGAACTGGGCAACCTGGACGAGGTGCTGTCGCTGCGTGGCCAGTTACGCGAATTCGAACGCCTGTCGCTGCCGGACACCATGCTGCGCGTCATGCTGGTGCTTAGCCGCACCCTGGCGTTGAAGCACCGTTTCGACGAGGCGCTGGCCATCGTGCTCCGCCTGGATCGCTACGCGCGCGACCGCAAGCTGGACAGGCTGCTTTCCTACAGCCTGCTGGAGCAATTCCGCCTGCACCTGCTCGGCGGCGCCGCCGGGCAGGCCGCCGCGTGCTGGAGCGAAATCCGGGCGCTGCGCGCCCGGCATGCGCAAGTGGAATCCAGCGTGCTCAGCGAAGTATCCGTGGTGGCCGACAGGGCCCACATCTTGCTGTGCCTGCACGAACAACGCCTGGACGACGCGCGCGGCAAGATACAGGCGCTGATCGACGTCTGCGCCCAGCGCGGGCGCAATCGCCGCGTGGCGGCCCTGTACTTCCAACTGGCCGCCATCCACCGCGCCTCCGGCGACCTGCCCGGCGCCCACCAGCACACCGTCAAGGCATTGCAGATCGGCCATCAGCTGGGCCTGGTGCGCAGCCTGCTGGATGCCCACCCCGACGTGCCCGAACTGGCGACCTTGGCCCTGGAATCCTGCACGCTGGATGCCCTGCTGGTGTTCCACGCCGACCGCCTGCGCGCGGCGGCCGGGTCGGGGCCCCTGGCCCAGGCCGCGATCGGCGGCATGGACGGCGCCGATGCCGTGTCCGCCACTCCAACGCCAGACGGGCATCTGACCGAACGCGAGCGGGAAGTGGTGCGGTTGCTGGCCCTGGCGCTGCCCAACAAGAAAATCGCGCGCGAACTGGGCCTGTCGCCGGAAACCGTCAAATGGCACCTGAGCAATATTTATTCAAAGCTGGGCGTCGCCACGCGGGACGAGGTGGTGGCGCGCATGCGGGAATAGGGCGGCACGCGTCCCGAGTACGATGTTTCCTAACCCGTTGATCCACTGCGCTGGATAAGTCCAGCAGGAATCCACACCATGTTCAGAACCGCAATATTCATCTCATCGCTGGCCATCCTGTCCGGCTGCGCCTCATCCAGCGAACGCCCCATCGGCATGGCAAACCCGGCCTCAGTGTATTGCCAGGAGAAAGGCGGACAGGTGCAGATCGTGGACGGCCCGGGCGGCCAGGTGGGCATGTGCGTGTTCCCCGACGGCCAGGCCGTCGAGGAATGGGAACTGTACCGGCGCGAGCATCCGGAAATCAGAAGCTAGCCGCCATCGGCGGTGAAACGGTGGCGCTGCGGGATAGGGCATTGACGCGTATGCCCCAGGCATTGACCGCCAGGTAAGGTCCCTCGGGAATTATTCGCAAATAAGCGAATACTCCAGCGCACCGTCTGCAATATTCAAACTAAAAGAATCCAAACTGCGTGGATAAAGATACAAATTAGCGAATAGTTACTCGATGCTTCTATATAACAATCGAGTTAACAATACTTAACTTCATGTTTCCGTCTTGCCGACGGTATCTTGCTCGTCCATCGTGCGCAAACCGCTTGCCTGTCCGCTGGCGGCGAAGCAGCAAATGGGGCCTTCCAGAATGCTGGCTTCAGTGCCCCGATGCGACTTACAGGATCGAACATGACTTGCACCCTGCCCATCGAACCGGCCGAGCTGTCCTTCATACGGGGGGCGGCTTCCAGTACCAAAGCTGGCGCCATGGAGGGCCATGCCGGCAAGCGGGCCATTCAGGTTTATCCGTGCACCGAGGCGGCGCAGGCACGTGTGGCGTCCCATTGCTTTGGGCGGCCCGGGGCATGGCTGTTGCTCTATGCGCAGCGCGGCATCATCCTGCACTTGAAGGGCGAACCGCGTACCCTGGCCGACGGTGAGCTAAGGGTGGTGTACAGCGCAGACATGCAGGCCGACGGCTTCGCGGATTTTCGGGGGACAGCGTTGCTGATGCACGAGGCATCGATCTCGCCCCAGGATCGTCAGTTGCTGGCCCGTCAAGCGCGTAACGCAAAGTTCCATCATGGCTGGGGGCGTCTGCTGGCAGCCTATATCGACAGTCTCGATGCAGAAACACTCGATTCGATCGGCAACGAGGCGGCGGGCTGGCCGCTGCTGGAGCAGCAAATCATGGCATTGCTGCGCCGCGGTTCGCAGGCCTCGCTTCATGTCGTCCGCGGCGTCCAGCCCGGCAACACACGGCGCGGCGCGCACTCGCGCGGGGAAATGTTGTTCGACCGCATATGTGCGTGGGTTGCCGCCAACGCCACCAATCCTGAAATGGCTTCGGACTACGTCGCCAGTCATTTCGGAATTTCGTCGCGCTACATGCAGAGTCTCTTCGCGAGTCATGGCGGTGGCGCCACGTTCGTGTCCTTCCTGCGCGAACAGCGTTTGCGGCGCGCACGGGAAGCGCTAGCCGCGCCGGGCTGCGAGCACCAGACTATTTCGGAAATCAGCTGGAACTGCGGGTTCTCCGATCCGGTGCATTTCGGCAAGACGTTCCGTGAATTCTTCGGAGTGACCCCGGGCCAGGCGCGCCGCGACCCGGCGCGTACCAGCAACGCGCCGCTTGCCTCCTGATCTGCGCGTGGGCATTCAAGAAGAAATGGGGAATTAACAATCCTTGTACTTGGGTGCGCTCTGCTACTGCTTCACTGCGCAAAAACACTAAGGGATCGCTGAGGAAGAAAGCGACTATTACGGCGCCGAGATCAGAGACGACAACGCCGTTCCCGTGGCTGGTCCGAAGGCCTGCCGGCACATGTCAGCCAGGTAAACGGCACCGCAGTCATCCAGGTCGTGAGCATCAACCGCCTTGGCAAGCCAAGGCGGGTCGTACTGCGACGAGCCTGGGCATTCGCGAATTTTTCTTCAGCGTCGGCGGCGCGGCCTCCGGCTTCCTCGATATCTACTGAGAGCAGAGTTCAGCATGAATAAGACATACCGCACAGTGTGGTGCGAGTCGACGCGTACGTTCGTCGCGGTTGCAGAGAATGTCAAGGCGCGCGGCAAGCGCGGTTCCAGCGCTCGGCTGATGGCGCGTGCCGCGTTGGCGGTGGTTGTGGCCGGTGCCATGGGGGTGGCCCAGGCGGTGGTCACGATAGGGGATACCAGCAACCCGGGCAGCTGGAATGGCGACGAGATCGTATTCAGCGATGGCAGCGGCCGCATTGTATTCAGCCAGGGTGGTACGGTAACTGGCCTGAATGACGCCGCACTGGATGCCAGCAGCACGGACGCCGTTACTGGCCGCCAGGTGCATGCCGTGGACCAGAAGGCCCAGAGCGCGCTGGCGGCGGTGGCCAGCCTGGATGACAGCGCCGTGAAGTTCAATGCGGCCAAGACCCAGATCGATGCCCAGGGCGCCAAGATCACCAATCTGCAAGACGGCTCGGTGGCCGCCGGCAGTAAAGAGGCCGTGACGGGCGGCCAGCTGCACACCGTGGACCAGAAGGCGCAGGCTGCCCAGGCGGCAGTGAATACGCTCGATGCCAGCGCGGTAAAGTTCAATGCGGGCAAGACGGCCATCGACGCGGGCAACGCCAAGATCACCAATCTGCAGAACGGGTCGGTGGCGGCCGGCAGCAAAGAAGCGGTAACGGGCGGCCAACTCCACGTGACCAACCAGAACGTCGATACGGTCAACCAGCGCTTGCAGAACCTGGGCCTGGCAAACGCCACGGACGAGTACACGGGCATCAAGTATTTCCGCGTCGAGTCGGCCAAGGATGATGCGCTGGCAAGCGGGGCGGACGCGGTCGCCATCGGACCCGAGGCCCAGGCCGCAGGCGACGCGAGCATCGCCATGGGCGATGGCGCCGCCACGCAGGCCACCG
>NZ_JAJMLX010000318.1 GCF_020991325.1 Bordetella petrii | reverse complement strand
GCCAGGGCCTTGCTGCCGCCGCCGGCCGGCACCAGGCCCACGCCGGCTTCAACCAGGCCTATGTAGCTTTCCAGCGCCAGTACGCGATGGCTGCAGTGCATCAGGAATTCGCAGCCGCCGCCCAGCGCCATGCCTTGCACGGCGGCCACGGTGGGCACGCGCGCATAGCGCAGCGCCAGCGAGGCGCGCTGGAATTTCTCGACCGTGGCTTCCAGCATGTCGAACTGGCCCGCCGCGCAGGCTTCGGCCACCTGCGCCAGGTTGGCGCCCACGGCGAACGGAGGTTCGTGCCACAGTACCAGCGCGTCCAGGTTTTGTTCGCAATGGTTTACCGCCCGCAGCACGCCTTCCAGCACCTCGCTGCCGATGGTGTGCATTTTCGAGGTGAACGACAGGATGCCCACGCCGGCGTCCTGGTCGGGCAGGTGCCACAGGCGCACGCCTTCGTTTTCCCACAGCGTGGCGCCGCGCGGCGCGGCCGCTTCGCCCACCAGGCGTTCGGGAAACAGCTGGCGCTGGTACACCGGCAGGGCCGAACGCGGCTGCTGGCCGCGGCTGCGCGCCGAGTACGACCCCTGCGCATCGTGCACGCCGGCACGGCCGGGTTCCATCGCCCAGGCCGGCAGGGGGGTGCTGCTCATGGCCTTGCCGGCGGCGGCGTCTTCGGCCACGGCCTGGGCAACGGCTTGCCATCCCGCCGCCTGCCAGGTCTCGAACGGCCCTTGCGCCCAGCCGAAGCCCCAGCGCATGGCCAGGTCCAGGTCGCGCGCGTTGTCGGCGATGTTCTCGAGCTGGAAGGCGCTGTAGTGGAAAATGTCGCGGAACACGCTCCAGAGGAATTGCGCCTGGGGGTGCGCGCTGGCCCGCAATGCGGCCAGGCGCTGCGCCGGGTCGCGCTGCTTCAGGATGGCGTCGACCTCGTCGGCCACCTGGCCGGCCGACGGCCGGTAATCGCCCGCAGCAGGGTCCAGCACCTGGATGTCCTTGCCCACCTTGCGGTATACGCCGGCTCCGCTTTTCTGGCCCAGCGCGCCGCGTTCTATCAAGGCATTCAGCCAGTCCGGCAACTGGAAGTGCGCATGCCAGGGGTCGTCGGGCAGCTTGTCGCGCATGGTGCCCACTACGTGGGCCAGGGTGTCCAGTCCCACGACGTCGGCCGTGCGGTAGGTGGCGCTTTTCGGCCGGCCGATCCGGGGGCCGGTAAGTGCGTCCACCGTATCGAAGCCCAGGCCCAGCCGCTCGGTATGGTGCAGGGCCGCCAGGATGGAGAACACGCCGATGCGGTTGGCAATGAAGTTCGGTGTATCCAGGGCGCGTATCACGCCCTTGCCCAGCCGCGTGGTCAGCCAGCTTTCCAGGTGGTCCAGTACGTCGGGCTGGGTATGGCGCGTGGCGATCAGTTCAACCAGGCGCATATAGCGCGGCGGGTTGAAGAAGTGCACGCCGCAGAAGCGCGGGCGCAGGGCTTCGGGCAGCGCGTCGGACAGTTCGCCGATCGACAGGCCCGAGGTATTCGAGGCCAGGATGGCGCCGGGGGCCACGTGCGGCGCAATGCGCTGGTACAGGGCCACTTTCCAGTCCATGCGCTCGGCAATGGCTTCGATGACCAGGTCGCATTCCGCCAGGCTGTCGAGATGGTCGTCGTAGTTGGCGGGCGTGATCAGCGCCAGGCGCGACGGGCTGGCCAGCGGCGCGGGCTCGAGTTTTTTCAACCCGGCCAGGGCTTTCCTGGCAATGCCGTCGCGGTCGCCTTCTTTCGCTGTCAGGTCGAACAGGGTGACGGGAACGCCGGCGTTGGCCAGGTGGGCGGCGATCTGCGCGCCCATGACGCCGGCACCCAGTACGGCGGCGTGCTTGACGTTGAACTTGCTGCTCAAAGCGGTCTCCTTGAAGGCGGGCGCAGGCGGGTGCCCGCGCCCGCGGGTCGGCGCGATGCGGCCGTCAGAACCGGGTGGACACCTGGATGCCCAGGATGTTCCCGTTGCTGCGGTAGTCGCCGGCCACGCGTCCCTTGGTCAGTGCGCTGCCCGAATCGGTATCGATGTCGGTGTCGCGCAGGTACAGATAGGTATAACCGACGTCGATGTGCGTGTCTTTGGTTGCCTGATACTGTACGCCGGTCGAGAACCACCAGCGGTCGGTGTCCGGCAGCGAGGTGGGCCGGTCGGACGGGTTGTGCACGGGGGACTGGTCCCAGGCCACGCCGAAGCGCCACTTCCATTTGGGCGCGAACTGATAGTTGGCCCCCAGCGCCACGCGCCAGCTGTCGCGGAATTCCAGCGGCAAGGTGTCGGTGGGCCCGCCGTCGTTCTTGATCTTCAGTTCCTGGATGCTGCTCCAGCCTGTCCAGGACACGTCGGCCATCAGTTCCCAGCGTTCGTTCAAGCGGTGCAGGCCGCTCAGGATGAGCGTATCGGGCAGGTCGACCGACGCTTCGGCATCGTACGACAGCGACCGTCCGGGCGCGAAGCCGTCGATGTCCGTGTCGCCCTTGGCCTTGTGCTTGACCTTGGAACGGTACGACAAGCCGATGCGGGTGTCTTCGGTGGGCTGCAGCATGATGCCGGCGTTCCAGCCCCATGCGTCGCCATCCAGGTTCAGGTCGGCGTCGCCCGGCAGGAACGGCCCCATGGGCGTGACGGGCACCACGACCTTCTTGGTGTATTGCGCGTCGATGTACTGGTAGTTCAGGCCAAAGCCCATCGAGAACTGGTCGTTGACCTTGTATGCCACCGACGGGTTGATGTTGATGGTCTTGATGTCGAACTTGGTGGAATGGTACTGGCCCACCCAGTTGTCGTCGTACTCGGTCATCAGCCCGAAGGGGGCGCCCATGCCCACGCCCACGAACCATTTTTCAGCAAGCTGCCACGAAAAATAGGCGTTGGGCACCACGCCCAGATTGCCGGCGTCGCCGCCATTGCCGCCGGTGGGCGCGCCGCCGCCCAGGGCCAGGGGGTTGCGGCTATTGCCGTTGTCGCGGAACTTGAACGACGGCAGGATGGCATTGACGCCGGCCGACACGCTGAAGCCCGGCAGGTACGTCATGCCCGCCGGGTTGAAATAGATGGTGCTGGCGTTTTCGGCCACGGCGGCCGAACCCGCGTAGGCGTTGCCCAGGCCGCTGGCGTTCTGCTCCAGCAACTGGAACCCCGCCGCATGCACCGCGCCCGTGCCCGCGGCGGCCATGGCTGCCGACAGTGCCGTCAACGCCAATGATGTTCTATTCATGTGTGTCTCCTCTTAGGCGGAAAGAAAGCGTGTGTTGCTGCGACTGCTTCTTGTGGTGATGTCTTATGGAATATGGGAAGCGGGTGCGGCATGGGCTTGCGCGCCCGGCGGTGCGTTGCCGCGGTAATGCAGCGGGCCGCCGGTAAACGGGGCGAAGCCCGTGCCGAAGATCACGCCGGCGTCGGCCAGGTCGGCATCGGCCACCACGCCGTCATCCACCTGCCGCTGGGTTCGTTCGATAAGGGGCTGCACCAGCCGTTGCGCCAGCCCGGCAGGCGGTGTGCCGGCAGCCGCCTTGGCGGCCTTGCCGTCTGTCCAGGCATAGAAACCCCGGCCCGTCTTGCGGCCCAGGTCGTTGCGGGCCACGCGTTCGGCCAGGCAGCGCGGCGGCTCGGCCTGGCCGGCAAGCTGCTGGCCGGCGGCCATGGCAATGTCCAGGCCGACGGTGTCGGCCAGTTCCAGGGGGCCCATCGGCATGCCGAAGTCGGTCATGGCGCGGTCGATGGTGGCGGGCGCCATGCCTTCGTCCACGCAGCGCATGGCCTCGAGCAGGTAGGGCGCCAGCACGGCATTGACCAGGAAACCCGGCGCGTCGCGCACGGGCAGCGCCAGTTTGCCCAACTGGCCGACGAAGGCGCAGGCGCGCGCCTGCGCGCCGGTGTCGTCGCCGGCCTGCACCACTTCGACCAGGGGCATCTTGGCCACCGGGTTGAAAAAATGGATGCCCACCAGCCGTTCCGGCCGGGCCAGGCCGGCGCGCAGTTCGGCCAGCGACAGGCTGGACGTATTGGTGGCCAATAGGGCGTCGGGCTTGAGCCGCGGTTCCAGCGCGCGGTACAGGGCCTGCTTGGCCTCGGCTTTTTCCGTAATGGCTTCGATGACCACGTCGGCGCGGCCCGCGCCGGCTCCGTCCGGATCGGGCACCAGCCGGTCGGACGCCGCCCGCGCGGCGCGCGGGTCTTTCAGCTTGCGGGCGAACAACTGGGCGGCGCGCCCCAGGGCGGGAGCGATGCGGGCCAGGTCCTGGTCTTGCAGGGTGACGGTCAGGCCTTTCAGGGCGCACCACGCGGCGATGTCGCCGCCCATGGTGCCCGCGCCCACCACGTGCACATGCCGTACAGGCGGCATTCCCGGCGCGGGCTTGCCGTGGGCCTTCAGGCGTTCCTGCAAATGGAACACCCGTACAAGATTGCGCGCCGTGTCCGACGTGAGGATGCGTTCCACGACCTCGGGCGCGCGCAAGGCATTGCCGTCGTGCCGGGCCCATAGCGTGACGATGGCTGGCGCCGCCGGGTAATGGCCCCGGGGATCCTTGGCGGCGATCTGCTTGCGGGCGCGGTGTTCCACGATGCGCTTGAGCGGCCAGCGGTTCAGCCAGCCTGCCATGCCGCGCGCGCGCCGCCGACCAGGGGAATGCCGCCGCGCAGGACCGCCTGGGCGGCGCGTATCTGTCCGGCCGGGGCGTGCCCCAGGACGATTTGCAGGCCTCGCAATGGTTGCGCAAAGCCGCCGAGCAGGACCATGCGCCGGCCCAGGACACGCTGGGCACGCTGTATGAGCAG
>NZ_JAJMLX010000317.1 GCF_020991325.1 Bordetella petrii | reverse complement strand
GCCCTGAGCGCCCTTGGAACGCATTCGGACTGATGCGTGTCCTCCGCTTTGACTCGTGCCCCATCTCGCCTTCCGCCGATTCCGCCTGGGTTTGCAGCGCCTGCACGTCCCCGGCATCGCGCTGGTCGCGCTGCACCTGCTCGTGCAGCAGGGCCAAAGTATCTTCGGCCTGCACGCGTTCCCGTTGCAGCGCATGCAGCGCGTCGCGCTCACGCCCGATTTCCGCCAGCCGTGCCCGCGCCTGGGCGGCGCGCTGCTCCATATCGAGCCAGGGCTGCTCCTGCCGCGCCTTGTCGTAATCGCGGCGCAGCGCGGCCAGGCGGTCGACATCGGCATCCAGCGCCTGTTTTGCCGCGGCCAGCGCGTCGGCGGCCTGCTGGGCATGGGCGCAGGCATCTTCGGCCTCTTTATAGGCGCCCTTGGGCCGGCCGCTGCGCGCATCGCGCAGGCTGGCGCGCTCGGACTCGACCCGTTCGAACAGCTCGTCGCCTTCGGCCGACGCCAGTTCGCCCGTCAGGCGGGTAAGCGCATCGCGCAAATGGCCCTGCGCATGGCCGGCCGGTTCGAGCAGGTTCTGCCCTTCGCCTTGCGGTATCCACAACAGCCCCGGAATGCCGCCATGTTCGGCACGGCTTTGGCCCTTGGCGGGAAACTCGAACCCCAGGAGCGCCGCCAGCGCGTTTTCGGCGGCCTCGCCTTCGTGGCGCTCGGCGCCGTCATCCACCAATAATTCACAGCGCGCGCGGCTGAGAAACGATTTGCGCAACAGATAGCGGCGACCGGCGTGCTCGAATTCGACCTCGACCGATGGGCGTGCGCCCTGCATGCCCCATGGCGCCAGGTCGGCCACCTTGGTGGTTTTGTAGCGTTCCAGGAAAGCCGCGCGCAAGGCCGCGGCCAGCGTGCTCTTGCCCGCCTCGTTGGGGCCGGCGATGACATTCAGGCCGTCTGCCAGCCTGTCCAGCGTTACCGGTTCGCGGAACTTGCGGAATTCCTGCAGGGCGATGCGGCGCAGCTTCATGGCGACTCCGGGCGTTCGCGCTGGAACTGCGCCAGCAGGCGCAAGGCCTGGCGCGACACGGCGGCCTGCGCCGGATCGGCCTGCAAAGCCTGCAACTGCGCCGCCACTTCGCCCACATAACCGCTGCCTCCCAGGCTAGTCAGATCGTGCGCATCGGGCGCCAACGCCAGATCGGATGTATCCAGCAACAGCGCGCGCACCCGCGCCGCGGCGCGCGCGATGGCATCCTGCAATGTGTCCCAGCCGCCCAGCGTCAGTTGCCCGGACACTGCCAGCTTCAGGACGTCGTCCTGCCCCAGGGCCCCGAGCCGATGCGCCAGGGCTTCGGCATCCGAAGCCAGGGATAGTGCCTCGTCCCACTGGGACCACTGATAACGGCCCAGCGGCAAGGGTTCGACGATGGGATCCGCGCCGCCGCCAGGCAACTGAACGGCCAGCACCTGGCCCGAGGCGTTGGCGCGAAACCGGTCGGGCTCGGGCGTGCCGGCGTACCAGGTGCGGGCGTCGATCTGCAGGCAGCCATGCCAGTCGCCCAACGCCAGGTAATCGAGTCCGGCGCGGGCTGCCCGGTCGGGGGCGATAGGATTCGCGGAATCGACGGCATCGGGCAGGCGGCCCGCCACGCTGCCATGGGCCAGGCCAACCCGGATGCGGCCGGGCTCGGTGGCCAGTGCATCGAACACGGCCGTGGTGTCGTCGTAAGTGTGGCGCTGCGTCAGGGGCGCCGCCAGCACGGCAAGGTTCAGCTCGGGCAGGTCGACCACCCCGGCCCGCAGCGGCACATGTACGTTGGGCGCGATACAGCCTAGTTGGTGGGCGCGCGACCACACGCTGTCGGCCAGGGCGGCGTCGTGGTTGCCCGCGATCAGAACCCAGGGCCCGCGGAATGCCGACAGCGCGTCGAACAGGCGTCGGATGCTGCGGTCGGAAACCGCCTGCGTGTCGAAGACGTCGCCGGCCACCAGCACGGCATCGGCACGGCGTTCGGCCGCCAGCCCAGCCAGGCGCGCCACGGCCTGGAAGCGCGCTTCGGCCAGCATGGCGGCGTCATCGGTATCGAACTGGCCGTATTGCCGGCCGATCTGCCAATCGGCGGTATGGATGAGATGAATCACGTCTTGCCCGGAAGTGCCTGCGCCGCAATGGCGATATGGCGCGATTGTGGCATAACGTCCGGGCACCGGCAGCCCGGGCAGAAGACGGGATTCAGGCGGTGGAGCGCTGGCCCAGCGCCATGCCGCCGCTGCGCGCACGCGCGGCGCCGTAGCGCGACAGGGCCAGGTCGTCGGCCCGGATGGCGGGCCGCTGGCCGGTAAGCAGGTCGGCCACCAGCTTGCCCGAACCGCAGGCCATGGTCCATCCCAGCGTGCCATGGCCGGTATTCAAGAACAGCCTGCCGTAGCGGGTGGCGCCCACAATGGGCGTGCTGTCGGGCGTCATGGGACGCAGGCCGGTCCAGAATTCGGCGTTGGCGACATCGCCGCTGCCCGGATAAAGATCGTTGACCACGTGTTCCAGCGTGCGGCGGCGCGCCGGATTCAGCCGCAGGTCGAAGCCGCCCAGCTCCGCCATGCCGCCCACACGGATGCGGTTGTCGAAGCGCGTGACCGCCACCTTGTAGGTTTCATCCAGCACCGTGGACACCGGCGCGGCGCCGGGCTGGATAAGCGGGATGGTGAGTGAGTAGCCCTTCACCGGGTACACCGGCAGGTCCAGGCCCAGCGGTTCCAGGAAGCCGCGCGTATAGCTGCCGAATGCCGCCACATAGCGATCGGCGGTAAGCAGTTCGCCGCCCACGCGCACGCCCGCGATGTCATCACCCTGGCGTTCCAGGGCCCGCACCTGCTGCCCGAACCTGAACTCCACGCCCAGGCCCTGAGCCAGCGCGGCCAGCCGGCGCGTGAACAGGCGGCAGTCGCCGGTTTCGTCGTTGGGCAGGCGCAGCCCGCCGCTAAGCTTGTGGGCGGTGCGCTGCAGGGCCGGCTCGGCGGTTTGCAGACGCCCGCGGTCCAGCAGTTCGTAGGGCACGCCACAGGCTTCCAGCACCGCGATATCGCGCTGCGCGGCCTCGTATTGGTGCTGCGTGCGGAACAGCTGCAGCGTGCCGCGGGTGCGGGATTCGTATTCGATGCCGGTATCGGCCCGCAAGGCGCGCAGGCAATCGCGGCTATATTCGGCCAGGCGCAGCATGCGTTCTTTGTTGACGGTGTAGCGGCTGGCCGAACAGTTGGCCAGCATGGCCGCCATCCAGCGCAACTGATACAGGGTGCCATCGGGGCGGATGGCCAGCGGCGCGTGTTCTTTCTGGAACATCCACTTCAACGCCTTGAACGGAATGCCGGGCGCGGCCCAGGGCGTGGAATAGCCGGGCGACACTTGCCCGGCATTGGCGTAGCTGGTTTCGCCGGCGGCTTCGGACTGGCGGTCCAGCACCGTGACTTTGGCGCCCTGGCGGGCCAGGTAGTACGCGGTGGTGGTGCCGATCACGCCGCTGCCCAGGACGATGACGTGCATGAGAATCCCCTGTTTTGGACAAGTCACACGAATGTTTAAATAGTCTAGAAGCCCGTGCGCAGTGAAAAGCACTAAAATCAGCAGCCTCAATCCATTTTTCGACTGGCGGCCTGGGCTTTGCCGGCCCGGCAAGAGTGAAATGCGCGAACTCGATCGTATCGACCTGAAAATCCTCGACATCCTGCAGCGCGACGGAAGAATTTCCATCACCGACCTGGCCGAACGCATCAGCCTGTCGGCCACGCCCTGCTCCGAACGCGTCAAGCGCCTGGAACGCGAAGGCGTCATTGCCGGGTATCATGCGCGCGTCAATCCCGCCGCCCTGGGCCGCCACTTGCTGGTGTTCCTGGAAATCAAGCTGTCCGCCAAATCGGGCGATGTATTCGAGAAGGTGAAGCAGGAACTGCTGTATGTGCCCGAAGTCATGGAATGCCACCTGGTTTCGGGCGACTTCGACTACCTGGTCAAGGCGCGCCTGACCGAAATGAATGAATACCGCCGGCTGCTGGGCGAGATCCTGAAGCGCCTGCCGGCTTCAGCGGAATCGCGCAGCTATGTCGTCATGGAAGAAATCAAGGAAACGCTGTTCCTGCCCACCACCAGCCTCTGAAAAACAGAACTTCCCGCATTACCGGAGATTCGTACCTATGACGCGCCTGTACCGATATTTTTTCCGCGGGCTGATTACCGTACTGCCGATCGCACTGACGCTATACCTGCTGTTCATCTTTCTTGCCTGGACCGAACGCGTGGCGCTGGCGCTGCTCAGTCCCTTCATCGGCAGCTTCTATATTCCCGGCATGGGCCTGGTGCTGGGCATACTGGGCATTATCGCCATCGGCTATCTGGTCTCGAAAGAACGCCTGCAACGCATCTTCCACGTGGTGGAAATGCCCTTCACCAACCTGCCGGTGGTCAAGAGCATCTATTCGTCGCTGAAGAGTTTTGCCGACTACTTCTCGCCCAGCGCCAAGACCGACACCCAGCACGTGGTGGTGCTGCGCCTGCCCGGCCAGCCGCTGGAACTGGTGGGGCTGATCACCCGGCGCGGCACCGACGGGCTGCCCGAGGGTTTCCTGCCCGGCGACCGCGTGGCGGTATACCTGCCCATGGGCTACATGATCGGCGGCTACACGGTATTCGTGCCCACGGAATGGGTGCGCCCCATCGACATGTCGGTAGAAGAAGCCATGCGCGCCTCGCTGATTGCCTGGATGGCCCGCGCGCACGGCGACACGCCGGCAAGCGCCTGGCCGGCGACGCCGCCC
>NZ_JAJMLX010000316.1 GCF_020991325.1 Bordetella petrii | reverse complement strand
CGCCACCAGCGGCGTGGCGCCCAGCCCCGGCCCGTGGTCGATGGTGACGCCGCCCAGCCAGGCGCCCGCGGCATTGCCCAGGTTGAACGCGGCGATGTTGAAGGCCGAGGCCAGGTTGGGCGCGTCGCCGGCCTTTTCCAGCACGCGCATCTGCAGGGGCGGCACTGTGGCGAACGCCGCCGCGCCCAGCACCGCCACCGTGATCACCGCCGCGGCCTTGCCATGCACTGTCACGCTGAACACCGCCAGCACCACCGCCAGCAGGGCCAGGCTGCCGACCAGGGTGGGCATCAGCCGGCGGTCGGCCAGTTTGCCGCCATACGTATTGCCGGCCACCAGGCCCACGCCGAACAGCAGCAGAATCGGCGATACCGCGCCGGGGCCGAAGCCCGCCAGTTCGGTCAGCAGCGGGGCGATATAGGTAAACGCCGTGAACACGCCGCCAAAACCCAGCACCGTCATGGCAAAGCCCAGCAGCACCTGCGGCCGGCTCAGCGCGCGCAGTTCGCCCATCAGGTCGCCGCCGCGATCGCCGCGGCTGCGCGGCACCCAGGTGGCAATGGCCAGCATGGCGACCACGCCGATGCCCGTCACGGCCCAGAATGTAGAGCGCCAGCCCCAGGCCTGGCCCAGCCAGGTGCCGAAGGGCACGCCCAGCACGTTGGCCAGCGTCAGTCCGGTGAACATCAGTGCAATGGCCGAGGCCTGTTTCTCGGGCTTGACCAGGCTGGTGGCCACCACCGAGCCCACGCCGAAGAAAGCGCCGTGCGCCAGCGAGGTCAATACCCGGGCCGCCATCAGCGTGCCGTAGCCGGGCGCCAGCGCACAGGCCAGATTGCCCAGCGTGAAGATCAGCATCAGCCCCAGCAGCAGCGTCTTGCGCGGCAGCCGGGTGGTCAGGATGGCCACCGGCGGGGCGCCCACCACCACGCCCAGTGCGTAGCCGGTAACCAGCAGGCCGGCGCTGGACAGCGAGACCCCCAGGTCCGCGCCCACTTCGGGCAGCAAGCCCATGATGACGAATTCCGTGGTGCCGATGCCAAAAGCCCCCACAGCCAGCGCCCAAAGCGCGATAGGCATTTCAATCTCCTGGAAAATGATCGATTCAGGGTTTACCCCTGGAGCCGGCATTGTGCGGCGCATGATCTATGAGAAAAATAGGCCTACACTCACTAGACTTATGCGTGGAGATCAAAAATGGCGCTCAACTCGGATGCCTTGCGGGTTTTCCTGGCGGTGGTGGACACCGGCAGCATGAGCGCGGCAGCCGAATTCCTGCAGCAAACCGCCTCGGGCGTTAGCCGCGCGCTGTCGCGCCTGGAAAGCCAGCTGGGCGTGACCCTGCTGACGCGCACCACGCGCCGCATGGAACTGACCGAGGAGGGCGGCCTGTTCCTGCAGCGCGCGCGCGACATCGTCAGCGACCTGGACGCCGCCGAAGAATGCATGCGCATCCGCCGGCAGCACCCCGCCGGCAAGCTGCGGGTAGACGCGTCCGCGCCGGTCATGCTGCATTGCGTGGTGCCGCACGTCGCGGAATTCCGCCGGCTTTATCCCGAGATTTCGCTGGAACTGACCAGCACCGACCGTATCGTGGACCTGGTGGAGCACCGCACCGACATTGCCCTGCGGGCCGGGCCCTTGGTGGACTCCAGCCTGCACGCGCGGCCGCTGCGGCCCGCGCCGCGCTATGTGGTGGCCAGCCCCGGCTATCTGGCGCGCCGCGGCACCCCCACCACCCCGGAATCATTGCGGCAGCACGAGCTGCTGGGCTTTACCCAGCCTGAAACGCTGAATGTATGGCCGCTGCGGCATGCGGGCGGAACCCAGTTCGCCATCGAGCCCACGCTGGCCGCGTCCAGCGGTGAAACGCAGCGGATGCTGGCCTTGAACGGCGTGGGCATTGCCTGCCTGGGGGCATTCATGCTGAAAGACGATCTGGTGGCGGGCCGGCTGGTGCGGGTGCTGGAAGACGCCCGCACCGACTACCTGCAGCCCATGCACGCGGTGTACTACCGCAATACGCAGCTGGCGCGGCGTATTGCGTGCTTCCTGGATTTTTTCGCCGAACGGATCTGACCGAACGGCAGCATCGGGCGGTAGATGTTTTTGCGGAAAACTGTCAAAAAATAGACGTTTCTTCGGAAAAGTAGAGATTTTTGCAGGGGAGCTTTCCGACGGCGTGCCCCTCAGGCAAACCCCTGTTCCATTTCGCGGCGGAACTGCACGGCCGGGGAACGCGGGTCGAAATCCACGTCGCTCCAGCGTATGGCCTGCGACTGCCGCACCGGGTTTTTCAGTTTTACCTTGTGCGCCAGGCCCAGCGGCAAGTAGCCGTCGGCCACCGAATCGCGCGCCGGCATCAGTTTGCCGTACACGGTATAGCCGCCTTCGCCGTCCAGTTCCTGGCCGGCCTCCAGGTCGCGCTTGGCCGTGGCCACCACGTCGCCGTGCCAACCCGAGGGCGAGCCGGTGGGTTCGCGCCGCAGCCCCACGCTGGCCACGCTGATGCCCAGTTCCAGCCCGATGAGGTGATAAGGCTTGTACATGGCGGCATAGTTGCCGCTGGGATCCGTCAGCAGGCCGTATTCCTTGAAGCAGCGCTGCACATAATCGCTGTCGGCCGCCAGCGTGACATACACGCCCCAGCGCAGGTCGCGGAACACCGGGCGGCCGTCGCGTTCCAGCGATGAAATCACCTCGACCTGGCCGCGGTGGTGCAGCATGCCGCCATCTTCGCGCGGGCGCAGCACGCGCGGCAGGTCGTCCACGCCGCAGGGCGGGAAGTGCAGGCCCGATGGCGCGGGGGCCAGGCCGGTGGCGTTCGCCACCGCGGCCATTTCAATGGCGCTTTTCGTGCCGTCCAGGAAGCTGTTGAACATCTGGGCATTGAAATCGCCCGCGGCCACCATCTCGTGGGTAAAGCCGTAGTACGGCCACACGGTGTCGGGAGTGGAGGTATGGAATTCCGGCAGGTACTTGGTGCCCTTGCCGGCGGCAATGACCTCGAAGCCGCTGGCGCGCGCCCAGTCGACCATTTCGCAGATCAGGGCGGGCTGGTCGCCGTAGGCCAGCGAATACACGATGCCGGCCTCGCGGGCGCGGCGCGCCAGCAGCGGGCCCGCCAGCGCATCGGCCTCGACGTTCACCATGATGATGTGCTTGCCGTATTCGCAGCAGGCCAGCACGTGCGCGATACCGGCGGCGGCGTGGCCGGTGGCGTCGATCACGATCTCGACTTCCGGGCTGGCAATGACAGCGGAGGTGTCGTCGCTGAAGTACACGCGGCCCGACTTGGTCGCATCGTGCGGGCTTTCGGCCCGCAGGGCATCGGCGGGCCAGCCCACGCGCGTCAGCGCGGCGCGCGCCCGTTCGGGCTGCAGGTCGGCCACCGCCACCAATTGAATGCCCGGCGTGCGCCGGGCCTGGCTCAGGAACATCGAGCCGAACTTGCCGGCACCGATCAGCGCCACGCGCAGTGGCTTGCCGTCGACGTGGCGCTGCTTGAGCATGCGGTGCAGGTTCATTGGGCGGTCTCCTCCAGGCGTTCGAGCGAGGTCCGGGCCGCCTCGGGCGGTGTGCCGGTTTTCCATGGCAGTTCTACAGCATAGTCCTTTTGCAGGCAGTCGTCGGGCAGGCATTCGATGGGGGCGAAATTCCGGTGCGCGATCCATTCCACGCGCTTGAAGCGCCGGATGTGGTTCGACACCGCACACAGGCTCAGGTACACGCTGACGCGGTTCCAGGGGCTGAGGTTGGACGACGACGCATGCACCAGGCAGGAATGGAACAGCAGCATCGACCCGGCCGGCCCCTTGGGCGCCACGATGCCGCCGTCGCGGCCGCCGGCCTTGTCCACCATCGTGCGGATGTTGTCGTTGTTGATCGTCCACAGCGGGTAGCTGGTGGTGGTGGTGTCGTGCCCCGCTTCCAGCACGCCCAGGCGGTGGCTGCCGGGAATGAACATCAGCGGCCCGTTGTGTTCGTTGACCTCGTCCAGGAATATCGCCACGTTCATGGCGCGCGGCGTGGGCATCAGGTCGTCGTTCAGCCAAGTGCCGTAGTCCTGGTGCCATTGCCACACGTCGCCGTCGAAGGCGTTCTTGCCGTTGATCTTGAACTGGTGCATGTACACGGGTTCGCCGAACAATTGCTCCACGGGGCGCACCATGCGCGGGTGCCGCGCCAGGCGCGCGAACGGCGAGCTGTACAGGTGGGCGGCGAAGTTGGTGCGCACCGCGCCGCCGTTTCTCTCGCGCACGTTCTCGGGGCGGTCCTGCGCGTAAAGGCGGGGTACCTCGTCGGTGAGCGTGGCGATCTCCTGCGGGGAAAACAGGGCGGGGAAAAACAGATACCCGTCCCGGTCGAATTGTTCGCGTTGCGCTTGAGTCAGTTGCATCGTCGTCTCCGGGTTGGGGCCGGCTGGGGCCGGCTCTGGTGTTTCCGGCGTCGCGCGCCGGTGCGGGAATAGCGGGTGTTTCAGGCCGGCGGCACCGTGTTCAGGCGGGGAATCAGCCCGGCGGCGGCGCGCTCGGCATGTTCGCGCGACAGGGCGGCCGCGCGCTCGGCGTCGCCGGCATTCACGGCGGCCACGATGGCGATGTGCTCATCCCACAGGCCCGCGCGCGCGTAGGCCGGTTCAGACACGGCGCACATCACGCGTTCCAGGTGGCCCCATTGCGGCTGCATGACCGTGCCCAGCAGGCGGTTGCCCGACGCTTCATAGATGGCATGGTGCAATTGGGTATCGGCGGCAATCAGGGCCGGCATGCGGCCCCGCCGCATGGCCGCCAGGCCGCGGTCGATC
>NZ_JAJMLX010000315.1 GCF_020991325.1 Bordetella petrii | reverse complement strand
GGCCGCGGCATGGGTGGCGCCGGTGATGTCGTGCAGTTCCTGGCTGGCGCGCATGGCGCGCATGGCGGCCAGTACCGACGGCAGCGGCACGGCCTGGCCGTCGGGCACGGTAGGCACCTGCCGCAAGACTTCGGGCAGCGTTTCCACGCCGCACAGGCCGCAGCCCGTAAGGCCGGCCATGGCGCGGCGCCGGGTCTTCAGGCGCATCGCGCAGGCGCTGGATATTTCCACCTGCAGCACCACGCCGTTGAACTGCGGCACCACGTCGATGCCGCGGATGTCGGCCGGGCTGTCGACGATGCCTTCGGTCAGCGAGAAACCCAGCGCGAAATCTTCCAGGTCGGCCGGGGTGGCCAGCATGGTGGCGTGGCTGATGCCGTTGTATTCCAGCGCCACGGGGGTTTCTTCGGCCACGCGGTCGATCTGGGTGGCGGCCACGACGGCGCCGCCGCGCACGCGCAGCACCGCCGCATCGGCGCAGTCGGGCCGCGATGGCGGGGCGGAATAGCTGCGGTCCATGGCTCGTGGCACCTACTTGCCGCTGAACGCGGCTTCGGTTTCGCGGGCGCGTTCTCGCAGCAGTTTTTGCTGCACGTCCGAGAAGCGCGACCATTGCCGCTGCCATTCCGACGGTTGCGAAACGCGCATCACCTGCACCGCCGTCACCTTGTACTCGGGGCAGTTGGTGGCCCAGTCGGAATTGTCGGTGGTGACGACGTTGGCGCCCGATTCGGGGAAGTGGAAGGTGGTGTACACCACTCCCGGCTGCACGCGGTCGGTCAGGGTGGCGCGCAGCACGGTTTCGCCGGACCGGCTTTGTATGCCCACCCAGTCGCCTTCGCTTACGCCGCGGTCTTCGGCGTCTTGAGGGTGCATTTCCAGCACGTCCTCGCTGTGCCACGCCACGTTCTCGGTGCGGCGGGTCTGGGCGCCCACGTTGTACTGCGACAAGATGCGGCCCGTGGTCAGCAGCAGCGGGAACTTGCGGGTGCTGCGTTCTTCGGAAGGCACGTACTTGGTGATCATGAATTTTCCCTTGCCGCGTACGAACTCGTCGATATGCATGATGGGCGTGCCGTCGGGCGCCGTGTCGTTGCACGGCCATTGCAGGCTGCCCAGGCGGTCGAGCTTGGCATAGCTGACGCCCGAGAACGTGGGCGTCAGCCGCGCGATCTCGTCCATGATCTCGCTGGGGTGGCCGTAGTTCATGGGGTAGCCCAGCGCGTTCGACAATGCGGCGGTCACTTCCCAGTCGGACAGGCCGTTGCGCGGTTCCATGACCTTGCGCACGCGCGAAATGCGGCGTTCGGCGTTGGTGAAGGTGCCGTCTTTTTCCAGGAACGACGAGCCGGGCAGGAACACGTGCGCGTACTTGGCGGTTTCGTTCAGGAACAGGTCCTGCACCACAATGCATTCCATGGCTGCCAGGGAAGCGGCCACATGCTGGGTGTTGGGGTCGGACTGCACGATGTCTTCGCCCTGGCAGTACAGGCCCTTGAAGCTGCCGGCCAGGGCCGCCTCGAACATGTTGGGAATGCGCAGGCCGGGCTCGGGCTGGATGGTGACGCCCCAGTCGGCTTCGAACTGGGCGCGCACGGTGGAATCCGAGACATGGCGGTAGCCCGGCAGTTCGTGCGGGAACGAGCCCATGTCGCACGACCCCTGCACATTGTTCTGCCCGCGCATCGGGTTCACGCCTACGCCCTCGCGGCCGATGTTCCCGGTGGCCATGGCCAGGTTGGCAATCGCCATCACGGCGGTGGAACCCTGGCTGTGCTCGGTAACGCCCAGGCCGTAGTAGATGGAACCGTTGCCGCCCGTGGCGTACAGGCGGGCGGCGCCGCGCAGGTGCTCGGCCGGCACGCCGGTGATGGCCTCGGTGGCTTCGGGCGAATGCTCGGGGCGCGCCACGAAGTCGCGCCATTCGTTGAAGGCCTTGGGTTCGCAGCGCTGGGCCACGAAGTCTTCGGCCACCAGTTGTTCGGTAACGATGACGTGCGCCAGCGCCGTCAGCACGGCCACGTTGGTGCCCGGACGCACGGGCAGGTGATAGTCGGCCTTGATGTGGGGCGAGTTCACCAGTTCGATGCGGCGCGGGTCGATGACGATCAGGCGCGCGCCCTGGCGCAGCCGGCGTTTCAGGCGCGAGGCGAACACCGGGTGGGCGCTGCTGGGGTTGGCCCCCATCATGATCACCACGTCAGTGTGCATGACGGAATCGAAGGTTTGCGTACCGGCCGATTCACCCAGCGTCTGCTTCAGGCCATAGCCTGTAGGCGAATGGCAGACCCGCGCGCAGGTGTCCACGTTGTTGGTGCCGAACGCCGCGCGCACCAGTTTCTGGACCAGCCAGGTTTCTTCGTTGGTGCAGCGCGATGAGGTAATGCCGCCGATGGCGTCGCGGCCATGGCTGGCCTGGATGCGGCGGAACTCGGACGCGGCATAGTCGATGGCTTCCTGCCACGACACTTCGCGCCACGGATCGGTAATGGCCTTCCGTATCATTGGCTTGAGCACGCGTTCCTTGTGCGTGGCATAGCCCCAGGCGAACCGGCCCTTCACGCAGGCGTGGCCGCGGTTGGCCTGGCCGTCTTTCCAGGGCACCATGCGCACCACTTCCTGGCCTTTCATTTCGGCCTTGAAGCCGCAGCCCACCCCGCAATAGGCGCAGGTGGTTATTACCGAGTGTTCGGCCTGGCCCATCATGATGATGGTTTTTTCCTGCAGGGTGGATGTGGGACAGGCCTGCACGCAGGCCCCGCAGGACACGCATTCACTGTCCAGGAAGGGCTGGTCCTGGCCGGCCGACACGCGCGAGTCAAAGCCCTTGCCGGAAATCGTCAGCGCGAAGGTGCCCTGGGTTTCCTCGCAGGCCCGCACGCAGCGGTTGCACACGATGCACTTGGACGGATCGTACGAAAAATACGGGTTGGACGCGTCGGTTTGCGCCTGCAGGTGGTTGCTGCCTTCGTAGCCGTAGCGCACGGCCCGCAGGCCCACCACGCCGGCCATGTCCTGAAGTTCGCAGTCGCCGTTGGCGGGGCAGGTCAGGCAGTCAAGGGGGTGGTCGGAAATATACAGTTCCATCACGCCGCGCCGCAGGTCGTGCAGCTTGGGCGTGGCGGTATGCACCACCATGCCGTCCTCGGCCGGGGTCGTGCATGACGCCGGATAGCCGCGGCGGCCGTCGATCTGCACCAGGCACAGCCGGCACGAGCCAAAGGGTTCCAGGCTGTCGGTGGCGCACAGTTTGGGGATGTTGATGCCGGCCTCGGCCGCGGCGCGCATCACCGACGTGCCTTCCGGCACGGAGATTTCCTGGCCGTCGACGGTCAGGGTGACAAGGCGGGCGGCCACGCGGGCGGGAGTACCCAGGTCGCGCTCGCGCATGATGACGGTTTCGAGCATGGCGGATCTCGCTATGTTCAGGCCGGGTGCGCGGCTGCTTGCGCGGCCACCCCGAAGTCTTCAGGAAAATGGTTCAGCGCGGACAGCACCGGGTAGGGCGTCATGCCGCCCAGCGCGCACAGTGAACCGCCCAGCATGGTGTCGCACAAATCGCGCAGCAGATGTACCTGCTGTTCATGCTGCGGGCCGCGCGCCACGATCTTGTCCAGCGTTTCCACGCCGCGCACCGCGCCGATGCGGCACGGCGTGCACTTGCCACAGGATTCCACGGCGCAGAACTCCATGGCGTAGCGCGCCATGCGGGCCATGTCGACGGTATCGTCGAAGGCCACGATGCCTCCGTGGCCCACCATGGCCGAGATGCCCATGTAGGCTTCGTAGTCCAGCGGCACGTCCCATTGCGATTCGGGCAGGTAAGCGCCCAGCGGGCCGCCCACTTGCACGGCGCGCAGCGGCCGGCCCGAGGCGCTGCCGCCGCCGAAGTCGAACAGCAGTTCGCGCAGTGTCAGCCCGAAGGCCGCTTCGACCAGGCCGCCATGCTTCAGGTTGCCCGCCAGTTGGAAGGGCAGGGTGCCCTGCGAGCGGCCCATGCCGTAATCACGGTAATAGGCCGCGCCGCGCGCCAGGATGATGGGCGCCGAGGCCAGCGAAATGACGTTGTTGATGACGGTGGGCTGGCCGAACAGCCCGGCGATGGCCGGCAGGGGCGGCTTGGCGCGTACCACGCCGCGCTTGCCTTCCAGGCTTTCCAGCAGCGAGGTTTCTTCGCCGCAGATATAGGCGCCGGCGCCCTTGCGCACTTCCAGGTCGAAGCGCCGGCCGCTGCCCAGGATGTCGTCGCCCAGCCAGCCCGCGGCACGCGCGGCGTCGATGGCGGCGTTCAGCGTGGCGATGGCGTGCGGGTATTCAGAGCGCACATAGATATAGCCATAGGTGGCGCCTACCGCCAGGCCGGCGATGGCCATGCCCTCGAGCAGTACACAGGGATCGCCTTCCATCAGCAGGCGGTCGGAGAACGTGCCCGAATCGCCTTCGTCCGCGTTGCAGACGATGTATTTCTGCGGCGCGGGCGTGGTGGCCACGGTTTTCCACTTGATGCCGGTGGGAAAGGCCGCGCCGCCGCGTCCGCGCAGGCCCGACTGGGTGATTTCCTGGACGATGTCTTCCGGCGCCATGGCCAGGGCGCGCCGCAGGCCTTGCAGGCCTTCGTGGGCCTGGTAGTCATCGGTGGAAAGGGGGTCGATGATGCCTACCCTGGCGAAGGTCAGGCGTTGTTGTTTTTTCAGGTAGGGGATGTTTTCGGTGGGCCCCAGGCACAGCGGGTGCGCGCCGCCCTGCAGCCAGCCCGCGTCGAACAGGCCGGCCACATCGTCGGCCTGCACCGGGCCGTAGGCGATGCGCCCC
>NZ_JAJMLX010000314.1 GCF_020991325.1 Bordetella petrii | reverse complement strand
ATGGCCGGCGTGGCCCACACCGTGCTGGCCATGCCCGCGGTGGCCGCCGAAGTACGCGCCGGCACCGTGGTGGCGGTGCCGCTCGCGCCGCGCGTCGAGACGCGCCTGATGGTGGCCACGTCCTTGAATCAGCCGCTGACGCAGGCGGGCCGCGCCGTGCTGGCGGAAATCAAGCCGGTATTGGTCCAGGCCATCTGCCGCAGCGAATTGCCTTTGCACATCCACGTCGAACCGGCCCGCGCAGCCATGCCAGCCGCGGCCAGATAGAACAAAACGGCATAGCTGATACAAGGGCGCGGCTATCGGTGCGAAAGCGGCCTGCCGGAATAATGGCGTGGCCATAAGCGGCAGCGGCTGCCCGCTGCCCACCACAACCAATACCGGAGACAGCCCATGAATCGCCTGGCGTGCGCAGCGTTATCGTCCATCTTGTCCCTGGGAGCGGCGGCGCACGCCGCCGATTTCCCGGACCGGCCCATCACCCTGGTGGTACCGGTGGCCGCCGGCGGCACCATGGACATCGCCGGCCGCGTGCTGGGGCAAAGCCTGAAAGACATACTGGGCCAGACCGTGGTAGTGGAAAACCGGCCCGGCGGCAGCGGCAACATTGCCTATGCCCAGGTGGCGCGCGCCCAGCCGGACGGTTATACCCTGCTGTTTTCCTACGAAGGTTTCCACACCGGCGGCCCTGCGCTGTCTACCAACCAGGGCTGGGATCCAGTGCGCAGTTTCACGCCGATCGGCGATGTATTTCGCGGGCCTCATGTGATCCTGGTGCCCAAGGGCGCGCCCGCGCAGAATCTGCAGCAACTGATCGACCAGGCCCGCGCCCAGCCCGGCAAGCTGAACTACGCCTCATCGGGCGTGGGTTCCATCCAGCACCTGGGCGCAGAACAGTTCAAGCAGCTGACGGGTACCAACATTGTGCATGTGCCGTACAACGGCGCCGCCCCGGCCATGAAAGACCTGATCGCAGGCCGCGTGCAGTTGTTCATCACGACGCCGCCCAGCGCCATCGGCCACTTGAAGGCCGGAACGATCCGGGCCCTGGCCATTACCAGCAAGCAACGCCATCCGATGCTGCCCGATGTGCCGACCACGGCCGAGGCCGGCTTGCCCGAGTTCACGCTGGAAGCCTGGTTCTCGCTGTTCGGGCCGGCCGGCATGCCCGACGCAGTGCGCGACAAGCTGACGCAAGCCGTGAAAACCGTGGTGCAGTCGCCGGAATTCGCCGCCAAGATCAATGAACTGGGCGCTTATGCACATTACCAGTCGCCCGCCGAACTGGCGCAAACCGTGCAGGCGGGGCTGGCCCACTGGGCCGGCGTGGTGAAAGCCGCCGGCATCGCGGGCAACTAGGCGGCCCGCCGGACCGCGCATTGCCGCGCACCGGCGCGGCGCATGCGGGCTTCAGGGCCCTGGCGATTCGCGGTCGCGCCAGGCCGCTTCGGTCAGGCGCGGCACTTCGGTCAGGTTGGCCTGGACGCTGTACCAGCCGCCGCCATGCATGCGGCCCACCAGATCCAGGCTCGGGGTATCGATATAGCAGCGCTCGGCGTCCAGCACCGCGTCGTCGCGGATGTGGATGGCCAGCACGTCGGCCAGCACCATGTTCCGGCCGGGCGCCACTTCCAGCACCTGGCTGACCTGGCATTCCATGGCCACGGGGCTGTCGGCGATGCGGGGCGGGGCCACCTTGTGCGACGGCGCGGTCGCGATGCCCGCGGCCTCGAGTTCATCGGTGCCGGGCGCGAAGTCGATTGCCGTGACATTCATGTGCTGCAGCTGCGCCGACGACACCATATTGATGACGAAGCCCGCGCCCACCTGCAGGTTCGCGCCCGTGTCCTTGGGGGAATCGGGCCGCGAGCCCACGCCCAGGCATACCACGGGCGGGTCGCCCGACATGGCGCCGAAGAAAGAGAACGGCGCCGCATTATTGCGGCCCTGCGCGTCCTGGCTGACCACCCACGCGATAGGGCGCGGCACGACGGTCGAGGTCATCAGCTTGTAGGTGTTGCGGCCGTTCAGGGTAGACGTGTCGAAGTACATGGCTGAATTCCCCGGTTCGTTAAGGCACCAGCGACAAGCCGACGCGGAACTGCGATTCGTTGCGCTGGTTGTAACCCAGCAGGGTTTCGCCGTAGCCGTTGAAGTACTGCAGATGCAAATAGCCGTTCATGTGCAGGAACGTGCGGCGCAGCGGCCAGGCGAAGTCCAGTTGCGTGGTGCGCCGCTTGCTGTCGCCCTGGCGGTACATGGCCGATACCACCGCGCCATTGTCCTGGGCCCAGCGCAGATTCCAGTCGATGTGGCCGGCGTAGTCGGAGTAGTCGGCGTTTTCGCTGGCCACGCCCATGTAGGCCTTGAGCTTGGGGGCGAAGGTAAGCGTGCTGCCGCCGTCGAAACGATAATTGATGGCCGGCTGGATGTAGGCGTCATTCAGCGAACGCGAATCTTCGCCGTCCTTGCCGTTGGACATGTGCTCGACACCGGTGTTCAGGCCCAGGCGCCAGTTCTGGTCTTCCGATGTCCAGAGGTCGTTGTTCAACCAGAACAGGCTGGGGTTGAAGGTTGTGTCGATGAACGGCACCGAATCGCTTTCCAGGTCCCACAGCGATGTTTGCGTATAGCCCAGGTAGAAGTTTTCGCCAAAGGTGGATTTGCGCCCGCCCGGCGGATTGAACAGCCGGTACTTGGCGCTGATCTGGAAGCGCGCCGTGGTCAGGCCCCGCGTTCCCACGCTGAAATACATGGGCTGGTACGCGGAAAGGGCGCCCAGGTACCTGTCCAGCGACGTGGGCTGTTCTTTCCATTGGGCTTCGGCCGCGCTGGTGGGGGCGGGGCCGGCATCGGGTTGCGCGCCCGCCGCGGCAACCTCGGCCGCGGGCACTGGTATTCCGGTGGCGGCGTCCACCACGGGCCCCTGGGCGGGGGTGCTGGCCAGCGTGCCGGTTTCACGGCCGGACACGTCCAGCGCCATCATGGTGGGTTCGCCCTCGATCGACAGCGCCTGCAGCCCCTGGGCCTGCGCCGGTACCACCGTGCTCCAGGCCACCCGGGCGAAACCGTCGATGGGAACATTCAGCACGCCCGCGGGGCTTTCCAGCCTGGCCAGGCTGCGCACGATGGCGCCATTCGCGCCGCGCCACTGAACCACCAGCTCATTGGGCGGCTGCCAGTTCGTCCTGGCGTTGTCCTCATTGAAGAACACGGCCTGGATGCGCACCGTTTCACCGGGGGCGGCGGCCGGCCGCTCCAACTGATAGGTGATGCCGGCCGCGGCCGGCATGGCGGCGCCCAGCAGTCCGGCCAGGGCCAGGGCGCGCAGCGTATGGGAAAACAGGGAAGCGGTGTCCGGAAACATGGTCAAGCGGGGCAGATGGCGACGACGCACTGTAGCATCGTCGCCTGGGGGCCGCGCAACCGCATGTAAACCATTGCGTCACGGTACTGGCGGTAAGCCGGGCTGCCCGCGAAGGCGTCCGACGGTTCATTCGCCGAACTTGATGCCCTGCGCCAGGGGCAGCTGGCGCGAATAGTTGATGGTGTTGGTGGCGCGCCGCATGTAGTTTTTCCAGGCGTCCGAACCGGATTCGCGGCCGCCGCCGGTTTCCTTCTCGCCGCCGAATGCGCCGCCGATCTCGGCGCCGGATGTGCCGATATTGACGTTGGCGATGCCGCAATCCGAGCCGGGGGCCGACAGGAAGGTCTCGGCTTCGCGCAGGTCGTTGGTGAAAATGGCCGACGACAGGCCCTGGGGCACGCCGTTGTGCATGGCCAGGGCTTGTTCGAATTCGCCGTACCGCATCACATACAGAATGGGCGCGAACGTCTCGTGGCACACCACGTCGGTTTGGCCGGGCATCTCGGCGATGGCGGGGCGCGCGTACCAGGCGTCGGGATACACGTCGTCCAGCACGCGTTCGCCGCCGGTGACCTGGCCGCCTTGTTCGCGGGCCGCCTGCAGGGCCTGCTGCATGGCGTCGAAGGCGGCGCGGTCGATCAGCGGCCCCACCAGCGTGCCGGCTTCCAGCGGGTTGCCGATGCGGGCGCTGGCGTACGCGGTGCGCAACCGGGCCAGCAGATCGTCGGCGATGCTTTCATGCACGATCAGGCGGCGCGTGCTGGTGCAACGCTGGCCGGCGGTGCCGATGGCCCCGAACACGATGCCGCGCGCCGCCATGTCCAGGTCGGCGCTGGGCGCCACGATGATGGCGTTGTTGCCGCCCAGTTCCAGCAGCACCCGGCCGAAGCGCTGCGCCACGCGCGGCCCCACCTGGCGGCCCATGCGGGTGGACCCGGTGGCCGACACCAGCGCCACGTGGTGCGAATCGACCAGGGCCTCGCCCAGTTGGCGGTCGCCGATCAGTACTTCCAGCAGGCCCGCGGGCGCGTCGCCGTACTGCTGCAGCGCGCGCGCGAACAGGGCCTGGCAGGCCAGCGCCGTCAGCGGGGTTTTCTCAGAAGGTTTCCACACCACGGCATTGCCGCACACCAGGGCCAGCGCCGTATTCCACGACCACACGGCCACCGGGAAGTTGAAGGCGCTGATCACGCCCACCACGCCCAGCGGGTGCCAGGTTTCCATCATGCGATGGCCGGGACGCTCGGACGCGATGGTCAGGCCGTACAGCTGGCGCGACAGGCCTACCGCGAAATCGCAGATGTCTATCATTTCCTGCACTTCGCCTTCGCCTTCGGCCAGGATCTTGCCGGCTTCAAGCGACACCAGCCGGCCCAGGTCCTGTTTGTGGCGGCGCAAGGTATCGCCGAACAGGCGCACCAGTTCGCCGCGGCGCGGCGCGGGCACCTGCCGCCATGCCTGGCTGGCCTGGCGCGCGCGGGTGATGGCGGCAT
>NZ_JAJMLX010000313.1 GCF_020991325.1 Bordetella petrii | reverse complement strand
AGCCGGCGCGGCGCCCGGGCGCCGGGGCCCTGGCCGGCATACGCGTGGTGGACCTGTCGCGTGTGCTGGCCGGCCCCCTGTGCACGCAGATGCTGGCCGACCATGGTGCCGATGTCATCAAGATCGAGCCGCCGTTCGGCGACGAAACCCGGCGCCTGGGCCCGCCCTTCGAGGCATCGGGCGACGCAGCCTATTTCACCGCATTGAATCGCGGCAAGCGTTCTATCGGACTGGATCTGGCGCAGCCCGAAGGACGGCAGGTGCTGCATGGGCTGCTGCGCGATGCCGACGTGCTGGTCGAGAATTTCCTGCCCGGCACCATGCGCAAGTGGCAGCTGGATTTCGAACGGGACCTGGCGCCCCGCTATCCGCGCCTGGTGTATTGCAGCATCACCGGCTTTGGCGGCGACGGGCCGCTGGGCAGCCTGCCCGGTTACGACGCGGTGCTGCAGGCCATGTGCGGATTGATGAGCGTGAATGGCAGCACGCAGTCCGGGCCCACGCGCATCGGCGTGCCCATTGTCGATCACCTGACGGGCTACACCGCCATGTCGGGCATTCTGATGGCCTTGCTGGCCCGCCAGCGCACGGGCTCGGGGCAGCGGGTGGAAGCCGCGCTGTTCGATACCGCGCTGAGCCTGCTGGTTCCACATGCGGCCAACTGGCTGTGCTCTGGGCAGACGCCCGGGCTGACGGGCAACGCGCACCCCAATATCGCGCCCTACGACCAGTTCGAGGCGGGTGACGGGCCGGTATTCCTGGGCATTCTGAACGATGGCCAGTTCCGCCGGTTCTGCCAGCAGGTGGGGCGTGCGGACTTGGCCGCGGATGAGCGATTCCAGTCGAACGCAGCGCGCCTGCGCAACGCCGGCGCGCTGCGCGGCGAGATCGAACGGGCGCTGCGCGCTTTCCGGCGCGAAGACTTGTGCCGCGACCTGATGGCGGCGGGGGTGGCCGCGGGGCCGGTGAACAGCGTGCCGCAGGCCTTGGAGCACGCCCATGCGCAACACCGCGGCATGCGGGTGGGGCAGGACAGTTACCGGGGCCTGGGGCTGCCCATCAAGCTGTCCGGCACCCCAGGCTGCGCGTGCGGCGTACCGCCCGCGTTCGATGAGCATCGGGCTGGCATTCTGACGGAGGCGGGGCGCCACGCCACAAGTACCAAAAGCCTCTGATTCCTGTTGTACCCATAGCGATAACTCAGGAGACAAAGCCATGTTGCGTTCCACCATTCTGGCGGCTTGCATTCTTGCCGCCCCTGCCGCGCCGGCCTTGGCGCAGCCTTCGTATCCCGACAAGCCCGTGAAGATCATTGTTGCCTATACCGCGGGGCAGGGCACCGACGTAGCCACCCGGTACTTCGCCGAGCAGCTGACCCAATTGCTGGGCCAGACCTTCTACGTGGAAAACCGCGGCGGGGCGGGCGGCAATATCGGCACGGATGCCGCCGCGCGCGCCGCGCCGGACGGATACACCCTGACCATGGGCACCAATGCCACCCATGCACTGAACGAATTCCTTTATCCCACCATGACCTACGACGCGGCACGCGATTTCCAGCCCGTGGCGCTGGTGGCGACGTTTCCGATGGCACTGCTGGCCGGCAGCGGATCGACCTTCGATTCCGTGCAGGACGTGCTGAAGGCCGCCGGCGCCAAGAAGGGCGCCGCCGACATCGGCATGCCCAGCACCACGGCGCGCCTGGTGCTGGAATTACTGAAGGCGCAGACCGGCGTGCCTTTGTTCGGGGTGCCATACAAAGGATCGTCCACTGCCATGACCGATGTGATCGGCAAGCAGATCCCGTTAAGCATCGACACGGTGGCGGCGGCGCGTCCGCAGGTGGAAGGCGGCAAGCTGAAGGTGCTGGGCGTTACCAGCCGCCAGCCCACCGAATTGCTGCCGGGCGCGCCCACCGTGGCTTCGCAGGGCGTGGACGGTTTCGAGGTGATTGCCTGGAATGCGCTGTACGCCCCCAAGGGCACGCCGCCCGATGTGGTGCAGCGCTTGAACGCCGCCATCAACCAGATACTGGACCGGCCCGGCACCCGGCAGCAGTTGTTGAAAATGGGCTATGAACCCGCCGGCGGCAGCGCCCAGGACCTTGCCGACTTTGCGCAGGCTGAACGGCGCAAATGGCAGCCCATTATCAAGAATGCGGGCATACGGGCGGGCTGACGGCGGGGCGGCCGCAGGATGAAGCCCGCATCTGCGGTCTCGGCCGGGCAGGGCGGGCACGCGGCTTGCTTGGATCGCGGTTTCCGAACTCGCCGAGAGTGACATGAAGCCGACGCGTCAAGCCGCTTGCCCCGTTACCGGCATGGACATGCCATGATTGAGCCCGCCCCGCCACCCGGGGTAAGCTGCGGGTCAACCTCGGGGAAGCCGCATGCAGATGCTCTTCAGGCACGAAAAGCTGCTGGCGCTGGCCGTCGTGACGGCGGCGCTGGCTTATGCCGCGGGCTCGCGCCTGACAGCCGCGGGCGCCGCCACGGCCATCGCGGCCACCGTGGTGCTGGTGGCCGCCATCATCTGCGCTTCGCAGCGGGTGGCCTTTCACGCGGAACAGCTGGCGCATCGCCTGGGCGACCCTTACGGCACCATGGTGCTGACATTGTCGGCCGTGCTGGTGGAAGTGGTAGTGCTGGGCATCGTCATTTCGCACGACCCATCCCCCACGCTGGTGCGCGACACCATCTACGCGGCCGTGATGCTGGACATCAACGGCATCCTGGGGCTGGCCGCGCTGATGGGCGGCCTGAAGCACGGCGAGCAGGCCTACAACGACGATTCGGGCCGCGTGTACACGGTAATGATCCTGACCGCCATGGCCATCTCGATGATCGTGCCCGAATTCATTCCGCGCGAACGCTGGCACCTGTATTCGGGGTTCACGATCATCATCATGATCATGCTGTACGCCGTGTTCCTGCGCATGCAGACGGGGCCGCACAGCTATTTTTTCAGCTACAGCTATCCGGAAAAGCGCCGCAAGCCCGACACGCCCGGCCAGCGCGGCCCGACCACGCTGTATTCGGTGGGCCTGCTGGTGGCGGGGGTGGTCATCATCGGGGCGCTTTCGGAAGTGATGGCGCAGACGCTGAACGTGTCGCTGGAGCATGTACAGGTGCCGCCGGCATTGCCCGCCATCGTCGTCGCGCTGATTTCCGCCAGCCCGGAGATCCTGACCGCGCTGCGGGCCGCCCTGGCCAACCGCATGCAGTCGGTGGTGAACATTGCGCTGGGCGCCTCGCTGTCCACGGTGATTCTCACCGTTCCTGTCATGGAGGCCCTGGCGCTGTACACCGGCCAGCCGTTCGAGATGGCCATGACACCCATACAGACCATGATGGTGCTGGTGACGGTGGTCGTCACGGCCATCAACGTCAACGACGGGCAGACCAACGCCATAGAAGGCATGACCCACTTTGCCCTGTTCGCCACGTTTCTGATGCTGTCCGCGATGGGCTTGTAGGGCCTGGCCGGGCAGCGCCCTGGGCCGCTCTCGGGGGACCGCCATGAAGCAACGTCATTCGCGCCTGACCCATCTGTTCGACCGGTTCGCCACCGCCGTGGCGCGCGCCACGGGGTCGCCGCTGGCTTTCGGCTGCGCCGTGTCGGTGATCGTGCTGTGGGCCCTGGCCGGCCCCTGGGCGGGGTTTTCCGAGGTATGGCAACTGGTGGTGAACACGGGCACCACCATCATCACCTTCCTGATGGTGTTCCTGATCCAGCAGAACCAGAACAAGGACAGCCGTGCGCTGCATGTGAAGCTGGACGGCCTGCTGATGGCCATGCGAGGCGCCAGCGAAAAACTGGTGGATATCGAGGAATTGGGCGAGGAAGAGCTGGATGCCATCGCCGAGCACTACCGCCTGCTGGCGAGGCAGGCGCGCGAGCGGGCAGACCGTGGCTGACACCGGCCGGGGGTGTGCCGCGGGACATGGGCACAAGGCTTGCTGGCAGCGGGAATACCATCCAAGGAGCCCGCCATGCTTATCTTGAATCATCGCCAACCCGCCGGGCCGCCGGGAGTGCCGCCGGACGATCCCTCGTGGCCGGCGGACCCCACGCCGGAAGAGCCTACTCCCGATCCCGACCGGCCGCCGTACGACCCCGACCGCGTGCCTGGCACACCCCAGGGCCCCAACCCGGCATCGCCGGACAGTATCGATCTGGCTTAGGGCCTGGCTACCCCAAAGAGGGTGTAGCGGACCCGGACGTCAGGGGCGCAGCATGACGCGCGCAGGCTCGAAGCCCGCGCGCTTTTTCCAGGTTTGCAGGCCGGTGCCGCCGTGCTCCAGGGCTCCGTACCAGACGGCCCGCACGCCGGCGGCATGGGGTTCTGCGGCATCCAGCAGCCAGTGCACGATGCTGGTGTGCATCAACGGCATGACGCCATGCGGCAAGTGGTCTTTGTGGCCCATCAGGTCCAGGTAGTGCACCACTTCGCCGCAGCGTGTCAGCTTCACATAGGCCACCAGGCGCCTGTCGGTGCGCAGCACGCCATTGTGGTGGCCGGGCTCGTCCAGGAAGACCCCCCACCATACCGTCCAGTGGGTGGCGCATTCAGGCGCGTGCCAGGCGACGGGCGCGCTCGCCGGCGGCGCGATGTGGCCGGGCTTCAGCAACCAGCGGGCCAGCACCGGGCCGCCGCTGCGCACGGCCATCGACGTTTTCACTGCGTGGACGTCGTGTACATGAGTGGACAGTTCAAAGCGTTCCACACGGTAGCCCAGTTGCCGGGCGCGGCGTATCTTGGACAGGGTGCGCTTTGAGCGCTGGTGCAGGGCGCTGTCGAAACCCGCCCGGTCCGCGCAGCGCTGCAGGTCCAGCAGCATGGGCGTGGCGCGCCGGCGCGCCGCCCGG
>NZ_JAJMLX010000312.1 GCF_020991325.1 Bordetella petrii | reverse complement strand
GCGTGGTGCTGCACAACAAAGACACCTGTATCGGCTGCGGCTACTGTTCGTATGCCTGTCCGTTCGGTGCGCCGCAGCCGTAGATCAGCCCCTGGGCGGAAAGCGTGTCGAAAGCGTGCTGATAGGCGTCGTTGCGGAGTGATTGCCACATGATGCCGCCGTCCCAGTGCAGGCCCAGGGCCTGCAGCTGCGCCACGATGGTGTAGGCCGCGCCCGGCACGGTGCGGGGCGTGTCCACGTCTTCGATGCGCAGCAGCCAGCGCCCGTGGTGGGCGCGCGCGTCCAGCCAGCTGGCCAGCGCGGCCGCCAGCGAACCCATGTGCAGGGGACCGCTGGGGCTGGGGGCAAAACGGCCTGCGTAGTTCACGGGCTCAGTGGAGCCGGCGCGTACCGTCGTCGTCGAGCAGTTCTTCGAGCACCAGGTTGTCGATTTCGGCTTCCTGGCTCCAGAGCACCATCAGGGCGATGATCTTGGTCTTGGCCAGCGATACCGGCGTTTCGGGGGCCGCCAGGGCGCGGTCGATGACGATTTCGCGCAGCGGCGCGGGCAGCACGCCAGCGGATTCGAGAAAAGCGATGAAGCCGATGGATTCGGTGCCTAATTGCTGGTATTCGGTGTCGGTATAGATGCGGATACCGCTGCTGGGCACTTGCGCCAGGTCGACGCAGCGTTCGGTGGTTTCGGCCAGCCCATACAGCCAGCCCAGCGCGTCGTCGATGTCTTCGTGCTCGAAGCCGGCCGCCGCAAGGCGTTTGGCGAGAACGTCGGCCGCGGGACAGGCTTGCGGCGTATAGTAGTTTTCGAACAGATAAACGAGGATGTCGAACATATGGCGCATTGTTGTGCCAGTTTGCACAGTCGGCCCGCAAATCGGCAAACCAGCAAACATGCATTTAACTGTACGCTGAAACGTCATCCGGGGCAACTTGGCGGTACCGGCAAACCGCCACAACGTTGTGCTTTGGCACGCCGCGGAGGATAGCCTGAACCGTCCCCCTGCGCGAATGCGTCCCTGATTACGTGGCGTGCGGGTTGTTTTCCGCCTTCAACTGCGTGATTTGCCGCAGGAATACGGGTATGCACACCGCCAGGCCCAGCAGCCCGCTGGCCAGGCCCGGCACGATGGTCAGCAGGGCGCCCACTACACACAGCCAGCGTTCCCACGGCTTCATGCCAACCAGCAGGTAGCGCGAGAATGCCGCCGACAGCAAGATCAGCCCCACCATGCAGCCCAGCAGCGTGACGAAGAACGCGTACCAGGTGAAGCCCTGCACCGAGATCAGCAGCGACGGCGAGAACACGAACACGAATGGCACGATAAGCTTGGTGATGCCCAGGCGGAAGGCCGTATTGCCCGTCTTGAAGGGGTCGCTGCCCGCCATGCCGGCCGCCGCGTAAGCCGCCAGCGCCACCGGGGGCGTGATGTCGGCCAGGATACCGAAATAAAACACGAAGAAATGCGCGGCGATCGGTTGCACGCCCAGTTGCACCAGCGTGGGCGCGGCCACCGCCACCATGATCAGGTAGTTGGCCGTGGTGGGGATGCCGCAGCCCATCAGGATGCACACCACGCCCGTCATGGCCAGGGCGGCCACCAGGGTCAGGGTCTGGGTGTTGGCGATGACGTCCGGAATGAACATGCCCACGCCGCCGGCGATGGCCTGCGCGGCGCTGATCACGATATACGACACCTTGAAGCCCACGCCCGTAAGCGTGACCACGCCGATGATCAGGCCCACCGTGCCGGCCGCCGCGCCGACCGCCAGCGCGTATTTGGCGCCCGTTTCGAACGAATCGTACAGGTCGCGCAGCTTCAGGCGCTGGTAGGGGTTCAGCAGGCCCACCAGAATGCAGCCGGTGATGCCGGCGAAGGCGGCCAGGTAGGGGGTGCGCCCGCTGGCCAGCACCCAGATCAGCGCCACCAGCGGCAGCAAGGTGGGCCAGCGGCGCTTGAACGATTCGCGCAGCCTGGGCATTTCTTCGGCATTCAGACCCCGCAGGCCTTCGCGCTTGGCCTCGAAATGCACCTGCATGAACATGCCGAAGAAGTACAGGAAGGCGGGGAAAATGCCTGCCACGATGATCTGCTGGTAGGGGATGTCCAGGAATTCGATCATCAGGAAGGCGGCCGCGCCCATGATGGGCGGGGTGATCTGCCCGCCCGTGCTGGACGCCGCTTCGACGCCCGCCGCGAAATGGCGCGGATAGCCGATGCGGACCATGGCCGGAATGGTCAGCGAGCCCACCGTCACGGCGTTGGCCACCGATGAGCCCGACAGCATGCCGAACATGGCCGAGCCGAACACCGACACCTTGGCCGGCCCGCCCGCGTAGCGACCCGCTACGGCCGAGGCCACGTCCAGGAACAATTGCCCCAGGCCGATGCGGCTGGCCAGCACGCCGAACAGCACGAAATGGAACACGTAGGTGGCCACTACGCCCACCGCCACGCCATAGATGCCCTGGCTGGTCAGGTACATGTGGTTGACGATCTGCGGCCAGCTATTGCCCGCATGCTTGAGCAGGCCGGGAAACACCGGGCCGAACGCGGCATAGGACAGGAACACCAGCGCAATAATGGGCAGGGGCCAGCCCATGGCGCGCCTTGTGCCTTCCAGCAGGCCCACGATCAATATGGTGCCCATCAGCACGTCTTGCGGCAGCGGGTTGCCTACGCGGAAGGCCAAGTCTTCGAAAATGTACGGGATATACAGCACGCTGAACGCCAGCGCGATGGCAATGATCCAGTCGTACAGCGGCACGCCGCCCGGGGCCAGCAGGGTCGAGCGCGGCTCGCGCTGGTAGTGCGCCTTGCTGAAGCCGAACACCAGGAATATCAGGCTGAGCACGAACGCCAGGTGCACGCCCCGGTGTGTGGCTTCGCGCAGCAGGCCGAAGCCCGCGGTGTAGTAGTGGAACAGCGACAGCGACACCAGCAGGATCGATACGATCCAGGTGGCTGTCTTGGCCAATGGCCGGAAGCGGATTTCGGAATCGAATTTTTCCGCCAGTTTCTGGGTTTGCTCGTGATCGATTTCCATTGCCGGCCTTATCGGAAATACAGCGCGCCGGGCGGTGCCCGGCGCGCTGTGCGCATGCGGCGAGTTGTTCGCTTCAGTGGTTCATGCAGCGTCGCATGAAATACCCCCATGGAACGGCTGCGACGAACGAAACAGGTGCCGCTCCATCGGAGACGCCGCGGGTCCGGCTCCGCCGGCCCGCCAGCCGCGAGGTGGGCAGCGCATAGCGCTTCGGGGGGTTACAACAGCCCGGCTTCTTTGTAGAACTTCTCGGCGCCCGGATGGAACGGGATGCCCGCGCCCGTGACGGCGTTTTCCTTGGTGATGAGCTTGCCCTTGGCATGGCCGTTGTCCAGCACCTTGCGGGTGGCGTCACTGTACATGGCCTTGACGATGTCGTAGACGGTTTGCTCGGATTGCTTGGCCGACGTCACCATCTGCGCGTTTACCGAGATGGTCTTGACTTCGGCTATGCCCTGGTACATGCCGGCGGCGATGGTGTCGGGCGTGAAGAATTCCTGCTGGCTGCGCAGCTTGTCGATCTCGGGGCCCACGATGGGCACCAGTTCGATGCCCGCGCCGCTGGAGGCCAGTTCGGCGATGGCCCCGGCCGGCGCGCCGCCCACGAAGAAGAACGCGTCCAGGCCGCCGTCTTTCAGCTTGTCGCCCGCCTGGTTGGGTTTCAGGTATTCGGCCTCGATGTCTTTGTCGGTCATGCCGAAGGCGCCAAGGATCAGGCGCACGTCGACCAGGGTGCCTGATCCGGGCTCGTCCATGGACACGCGCTTGCCGCGCAGGTCGGCCACCGACTTGATGCCCGAACCCTTGCGCGCCACCAGGTGGATGCTTTCCGGGTACAGGGTGGCGATCAGGCGCAGGTTCTCGGCCTTGGGCTTGCCGTCGAAGGTGCCGGTGCCGGTATAGGCCCAGTAGGCCACGTCGGACTGCGTGAACCCGGCTTCCAGCGAGCCGCCCAGAATGCCGTTGATATTGGCCACCGAGCCATTCGAGGCCACGGCCGTGGCGATCAGCTTGCCGGGTTGCGAAATCGCGTTGGCGATCATGCCGCCCACCGGGTAGTACGTGCCGGCGGTGCCGCCGGTGCCGATACGGAAGAATTGCTGTGCTTGGGCCGGCCCGGCCGCGCCGGCCACGGCCAGCGCCAGGGTCAGGACCTTGATCCAGTTTTTCAAAGACATTGCGACTTCTCCAGATTTGGCGCCGCCGTAGAAGCGCCCTTTACGATCCCCACGCGATTCTTGCACGCGCCGCCGCGATGGGATTCCTAGGGTTTGCCTGGGGATACACTACGCGTTCTGTCCGGCGCCCGATCTGGCGGCTGGCATGTTCGTACGAAAAGGAAACGCACATTCATGGCCGCCATTCCCTCCGCCCCGGTTCCGCCCTTGCCACCCGCCGCCCAGCCGGGCGATGTGCTGGGAAGGGTGGACACGCCCAGCCTGGTACTGGACCTGGACGCCTTCGAATCCAATCTGCGGGCCATGCAGGCCTGGGCCGACCGCCACGGCGTGGCCCTGCGGCCGCATGCCAAGGCGCATAAATGCCCGGAAATCGCGCGCCGCCAACTGGCGCTGGGCGCGCGCGGCATCTGCTGCCAGAAAGTCAGCGAGGCCCTGCCCTTCGTGGCGGCCGGCATCAATGACGTGCACATCAGCAATGAAGTGGTGGGGCCGGCCAAGTTGGACTTGCTGGCCCAGTTGGCGCGGGCGGCGCGCATCAGCGTCTGCGTGGATGATGCAGGCAATCTGGCGGATATCTCGGCGGCCGTGGCGCGGGCGCAGGCCCATGTAGACGTGCTGGTGGAAGTGAACGTGGGCCAGGGGCGCTGCGGGGTGTCCGACCCGGCCGCCGCCGTGGCCCTGGCCCGTCAGGCCCAGGCGCTGCCCGGCGTGGCCTTCG
>NZ_JAJMLX010000311.1 GCF_020991325.1 Bordetella petrii | reverse complement strand
CGGCACTGGCCGATAGCGGCGCCGCGGACGATGCCTGGGTGCTGGTGCATGACGCGGCCCGGCCGGGCTTGCCGGCCGATGCCCTGGCGCGGCTGATCGACGCCTGCCTGCCGGATCCCGTTGGCGGATTGCTGGCGCTGCCGGTGGCCGACACGGTGAAGTCGGGGGGGCCGCGCGTCCAGTCCACCCTGGACCGGAACGGCCTGTGGCTGGCCCAGACTCCGCAGATGTTCCGCGCCGGCGTACTGCGGGCCGCCTTGGCGGACGCCCGGGAGGCAGGAATGGCAAGCACCGACGAAGCCTCGGCCATCGAGGCCGCCGGACACGCTCCGTTGCTGGTGCAAGGGGCCTTGCGCAACTTCAAGGTTACCTGGCCGGACGATTTCGAACTGATGGAAAGATGGCTATGAATGTTCCTTTTCGCGTCGGGCAAGGCTACGACGTGCACGCGCTGGTTACGGGCCGGCCTTTGATCATCGGCGGGGTGACGATACCCCATACGCATGGGCTGCAAGGGCATTCCGATGCCGACGTGCTGCTGCACGCCGTGACCGATGCCCTGCTGGGCGCGGCCGGACTGGGCGACATCGGCCGCCATTTCCCGGATACCGACCCGGCTTACCGGGGCGCCGACAGCCGGGTGCTGCTGCGCGACGCGGTTGCCAAGGTGCGCGCCAGCGGCTGGGCGCCCGTGAACATCGATGCCACCATCCATGCGCAGGCGCCGAAAATCGGCCCGCACGCCGCCGCCATGGTGGCCAATATCGCGGCCGACGTGGGTATTGCCGCCAGCGACATCAATATCAAGGCCAAGACCAACGAGGGCCTGGGCTACCTGGGCCGCAAAGAAGGCATCGCGGCCACAGTGGTGGCCTTGCTGGCGCGTGTGGAATAAAAAAGCCCGCGCGAGGCGGGCCGGTGGCTGCACCAGGAGCCGGGCGCGAGGGCAGGCTTCATATGCTGGCCGCATGGGGTGCCATGACGCCCATGGCACTCCATGCGGCTGTGGCGAGTTTTTCGCGGGCACTGCCTGGTGTCTGGCTCCCGCCAGGGTGCCTGACACCGTGCAAATTACTTGCCCTGCGCCGCCAGCGACAACGCCGCGGCATTCACCACTGCCGCGATGCGGCCCACATCGCGCAGCTGTTCCACACTGAGGCCGCCGTTCTTCAGGTTCTCGTAGTGCGACTGCACGCAGAAATGGCACTTGCCGATGATGGACGCGGCCAGCGCGAACAGTTCGAATCGGTTCTTATCCACGCCGCCGTGAGTGGCGTAGGCATTCATGCGCAACTGGGCCGGCAGGCTTTTCAGTTGGGTATCGCCGGTCATTTCCACGTAGGGATACCAGACGTTGTTCATGCCCATCAGCGCCGACGCGGTGAGGGCCGCGTTGGCATCACCTTCCGACAGGCCGCTCTTGAAGGCCTCGATCAGCACCGGGCTTTTCGCGGCGAAGGCGGCCGACAGGGCGGCACCCAGCGCGTCTTCGGCGGGCAATGTGGAACGCGCGATCACGGCGTCCAGATTCAGGCGGATGTCTTTGGCCCAATCCGGCAGTTGATCTTTGATTGCTGAAAGGAATTCCATAGTTTTTACCTATAATCTGGAGCAGGAAAAGCCCGGACGAGCCGGGCCGGGGAATTACAGCGTCGCGCCGCCCAAGGTGCGGTTGCACGGGCAGAGTTCGTCGGTTTGCAGACCGTCGAGCAGGCGCAGCACTTCTTCAGGGTTGCGGCCCACGTTCAGGTTGTTCACCGAAACGTGCTGGATGGTGTTGTCCGGATCGACGATGAACGTGGCACGCAGGGCCACGCCTTCGGCCTTGTCGCGGATGCCAAGTTGGTCGACCAGCGAACCGGTGGTGTCGCCGAATTGGTAGTGACCCAGCTTGTTCAGGTCCGGGTGCTCGCGGCGCCAGGCCAGCTTGACGAATTCGTTGTCGACCGAGCCGCCCAGCAGGACAGCGTCGCGGTCTTCGAAATCTTTGGCCAGCTTGTTGAAACCCACGATTTCCGTCGGGCAGACGAACGTGAAATCCTTGGGATAGAAGTAGATCACCTTCCACTTGCCGGGAAACGAGCTTTCGGTGATGTCTTCGAAAGCCGACACACCGTTTTCTTCGTGCTGATTGAAGCCGGGCTTGACGCCGCTGACCTTGAAGGGCTCGAGTTTGTCGCCAACAGTTTTCATAAGTACTCCCAGTAAGTTGTTGGGTGGATGAAGCCAGTGCCTCAAGCCCTAAATTTTACGCTATTGGTTATCGCTGTCTAATTGATAATTTCTAAATCTAGCTTTGGGGATCTCTATACGAGCGGTCAGTCCGCCGCCGGGCCGTGCCTGCATTTTCAGCGACCCGCCCACGTGTTTCAGCAGGCGTTCGACAATGGCCAGGCCCAGGCCGGCACCGCTGACCCCGGTGCGGGCCGCCTCGCCCCGCGAAAAGGGGCGCAGCAGGCGGTCGACCTCTTCGGGCGCGATGCCCGGGCCACGATCGGACACTTCGATGACCAGGGTATTACCGTCGGCGTGCAGGTTCATGGCGAGGTGCGCCTGGCCATCGGTAGAGCGCCCGTAGCGGCGGGCGTTCTCGATCAGGTTGCTGACCACGCGCTTCAGGTCCAGCGCCGTGATGCGGGCTCGCAGGCCCGGTTCCAGCGAGGCTTCCAGGTCGCCGCCCATCGAGGCGGTGTGGCTGCGCTCGCGTTCATACAGTTCCGCCAGCACCGCCGATATGTCGGTGGCCATCTGGGGCAGGGTGCCGGCGGGGCGGGCATACTCCATGAGCTGCCCGATGCTGTGGTCGATCTGGCCCAGGTCTTCGTCGATGGCCTGGCGGGCGTCTTCCGATACGCCGCTCATTTCGATTTCCAGCCGCATGCGCGCCAGCGGCGTGCGCAAGTCGTGCGAGATGCCCGCCAGCATCAGTTCGCGGTCGGCCTCGGCCTGCCGCAGATCTTTGGCCATGCGGTTGAACGAGGCGTTCAGGTCGCGGATTTCCAGCGGCCCCTGTTCGGGCAGCGGCGCGGGGGTTTCGCCGCGCGACAGCACTTGCGCGGCGCGAGCCAGGCGCGACAGCGGCCGGTTCACGAAGCCCACGCTGACGGCCGCGCCCACCAGGGACAGCAGCAAGGCCGTGGCGCCCCAGCCCAGCCATTCGATGCCGCCCGTCAGCCCGATCTGTTCCCGCTCGAAGACCAGCCAGTACAGGTCCTGGTCGATCTGGAAGCTGACCCAGAAACCCGGAACCTGGTTCACGCCCCAGGAAATCTGGGTTTCCGGGCCGAACCGGGTGCGGATGTGCTGGGCCACGCGCTGCCAGTAATCGTCGTCGGGCAGGGCTTCGGTAAAGTCGGTGACTTCGCGCGGATAAACCTGGATGCCTTCATTGGTGGCGAGGTCCAGCAGCAGCTTGCTGCGTTCGGCATCATTGGAATAAATGAGCGCGGTGCGGGTGATGTTGACCGCGGTAATGACCCGTTGCGCCATCTGGTTGGCGCGGGGGCCGAGTTCCATGCTGAAGAACACCTGCAGCCAGGCGCCCAGGCTGACCAGCATCAGCGCGGCCAGCAGCAGGAACGTACGGCCGAACAGGCCCAGCCTGAGGCGTGACGTCAGGTTCCGGGCGATCTTGCGCAAGCTGGGCATGAGCCTTCGCTCTTGCCCTAGTCGGGCGGATTGGTCAGCTGCCGCCATCCGGGACGAACACGTAGCCCAGTCCCCAGACCGTCTGGATGAATACCGGCTTGGACGGGTTGGGTTCGATCAGCTTGCGCAGACGCGAAATTTGCACGTCCAGGCTGCGATCGAAGGCTTCGTATTCGCGGCCGCGCGCCAGTTCCATCAGTTTGTCGCGCGACAGGGGAATCTTGGGATGGCGCGCGAACACTTTCAGGACCGAGAACTCGCCCGTGGTGATAGGCACTTGTTCGCCGTTGCGCGTGAGCGTACGGGTGGACAAGTTCAGCACATAAGGCCCGAAGGCGATGGATTCGTTTTCCTGGCTGGGGGCGCCCGGGTGTTCTTCAGTACCGCGTCGACGCAGGATGGCGTTGATGCGGGCCAGCAGTTCACGCGGGTTGAACGGCTTGGACAGGTAGTCGTCGGCGCCCATTTCGAGGCCGACGATGCGGTCGATTTCTTCGGCCTTGGCCGTCAGCATGATGATGGGCGTGTTGTCGTGGCCACCGCGCAGGCGGCGACAGATCGACAGGCCGTCTTCGCCCGGCAGCATCAGGTCGAGCACCAGCAGGTCGAAATGCTCGCGCTGCCAGAGCTTACCCATTTCTTTGGCGTCTTCGGCGACGAAGACATTGAACCCTTGTTCCGACAAGTAGCGACGCAGGAGGTCGCGCAGGCGCGGGTCGTCATCGACCACGAGAATCTTGCGGATGGGATTTGTGTTTTGAGTATTCATGGCCGGAAATGTAACAGTGACAAGAACCAGCGGCTAGTGCCTATTCACAAGATATTACACATTGCGAAGTAAGGTTGAAATCCCTCTGTTCCCGCGGGGTGGCGCCCCCATTTTTCGTACAATCCGGGCCTATGGATTTGAACCTGCTGGCCCTTGAAACCTCGTCCTCGCGCTGCGGGGTGGCCCTGTTGCGCGAATCGCCGGACGGGCCCCGCGTCAGCCTGCTGGAGCACGAGGGGGCCCAAGAGCATGCCGAGCGGCTGCTGCCCATGGCCAGCCAGCTGCTGGCCCAGGAAGGCCTGGCTCCGGGCGACCTGCACGGCGTGGCGTTCGGGCAGGGCCCCGGCGGGTTTACGGGCCTGCGCGTGGCCTGCGGCGTGGCCCAGGGCATGGGCCTGGCCCTGGGGGTGCCGGTGGTGCCCGTGGTGTCCCATCTGGCGGTGGCCGAGCAGGCCGATCGGGTCATTCTGAATAACGCCTACCAGCGCGATCTGATGTTTACCGACGACTTGGCGCCGCTGGTGGG
>NZ_JAJMLX010000310.1 GCF_020991325.1 Bordetella petrii | reverse complement strand
GCCGGGCCCGGGCCCGGGCCCCAACCGCCGGCGAATTCGAGTTCGGCGCGCATGGGAGCCTTGCCCAGTGTGTCGGCACGCGAATCGGCGGGCGTATAGCGTGCGGTGATACGGCCCTGGTGCTGCTCCAGCCGGCCCCGCAGGGTGCCCTTCACGGCGGCGCCGCCTGGCAGGCCCGGCCAGAAAGCGTCCAGCCGCGGCGTGTCGGCATCCAGCGTCAGGTCTGCATTGCCCTGGCTGAGTTCGCCCTGGGCGCGCACGCGGTTGCGCCCCAGCCGCACATCGAGCTGCAGATCCTGCAATTCGAAGCCCGCCAGCGGATCCGCCGGGCCGGCGGCAACCGATGCGGCGGGCGCCTGGCCGGCCGCCGCGGGCAAGGCATCGACCCGCCCTTTCAGGGTTCCGGACAGTGCCTGCCGGTTCCAGCGGCTGCCTTCGGCAATGGTGGCCTGCACGTAGGCTTGCCGCAGCTCGGCCGTTCCGGCCACCTGCGCGTCCACGGCCATGCGCGCGCTAAGAAGCGCGGGCGGGATGGCATCGCCCAGCAGGCGGCCCAGATCCAGGCGTTCGGCGTCCAGCGTGGCCACCACCCGGTCGACGCCGGGCTGCAGTACCTGCGGCTGGCGATCCAGCGTGGCCACCATGCCGGACTTGTCGGCCAGGCGCAGGTCGAGGTTGGCGGTGCGCAGTGGAAAGGGCTGGTCCAGTTCCAGGCCCGCCTGCGCCAGCAGCGTCAGCGCGCCGTCGGCGGTGGCGCCGTCCAGCCGCACGTCCATTTGCTGCATTGACCCTTCGGCATACACCCGCACGGCGGCAGTGCAGGCCTGGTCCTGCGGCGCGGCAGCGGCGTCCGGGCCGGCGGCCTGCCCGGCTTGCTTGTTCTTATCCGAGGCCTTGGCCTTCGTTTTGGCGGGCCGGGCGGCCTTGCCCGCCGCCTCGGCGGACTTGGCTTGCAACATGCGGCTGGCGCATAGCGGCGAATCCGGCCCCACGCCGCGCGCGTCGATATTCAACTGGGCCCACAGCGGCCAGGGCGCGGCCAGTTCCATCAGTTGGGCCTGCCCCTGCAACCGGGCGATGGCCTGGGCATGGTCGAGGCGCAGGCTGGCCAGGCGCAGGCGGGCGCCGTGGGCGTCCGCGCTCAGGGCGCCCGCCAGCTCGCCGATGCCCAGCGGCAGGGGCGTGCCGTCGATGCTCAGGTGCAGCGCTCCCAGCGCCAGGCGGTCCAGCGCCAGGCTCACGGGCAATTCGGGCAATACCAGGGGTTCGCCGGTGGATTCGGATTCGGGCGCGGAGGTAAGCGCCACCTGGACATCGCCGGCCGACAACTCGCGCACATGCAGCTGGCGCTGCCCCAGCGCGCGCCAGTGCACGTCCAGGCGCAGGTCGGCGATATCGACTTCGGTGCCCGGCAGGATCAGGTGCAGCCGCCCGACCTGCAGACTGCCCAGCAAAGTACCCCGCACGTTCTCGGCGCTGCCGTCGAACTGTTCGGCCACTGCCCCCAGCAGCATGCGGGTGCCCTGCTGCGTGCCGGTCAGCCACAGGGCAAAGCCGCAAAGCAGCACCACCAGCATGATGGGCAGGGGCAACCACCAGACCAGCAGGTGGCGCAGCACGGCACGCAGGCGGTTCAAAACGCGATCCCCAATGAGAAGTGCAAGCGCAGGTCGCGCTCGCGCTGCCCATAGGCCAGGTCCAGCAGCAAGGGCCCGGCCGGGGTGCGCACGCGCGCGCCAACCCCGTAGCCCAGGTTCATGCGCATTTCACCGAACGATTCCGCGGCATCGCCGGCGTCGACGAACACGCCCATGCCCCACAGTTCGTTGAAGTAATGGTTGTATTCGATGCTGGCCACCGCCAGCGTGGGCGCGCCCACGACCGCGTCGTCTTGCTGCAGGCCGATACTTTGGTAGCGGTAGCCGCGGATGCTGCGCGCCCCGCCCGTGCGGAACCCGAAGTCGTCGGGCACGCGCGTGCGCGAATCGGACCATACGCGCCCGACCTCGCCGCGCACCGTCAGCATGTCGCGCTCGCCGAATGGCCACCAGTGCTGCCCGCGCAAGCGGGCGCGGAAATAGGGCTGGCCGCTGTCCAGCACGATACCGGCGCCGCCGCCGACGGCGATCAGGTTGCCTTCGCGCGGATCATATTTGTTGTCCACGTCGCGGCGCAGCCATTCGGCCGCCAGGGTGGCGGTGGGCAGGTCGTATTCGTCGCCGCCGTCGATCTTGACGTGGTCGTGCGCCAGCAGCACGCCCCAGCGGTTTTCGTATTCAACCCGGCTGTCGCCCGCGCCCTTGCGTTCGCGCAGGCGCGTGGCGCCCAGGGCGAAGCGCCGCACGTCCAGGCCCTGGATATCGGAATGGTCCGCCAGCAGGCCGATGGAATCGCGCTGGCCTTTTTCGTCCGGCGGCAGGTGGAAATCCAGGAAGGCGCGCTGGCGCAGGCGGTCGACACCCACCCCGGTTTCCATGACCACGGGCAGGCCGTACACCACGTTCTGCCGGTACACCACTTCGCCGCGCACCCCCGCCTCGTCATCTACCCCCAGCGACGTGGACACGCGGCGCGCGGGTGCCTCGACCACCCGCACGTCGACAGGCAAAGTGACTTCGCCATACGAATCGCGCGGCGCCGCCGCGGCCTGGGTAGGACCGCCCGCCACCAGGGGATCGCCTTCGGGGGTTTCGCTTGCCAGCCCCGACGAGCCGGGCGCGCGGGCGCGTTCGGATTGCGCCGAGGGCTTGGGCTGGGGTGCATCGCTACGCGTATCCAGCGTGACAAACGCCCCGCGGAAAAAAGACGTGGACTGCAAGTCCTGCTGCCAGCCGTCGAGCCTGTCCTGGCGGTAGGGTTCGCCTTCGCTGTACCGCACGTAGCGGTTGATCAGCGATTCGGGCACGCGCCGCAGGCCCTGGGTGTTGAGCGCTCCCATGCGCACCAGCGGCCCGCTGTCGATGGTGACCGACAAATGTACTTCGGCCGTATCCGTGTAGACCGCCGCGTCGGACGCCGTCATGCGGGCCATCATGAAGTCGCGCGACGATACGGCGTCCAGCAGCGTGGACTTGGCCCGGTTCCATTCGCTGTTGACGAACGGCTGGCCCTTCGACAGCGGCCAGTTCTTGCGCAGTTCGGCCACCCGGGCTTCGTATTCGGGCAGCGTGATGCGCCCGGTGAACGTCAGGTCTACCGAGGCAATGGTGGCGCGTTGGCCGGGCTGGATGGAAATATCCCAGGTTTCTCCGCCCACGTCAGTACCGGTTTCCAGCGTGACGGTGGGCGCGAAATAGCCCTGCGTCGCCAGCGCGGCCAGCGTGGCATCGCGGGCCCGGCGGCGCAGCCGGCTGATTTCCCCGCCGTCCTGGTCTTCGGCCAGCCGCGTGATGGCGCCTACGGCTTCGGTAATGGACTGCAGGGCCGCCGGCGTGACACCGCCGGGGTCGACGATGACCTCGGGCCGCCCCTGCGCGCGCGCGCCGCTGGCAAGCGCCAGCAGGCCGATGAGCAACAGGGCGACCCCTAGCCGCATACCGTCAGGTGGGCTGCTGGACGACGACGGGCGGAAGCTTGCCGGCCATGTCGCGCGGCAGCAGCGCCACGCCCAGCGCGAGCTTGCGGGCGATATCGCGATAATGGCGCGCCGCCTGGCCTTCCGGGTCTGCCACCACTGTGGGCCGGCCGGAGTCGGTTTGCGCCCGGATGTCCATGGCCAACGGCAAGCTGCCCAGCCAGGGGGCCTGGTACTGCTCGGCCATGCGCCGGCCGCCGCCCTCGCCGAAGATGTGCTCGGCGTGGCCGCACTGCGTGCAGATATGCACCGCCATGTTCTCGACGATACCCAGGATGGGTACGTCGACCTTCTGGAACATGCGCAGCCCCTTGCGCGCATCCAGCAGCGCCAGGTCTTGCGGCGTGGTGACGATGACCGCGCCCACCACGGGCACCTTTTGCGCCAGCGTCAGCGCCAGATCGCCCGTTCCGGGCGGCATGTCGATGATGAGATAGTCCAGGTCGCGCCAGTTGGTCTGGCGCAGCATTTGCTCGAACGCCTGCGTGACCATGGGGCCGCGCCAGATGGCGGGCGCATCCGCATCGATGAGGAAGCCGATGGAATTGGCCTGCAGGCCGTGGCCCTCGAGGGGTTCCATGGTCTTGTTGTCATGGCTGGCGGGGCGGCCCGAAATGCCCAGCATGGTGGGCACGCTGGGCCCGTAGATGTCGGCATCCAGGACGCCCACGCTGGCGCCATCGGCGGCCAGCGCCAGGGCCAGGTTCACGGCGGTGGTACTCTTGCCCACCCCGCCCTTGCCCGAGGCCACGGCGATGATGTTGCGTACCGTGGGCAGGGGTTTCAGCCCGCGCTGCACGGCGTGGGTGCCCACCGACCAGTTCACGGTAACGCTGGCGTCGGGCGCGCCCGCGGCGGCCAGGGCCTGGCGGGCCACGTCTTCGATACGCGCGGCCGCGAAACCGGCGGGATAGCCCATGGTCAGGGTGATGGATACCGTGCCGCCCGCCGCCGTGATGTCACTATCTTTTACAAATAAAGCCAATTCCCTGCCGGAAAAAGGATCTGTTACGGCCCGCAACGCCGCACGCACTTGCGCTGTCGTTATACTCATTACTCTGATTCCATAGGCAGGCCGGCTATGCGCCGGCCGCTATCTCCAAGGATAGCGGATACACAGGAACCTTTTGTCCTGTTTTACGTCGGACCATCATGATCGACACTATTTCCCGATTTCTACGTGCCGTGGCGTTTGCCGTGCTGGCTTTGTTCGGCATGGCCATGGCCCTGGTATTCATGGTTTCCACCGCCATCGCGGTAGGCATTCTGTATGTGGTGGCCAAGGTGCGCGGCAAGCCTTTCGGCGTGCGCGCCTACTGGAGCCAGCGCCAGACCACGCGCCCCGGCGGCTTCCGCCCCGGCACGGCGCCGCCGTTCACGCCCCCGTCGCGGGG
>NZ_JAJMLX010000031.1 GCF_020991325.1 Bordetella petrii | reverse complement strand
TGGCCGCCCTGCCCGGCGCGGCGGCCCTGGGCCAGGCCATGGGGGGCGGCGGCAGCATGCCCGGCGAGTCCCGTTCCTCGCTGACCAAACTGGACCCCATCCCCCCCGAGCGCGGCTGGAAGTCGCTGGCGAACCTGCTCGAAGCCCTGAAGCCTGGCGTGGACACCCGCCTGGATCCCACGCCCTCGCAGATCACCGACCACATCGAACGCCTGCTGAACCAGGGCCAAGCCCAGGAAGCCCTGGCCATGATCGAAAAGCGCCAGGCCGATATCGAAGGCCAGCGCGGCACCGATGTGCAGCTGATGTTCCAGCACGCGCGCGCCCTGGCCGCGCTGAACCGCACGGACGAGGCCATTGCCATCTATACCGACATGACCACCCGCTTTCCCGAGCTGCCCGAGCCCTGGAACAACCTGGCGGCCCTGTATGCCCAGCAGGGCGACCTGGATCGCGCGCATGACGCATTGCAGATGGCCCTGCAGGCCAACCCCGACTACCCCGCCGCCCGGGCCAACATGGGCGATATACAGTTGATGATGGCGCTGCGCACCTACCGCAGTGCCGCGAACCGTGGCGTGCCCGGCATGGATGCCAAGGCACGTGAAATTGAAAATATGCTGAAGGAAAGCCAACATCCATGAATTCGCGCTACTCTCCCCTTCATATGCTGCGCCTGATGGCGTGCACCTTCGCGCTGGCCACCATAGTGCCGGCAACCGCCGGCGCCCAGCCGGCAGCCTCATCCACCCCCTCTACCTCAGAAGGCACGAAACCCATGAGCACCACTCCCCGCGTCAAACTGCAGACCAACCAGGGCGACATCGTCATCACCCTGGATGCGGAAAAGGCGCCCAAGACCGTGGAAAACTTCATCGGCTACGTCAAAGACGGCTTCTATGACGGCACCGTGTTCCACCGTGTCATCGACGGCTTCATGATCCAGGGCGGCGGCTTCGAGCCCGGCCTGAAGCAAAAGCCCACCAAGGCCCCCATCGAGAACGAAGCCGACAACGGCCTGAAGAACGACAAGTACACCCTGGCCATGGCGCGCACCAGCGACCCGCATTCCGCCACGGCCCAGTTCTTCATCAACGTGGGCAACAACGACTTCCTGAACTTCACCGCGCCCACGCCCAACGGCTGGGGCTATGCCGTGTTCGGCAAAGTCACCGAAGGCACCGACGTCGTCGACAAAATCAAGGGCGTCAAAACCGGCAACAGCGGCTTCCACCAGAACGTGCCGGCCGAAGACGTGATCATCGAGAAGGCCGAAGTCCTTGAATAAGGTCGCGTTGCAGGGCCCGGTTTGGCTGGCTTCCGATATCCACCTGGGGCCGGCCACGCCGGCCACTTCGGAAGCCTTCCTGGGTTTCCTGGACGCCGCCGCGGAAGAAGCCAGCGCCCTGCTGCTGCCGGGCGACATCTTCGACGCCTGGATCGGCGATGACGTGATCCAGGCCCCTCCGCCCTGGCTGGCGGCCGCGCTGCAAGGGCTGAAACGCACTGCGGCGCGCATTCCGCTGTGGCTGGGGCGCGGCAATCGCGACTTCCTCATCGGCACCGACCTGGCCGATGCGCTGGGCGCGCGATTGCTGCCGGAACCGGCGCTGCTGGAAACCGACTTCGGGCAAATACTACTGACCCACGGCGACGAATACTGTACGGACGACGCCGCCTACCAGCAATTCCGCGCCATGGTGCGCAACCCGCAGTGGCAGGCGCAGTTCCTGGCCCAGAGCATTCCCGAACGCCTGGCCATGGCGCAGCAGGCGCGCGGCGAAAGCCAGGCGGCCAACCAGATGAAGGCGGCCGAGATCATGGACGTGAACGCGCAGGCGGTGGAAGAAGGTTTCCGCGCGGCCGGCGTGGACATCCTGGTGCACGGCCACACCCACCGCCCTGCCCGGCACGTGCTGGAAGTGGACGGCCGCCGCCGCGAACGCTGGGTGCTGCCCGACTGGGACTGCGACCACGCCAATCCGCCGCGCGGCGGCTGGCTGGTCATCGATAGCGACGGCCTGGCGTTCTACGACCTGGACGCGGGCTGACACCAGGCCCACCCCGAAACGGCACACAAAAGGCACGGTGTCGGACACACAAGGTGTCCGGCTCCCATGGCGTTAACTTGGCCGCCGTCACTGCCAGGTGTCCGGCTCCCGCCAGGGTGCCGGACACCGTATGGTTACTTCGAGGCCAGCCAGATGGCCACCACGATGCCCAGCGCGATGCGGTACCAGGCAAAGCCGCGGTAGGTGTGGTTGGCCACGAAGCGCAGCACCGCGCGCACCACTACCAGCGCGCTGAAGAACGCCGCCACGAAACCCACGCCGATGGCCGACAGGTCCTGCGACGTGAGCAGGCCGATATTGCGGTACATGTCGTACACCGCGGCGCCCAGCATGGTGGGCATGGCCAGGAAGAACGAGAATTCCGTGGCCGTCTTGCGCTGGATGCCGGCGATCATGCCGCCGATGATGGTGGCTCCGGAACGCGAGGTGCCGGGAATCATGGCCACGCACTGCGCCACCCCCACGCCCAGCGCCTGCTTCCAGGAAATCTGCTCCAGGGTGAAGGCCGTGGCGCGCTCGTCCGACGCGGTGTCGTCGGAGGCACCCGGCGCATCGCCAGGCGTGTGATGCGTCTTGCGCTCCACCCACAGCATGATCAGCCCCCCCAACACCAGGGTGACCGCCACTACCCCCGGGTGGTAGAAGACTTCCTTGATGGTCTTGATGAAGATGGCCCCGATCACCGCGGCCGGCAGGAAAGCCAGCAGCAAATTGCGCGTGAACGCCACCTCGGCCGGCACGCCCGTGAGCGTGCCGCGGATCAATTGCCATAGCCGGGCACGGAAAATCCACATCACGGCCAGGATGGAGCCGAACTGGATCACCACCTCGAACACCTTGCCCGAACTGGAAACGAAGTTGATCCAGTCTCCGATCAGGATCAGGTGCCCGGTACTGGACACCGGAATGAATTCCGTCAGGCCTTCGATGATGCCCAGGAAAAAAGCTTTGATCAGGTATAGCGTGCTGTCTGTCACTGTGTGTGGCTAGGAGAGGGGTTAGTGGCTTTCGGCCTCGGCCTCGGCTTCGGCCGGCGCCAGCGGCATGCGCTGCACCTGCACCGAAGCAATCCGGCGGCCGTCCAGTTCCAGCACTTCGAAGCGGAAGTGATGGTGCGGGCCATCGTATTCGCAACTGTCGCCCGGCTGGGGCAAATGCCCGAAACGCGCCAGCAGGTAGCCGGCCAGGGTGGAATAGTCTTGCGAATCGTCGATCAGCCCTTCGGTTTCCAGCACCTGTTCCACATGGTGCAGGTCGGCCGCGCCGTCGATTTTCCAGACATTGTCTTCCACCGGCGTGATGTCGGGCAGTTCGTCTTCATCGGGGAACTCGCCCGCGATGGCCTCGAACACGTCGATGGGCGTGACCAGGCCTTCGATGGCACCGAACTCGTCGGCCACCAGCACCAATTGGCCGCGCGAACGCTTCAGGGTGTCCATCAGGCGCAGGATGCCGATGGACTCGTGCACGATGATGGGATCGCGCAGGCGATTGCGGCGGATGCGGCCATCGGTGATCAGGTCGGCCACCAGGTCCTTGGCGCGGCCGATGCCTATGACCTCATCCAGCGAGCCCCGGCACACCGGGAAGAAGCTGTGCGGCGCCTCGGTCAGTTGCTGGCGGATGGTGTCGGCATCGTCGTCGATATTCACCCACGACACATCGGTGCGCGGCGTCATGATGGACCGGATGGAACGTTCCGCCAGGGTAAGCACCCCGCTGACCATGTTGCGCTCTTCGACACCGAAGGCCTGCACGGCGGGCGCGTGGGCGCTGGGCATGGCGGCCTCTTCGCTGTCCGGCGGGCGCTTGCCCAGCATGCGCAGCACCGCGCTGGCGGTGCGGTCGCGCATGGGGCGGCTGGCATCCAGGCGCAGCAAGTTGCGGCGCGCCACCTGGTTCAGGGCCTCGATGGCCACCGAGAAGCCGATGGCCGCGTACAGATAGCCCTTGGGCACCTTGAAGCCGAAGCTTTCGGCCAGCAGCGAAAAACCGATCATCAACAGGAAGCCCAGGCACAGCACCACCACGGTGGGGTGCGCGTTGACAAAGCGGGTCAGGGGCTTGGACGCGATCAGCATGATGCCGATAGCCACGGTGACGGCGATCATCATGATGGCCAGGTGGTCTACCATGCCCACGGCGGTGATGACGGAGTCCAGCGAGAACACCGCGTCCAGCACCACGATCTGCAGCACAATGACCCAGAAGCTGGCGTACACGCGCGGGCCGGAGCCATTGGCCGCCTGGTTGCCTTCCAGTCTTTCGTGCAGTTCCAGTGTTCCCTTGAACAACAGGAACAGGCCGCCAACGAACAGGATGAGATCGCGCCCCGAGAACGTCATGGGGCCAATGGAGAACAGCGGAGCGGTCAAAGTGACCAGCCAGGACATGACGGACAACAGGCCCAGGCGCATGATCAATGCCAGGGACAGGCCCACGATACGCGCGCGGTCGCGCTGCGCAGGGGGCAGCTTGTCAGCCAGGATGGCAATAAAAATCAGATTGTCTATCCCCAGTACGATTTCAAGTACGACCAGGGTAAGCAGGCCGACCCACGCAGAGGGGTCCTGCAGCCACTCCATTGAGTGCTCCAAAAGTTGCGGAACCGCCAATCGTACCTGGAAATGCCGTCACTTGCCGGCAACATGCCGGCAAATGGACTGGAAACACGCGGAATTCCGGCGCCAGAATCAATATTGGCGCGGCTTTCGGAGCAATTGGGCGCGCCGGCCGCCGGCGCCCCCGGGGGGCTTAGTCCTGCTTGGGCTGCAAGGCAGCCAGCATCTGGGTGAAGATCTTGGGGCTGCCGGCCAATACATTGCCGGAATCCAGCCAGCCCTGCTCGCCGTCGAAATCGGCTACCAGGCCGCCGGCTTCTTGCACCAGCAGGCTGCCCGCCGCCAGGTCCCAGGGCTTGAGACGCACGCCGCAGAAGCCATCCAGGCGGCCCGAGGCCACGTAGGCCAGGTCCAGCACCGTGGAACCCAGGCGGCGCACGCCCGTGCTGCCCTCGGACATCTGGCGGAACCGCCCGCCGCCCGCGTCGATGTCGCCCGACTTGGGCCAGTGCGCGCCCAGCAGGGCCTCGCTGTAGCGGGCCCGGCCGGACACGCGCACGCGGCGGTCGTTCAGGAAGGTGCCGCTGCCGCGGCTGGCGGTGAATAGTTCATTGCGCGACGGGTCGTAGACCACGGCCTGCGTCACTTGGCCACGCTGGGTCAGGGCGATGGACACGGCGTAATTGGGCAGCCCGTGGATGAAATTGGTGGTACCGTCGAGCGGATCGATGATCCACTGGAATTCGGCATGGTCGGGCCCCTGCAGGCCGAACTCTTCGCCCAGCACGGCGTGGTCGGGGTAGGCGGCGTGCAAGGTCTCGACAATGGACTCTTCCGAGGCACGGTCGACTTCCGTGACATAATCGCGCGGCCCCTTGCGAGCCACGTTGAGTCGTTCCAAATCCAGGCTGGCACGGTTGATGATGGTGCCGGCACGCCGGGCCGCCTTGATGGCGATATTGAGCATCGGGTGCATAAAATTCCGTACGTATGCAGTAAGGGCTGCCACCCGGGTGGCCTTGCCGCGAATGCGGGGCAAACCCCGCCATACCCGCGCCAACGACCCGAAAAACCAGGAAGGCGTTAAGCCAAACTTGCTATTTTAAATGACTCAGCCATTTTCACGCGTCCAGTTCATCATGGTACAGCCCAGCCACCCCGGAAACGTGGGTTCGGCGGCCCGTGCCATCAAGACCATGGGCTTCCAGGAACTGGTCCTGGTCGAACCCCGTTTTGCCGACATGACCCGCCAGCCCGAGGCCGTGGCCCTGGCCAGCGGCGCGGCCGACATCCTTGAACGCGCGCGGGTCTGCGCCACCCTGGAAGAGGCCCTGGCCCCAGTTAGCCTGGCATTCGCCCTGACGGCGCGGGTACGCGACCTGGGCCCCCCGCCCTGCGACATCCGCCAGGCCGCCGAACTGACGCGGGAACACCTGGCCGCGCCGGGGTCCGGCTGCGCCGCGGTGGTGCTGGGCACGGAACGCGCCGGCCTGACCAATGCCCAGATCGCCCTGTGCCACCGTATCTGCCATATTCCGGCCAATCCGGAATACAGTTCGCTGAACGTGGCCCAGGCGCTGCAGCTGGCGGCCTGGGAACTGCGCTACGCCCTGCTGGCGGCCAACGGCGCCGCGCTGCTGCCCGCATCCACCGCCCACCAGCCCGACCCGGGGGCCGCGGCCGCCACCGGCGAAGCAGTGCAGGCCCTGCTGGCGCACTGGGAACAGGCCCTGGTGCACGTGGAATTCCTGGATCCGGCGCACCCCAAGAAGCTGATGCCGCGCATGCGGCACCTGTTCAGCCGCAGCGGCCTGACCCGCGACGAGGTCGACATGCTGCGCGGCGTGTGCACGGCCATGCTGCGCAAAAAATAAGGCGGGCCATCGGCCCGCCTTGGTCAATGACCCGGCCGCCCCGGAAGGCGCGGCCGAGGTCAAAGGCTTAGTCGACCTGCGCGCCCGAGGCCTTGACCACCGGCGCCCAGCTTTCGACTTCCGACTTGATGAAAGCACCGAACTCGGCCGGCGTGGTTTTTTCACCCACGGCGCCCAGGCTGGCAAAGGCTTTCTGCACTTCGGGGTTGTCTTGCGCCTTCACCATGACGGCGTTCAGCTTTTCGATCACTTCGGGCGGCGTGCCGGCCGGCGCGATCAGGCCGAACCACGACGACACGTCGAAATTGTCGAAGCCCGATTCCTGCATGGTGGGCAGGTCGGGGGCTGACGGCGAGCGCGTGGCGGTGGTCACGGCCAGGGCGCGCAGCTTGCCGGCCTGGGCATGCGGCCACGACGAGGGCATGTTGTCGAACATGAACTGCACCTGGCCGCCGATCAGGTCGGTAACGGCCGGGGCGCTGCCCTTGTAAGGCACGTGCAGCACATTCAGGCCGGCGCGCATCTTGAACAGTTCGCCCGCCATGTGAATGGACGTGCCGCTGCCCGACGATGCGAAAGCCAGCTTGTCGGGATTGGCCTTGGCGTATTCCACCAGTTCTTTCACCGACTTGACCGGCACGCTGGGGTTCACCACCAGGATGTTGGGCACCTTGGCGCCCAGGGCCACCGGCGTGAAGTCCTTGGTCAGGTCGAACGAAACGTTCTTGTACAGGGTCTGGTTGATGGCGCTGGTAACGGCCACGAACAGCAGGGTGTAGCCATCGGGCTTGGCGCGCTTGACGTAGTCGGTGGCGATATTGCTGCCCGCGCCCGGCTTGTTCTCGACCACGAACGACTGGCCCAGGCCTTCGGTGAGTTCCTTGGCCATGATGCGGGCGATGACGTCGGTGGTGCCGCCAGCGGAAAAGCCCACCACGATATTGACCGGGCGTTCCGGGTATTCGGCGTGGGCGCTCGCGCTCAGCGCCAACGCACCTAGCGCACCGGCCAGCAGTGACGTGGCGTGACGAACGAAGCGGGGTTTTTGACCTTTGGTCATGTAGTGTCTCCTGTGAAATTGTCCGTGGGACGGACGCTCTAGACTTTGTTACGGGGGCGATTTTCCACTAGTCAGCTCTGCTTCAGCAAGGTAGAGTCCACGCTGCGGACAGTAAACTTGTCATCGGCCACCCCGTCCGCCTGGAAACCAGATTGACCGCTACACCCGAGGCTTGCATGTCGATTTCAGAAAATTCTTCCGGCCCGCGCACCTTGCGCCGCGGGCTGGCGGTATTGGCCGCGCTGCGCGACCAGGGCGCGGCCGGGCTCAGCGTGACCGACATCGCCCGCCTGACATCCATCCAGCGCCCCACCATCTACCGGCTGCTGGCCGCCCTGCTGGACGCGGGGCTGGTGCTGCCGGTGCCCGGCACCAAGAAGTACCGGGCCCAGTGGGCCACTTGCGCCGATAACACGGCGCCCGACCCCCGCATCAGCCAGACCTTGCCCAGCCTGCGGCGCCTGGCCGAACGCACCGGCGACGCGGTGTTCCTGGTGGTGCGCGAAGGAGATGAATCGGTCAGCCTGCACCGCGAGATCGGCGGCTATCCGGTACAGATCCTGGCCACCTACGCCGGCAAGCGCCAGCCGCTGGGCGTAGGATCAGGAGGCATGGCCTTGCTGGCCGCCCTGTCAGACCCGGTTGCCCATGGCATCGTCGAACGCAATTCGGGCTACCTGGACGAATACGGCGGCATGACCACGCACGAAATGCACCGGCTCATCGAGAACACCCGCGCGCGTGGCTATGCGGTGGTGGGCAACCACGCCGTGCGCGGCGCGCTGGGGGTGGGCTGCGCCCTGCTCGACCCGCAAGGCGCGCCTATCCTGGCCATCAGCGTGACGGCCATCATCGACCGCATGCCGGCCCCGCGCCAGCGCGAGATCGCGGGCTGGATCAACGCGGAACTGGCACGCCTGTCGACGCGCACCTGATCAGGCAGCCGAATGGCTGTCTTCCTTGGGCGGCGCCTGGATTTCGCGCACGGGAATGGGCGGCTTGAAGCCCGCCGAACCGAGCGTCTGGCGGATCTGGTGGAACAAGTCCCAGCGCAGGTCCCAGTACTGGGCCGCCGCGCACCACATGCGCAGGTTGACCACCGTGCCGTTGTCTTTGTATTCGCTGACCTTGATCTGCGGCGCCGGCTCTTTGCTGACCAGGGGATGCTCGGACACCAGCCTGGTCAGACTGGCCAGGGCCGCGTCCAGGTCGTCGCTATAGTGGACCGTGACGGGAATATCAAGCCGGCGCGTCACGTTGCGGCTGTAGTTGGTAATGGTGGCGTTCCATACCACGCTGTTGGGCAGCGACACATGAATGCCGTCCACCTGGACCAGGCGGCACAGGAACAGGCCGACTTCTTCCACCGTGCCCTCGGTGCCGCTGCTGAGCGCCACGTACTCGCCCGCGCGCAAGGGGCGCAGCATCAGCAGCATGATGCCTGCGGCAATGTTCTGCAGCGTATTCTGCAACGCCAGGCCCACGGCCAGGCCGGCGGCGCCCAGCACGGCGATCAGGCTGGCGGTTTGCACGCCGAAGCGCGCCAATACGGCTATCACGGTGAAAATGCGCACCGTCCACACCACCACGGTGTAGAACATGGGCACGATGGTGGGGTCGACACGCGGCGAACGCGTGGCTGCGCGCCGCACCCAGCGCCCCAGCAAGGCGGATATCCACCAGCCGACGATCAGTATGAGCAAGGCCATCACCAGATTGACCGCCCCATCGGCCAGGCGCGGCATCCAGGCTTCCAGGCCTACCAGATATTCATTCATGCAAGCTCCCAAGATACGGCGCGCGCGCGCCACCATGAACGGGCACGCCGGGTTTGTTCAATCGAAAACTGTATCAGATGGGCGTGTATGCACAAAGAATCGTGCGGCCGCGATACCCACTGCCCGCTGCCTGCGGGCCGGGCAGGTCATTACAGCCTTCTGAAGTGGTTGTCCCACGACAGGCCGGGCGCAGGCGGCAGCACGGACTGCAGCGCGTCCCGGGGACCGGCCGTCACCAACGCTCCGCGGCCGCTATTCAGCAGGAAGCGCCGCGGGCCCAGCGGCGCCACGCCGCAGCCATCGGCCAGGGGCGTCATGCCCAGGCACTGGCCAGTGGCGGCATCCCAGTACACGACCTGGCTGCCCACCGGGCTGCTGGTGGCAATGACCTTGCCGGCGGGATCCGCCGCCACGGAACCCACGTAATTGCGGAACCCGCGCAGGATCTCGTCCGGGCCGGCATACAGTTCGGGCGCGTGCCCGCGCCGGTGGCGTTCCACCAGCGGCGGCCGCTCGCTGGCGGGGCCGGTATGCTGGCAACCGAACCACACCGCGCCATCGCCCGCGATAGCCAGGTGGCGGATCGACAGGCGATGCAGCGATTCGGGCAATTCCACGCGCTCGATCAGGCGGCCGTCGTGGGCATCCACATAAGCCAGCGACGGCCGCATGGTGTCCAGGTTCAGTTCCAGCTTGCCGTAGTCTGGGTGCGTGAGGATGCCGCCGTTGGCCACGCACAGTGTCTTGCCATCGGGCAGCAGCACCACTTCATGCGGGCCGATGCCACCGGTCTCGAACTCGCCGATGCGGCGGTACGCGCCCCCGTCCGAGGTGTCGTACACCCCCAGCACGCCGTAGCCCGCTTCATAGTGGTTTTCCGTGGCCAGCATGCGGCGGCCGTCCGGCAGGAACACACCATGCCCGAAAAAGTGGCGCCCTTCGGCCGCCTGCAGGGGCAAGGGCGGCTGCGCGCCATCGATGCGGAAAGCCACCGCGAAAAAACCCGGCTGGCGGCCGAACACCACGGCACGGTTGCGCGCCGGATCCAGCGCAAAACTATGGCCGCGCGCCGGCATGGGCACCACCTGGCGCTCGTGCCCGCCCGCGTCCAGCACCACGGCCTCGTAGCGGTCGCCCGCAAGGCGCGCGGCCAGGTACAGCGGGGTATCAGCGGCGGCTCGCAGCGTGGCGGGGCTTAGCCCAACGGCGGCGGCCAGGGCCAGAAAGCGGCGGCGGTCAATCTCCATCGAGCGCATTGAATCCAATCATGACGCCCAACGCGGGCGCGAAGTTCTGGTCGACGATATCTTTGGCGTTTTTCAGGATCAGGGCGGCCAGCGCCAGGCGCTGCCAGGACTCGGCATTCGCCACCGCCTGGTCCAACGGGCCATCCTGCGCCTGCAACACCGCCGCGGCGCGGTCCAGTTCGCCCTGCACCGACTGTTGTATCCAGGCCTCGCCTTCGGGGTACTGGTAGCCGCCGGCATCGAAAAAGGCACGCATATTGTTGACGCTGGCCGCCAGCATGGGCAAGGCCAGGCCGCTGCGCCAGAATGCCGCGCGCTTGGGCCGGGCCGCTTCGGGCGATTCCCCGATCACCGGCAGCAATTTGACGTCGCGGGCGAACTGCAGCCCCGTCGACAATGCCTTGACGGCCTCGGCGGCCACCTCTTGCTGGCTGCGGTACAGGTCATTGCCCGCCCGGGGGTTCGTGAATTCGCGGCCGTGGTCGCCCTGCGGACTCCATGCCTGCTGCAGTTCCGTGGCCACGCCGACGATATTGGCGGCCACGGCCACGGCATAGCGGCATGCGTAGGCCATGTCCTTGCCTGCCGGGGCATCCAGCAGGCCGGGCTCGTCATACAGCACGTATTCCAGCGCCGGCAGGCCCTGCATGGCCACGCTGCGCGCGCCCAGCGCCCCGGTTTCCAGCAATGCCGGATCGGCCTTGGCCAGCAGGCCGCGCACCTGCCGCTGCATGACGCCACGCGTGTCCGGCCAAAACGCCAGTTTTTCGTAGCGGTTGCCTTGCACCAGCGGCCCGAATCGCAGGAACTCCACCCCCGCCCAGGCCAGCGCCGTATCGCGGAATGCCTGGCGCACAGGCTGTGCATCGCCCTTGCCGCCAGCTTCGCACCAGCCGGCCAGGGCCTGTTCCAGCCCATCCGCCTGCTTGACCAGCTTGGCCACCGCGGGCCGCGCGTAACCGTCGGCCAGCCGCTGGCCCAGGTCTGCCGGGGGCGCGGCCGGCGCGGCCCACGGGGCCAGCGCCACCACGGCCGCCAACAGGCATTGCTTGGTCTTGCGCATTCTTGTACTCCTTGCTGCTACGCTCACAGCGATTCCAGGAAGCGGATCAGGTCCGCCCGCTCGTCGGGCGTCATGGCCACCACGCGATCGCGCGCGGCCTGGGCTTCGCCGCCATGCCACAGTACGGCTTCCAGCAGCGACCGCGCCCGGCCGTCATGCAGCCAGGTGGCATTGGGATTGACCGTGCGGGTCAGCCCTATGCCCCACAGCGGCGGCGTGCGCCATTCACTGCCGCTGGCCTCGCCTTCCGACACGCCGTCGGCCAGGCCCTCGCCCATATCGTGCAGCAGCAAGTCGGTGTAGGGCCATATCAGTTGAAAACGGTGTTCTTCACGCTGGGCGTCGCGCCGGGTCACGTACTTGGGCACATGGCAGGCCACGCAGTTGGCTTCGTAGAACAGTTTCTTGCCCGCCAGCACGCGTGCATCGTCCACGTCGCGCCGCTGCGGCACGGCCAGGTTCACCGAATAGGTGGTCACGAAATCCATCAGTTCAGCCGGCACTTCGTGCTCGCCCAGGCGCGGCTGCGCGCCGTGCGGCAGGTCGAAGCAGGCGGCCTGGGCCTTGGTGCACTCCCCATAATGGCTGGGGAACATCGGTGTGGACAAGCCCATGTCGTTCGAGAACGCCACGGCGCTTTGCTGTTCCACCGAGGGCTGGCTGGCCTTCCAGTTGAAACGGCCCAGCGCCTTCTTGCCGGTGCGTTCATCCAGGACCCAGTTGGGGCGGCCGCTGATGCCGTCGCCGCGGTCGGCCCCGGCGTTGGCCAGGATGTCGGCGGGGTGTATTGCCTCGAGCAGCCCCAGCCCTATCATGGGCGGCGCCAGGCGGGGCGAAATCTGCACATCGGCGCGCAAGGGGCCGTAGGCCGGATCTTCGATCCGGTAGGTGGGTTTCATCAGGGTGGCCACTTCGCCCCCGTTCAATTCCACGCGCACCGGTTCGTATTCGATTTCCAGGCGGCCTTCGGCCGGCAGCCCGGGTACCGAGAAATTCTGCAGTTGCGATCCATACACGGGCTCGGGCACGAACGGCAGTTCGCCCGATGCCAGCTGGCGCCGCTGCTCGTCGGTCGTGGGCGGCACCGCCAGGCGCAGCAACAGCGCCACGGCGTCCGACCGCTCCATGGGATCGAAGCCGGGCACCGTGCCGCGGCCGTCCTTGGTATGACAGGCCTGGCAGGAACGGGCGTTGAACAGCGGCCCCAGGCCGTCGGAGGCCTGGGTGGACGACGGCGCCGACACCCAGTCTTTGCGGAACAGGCCATTGCCCACCAGGAATTCCTGGCGCCCTTCGAAAGTGAGGTTGGCCGATGGATGCGAGAAGATGTCGGCGTTGATCAGCTTGCGTGTGGTGGTGGCGCCGGCAGGCAGGGGTTCGAACTGCTCGGGGCGGGAAAAATCATCCGTGGGCGCCGTCACCTTGCCCACGCGGGCGCGATCCTGCTCGCTCAGGTCATCGCGCCCGTCGGAAGCCACGGCGGCGCCGGCTGTTGCCAGCGCCGCCAATACTGCAACAACAGTCTTGCTCACTGGAATACGGCTTCCGGGTTGTCCAGGCTATCCGAACCTTCCATCGACACGTCGCCCAGTTCCAAGGCGGCAATGACGCGCTCCAGGCTGCGGGTCTGGTCGATCAGGGCGTCGATGGCTTTCTGCACCACGGCATTGCCTTCAGTGTTGCCGCCGGCAATCATCTGATCGTAGGTTTCGACTTTCTCGGCGCGATCGCGCATGGCCTGCATGGCGGCCACGGTGGCATCCAGCTTGCTGCGCATCTCGGCGTCGAGCTTGGGGTCGCTTGCCTTCACCAGGTCGGACAGGCTGGCGCCCGACACGCTCTTGCCGTCCACGCGTTCATAGGCGCCCAGGTAAACGTTACGGATACCGAGCTGGTTGTAGTAGTGCGAATTGTGGGTGTTGTCCGAGAAGCAGTCGTGCTCTTCTTCGGGGTCGTTCAGCATCAGGCCCAGCTTCATGCGTTCGCCGGCCAGTTCGCCGTACGACAGGCTGCCCAGCCCCGTCATCATGGCCACCATGCCCGCCTTGGGATCCTGTTCGACGGCCTTGCGCGCCTCGCCGCCGGCCTTCCAGTTGCCCACCATTTCTTCCAGGTCGGTAACCAGCAGGTCGGTAACGGCGCGCAAATATTGCACCCGGCGCTCGCAATGGCCGCCCGTGCACTGGGCGGGGTCGAAATCGGTGTGCGGGCGGTTGCCCGAATGGCGCTCTTGCGGCGTGCCCTGGCGGTCTTTCGGCGCCGGGCCGCTGCCGTTCAGGTCCTGGCCCCATAGCAGGAATTCGATGGCGTGGTAGCCCGTGGCCACGTTCGCCTCGTTGCCATCGGCCTCGTGCAAGGTTTCGGTCAGCAATTCGGGCGTGATGGTCGTGACGTCGATGGTCTTGCCGCCCACCGAAATCTTCGAGTTGGCGATCACATTCACTGCGTAGAACGCGTTCTGGTCGCTTTCGGTGCCGTACGAAGCATCCACGTAGTCGATCAGGCCCTCGTCGAGCGGCCAAGCGTTCACGCTGCCTTCCCAATCGTCGACGATGGGGTTGCCGAAACGGAACGCCTCGGTCTGCTGGTAAGGCACGCGCGCCGCCAGCCAGGCCTGGCGCGCGGCCTGCAGGGTTTGCGCGCTGGGTTTCTCGATCAGCGCGTTGATGGCCGTGCGCAGGGCCTGGGCCGAAGCCAGCGAATCTTCATAACCCGCCAGCGCGATGTCCGCGTAGGTTTTCACCACCGCCTTGGGTTCGGCCGCGGCCTGGGCGGCGCCTCCGGTCAGGGCGGCCACCAGCAGCGCGCCATAAAGCAACTTGCGCATCGGAACAATCTCCTTGTGGGAAAGGCGCGCCCCGCGTGGCCGCGCCCTTTTAGAAATCGAGCATTACCGATGCAAGTGTAAACAATTTTCGTTTAGTATTCAGTGAATCGTCAGTCAGGTGGCCGTCAACTGCGGGCGGCAGGCTGCAGCCAGCCGCGCAGCAAGCGGGTAATGACGGGAATGCAGATGAACGACAGCACTGGCGTCATGCAGGCGGTGGTTACCAGTACACGCCAGAACAGCGGCATGGCGCTCAATTGGTCGTTCAGCAGCGCGCTGAACAGCAACAGCATCGGAAAATACGCCAGCCAGATGCTGACGGCCTGCTTCCAGCGCGGCGGCGCGCTGCGCGGCGGGCCGAACCAGGCATCCATGCCGCTGGCCCGGTCTACCCGGCTGGCGCGCACCAGGCTGCTGCCGCGTTCCAGCCACATGCGGCGCGGCAGCGAGTTTTCCCAGCGCGCCAGGCTGCCCGCGTCATTGAAGCGCAGCACGATCTGGTATTGGTCGCCGCCTTCGGGCGGCTGCAATACACCCGATCCCAGGAAACCGGGAAAACCGGCGGCCAGGATTTCCCCCTGCCGCATCCAGGCCAGGAAATCGCCGTAGCGTTCGGGCGAGATATGGCGGGTGACCAGCATGGTGACGGGGGCGGGAAGATGGGCGGTCATGCGGAACTCCTTGCTGCGTGCGGGCCGGCCCGGGACGGTGCTCGGCCCCCTGGTGTTTACCCTAGCAAACCCTGTGCCAACTTCCTGGAGATGTGGCGGCCCCGGGGCAGGCCCCTGCTCGCCGCGGCATCCGGGTTATCCCTGCACCTTTTCATGCCCTGCCACGCCGGCAATCGTGCGGCGCGCACTGTTCTGGTGCGTGTTGAGCCGCTCAATAAGCGGGTCTACACTGGTTCACTTCTTTGTCCACGGAGCCTGTGTCATGAGCAACTACAAGATCGCGGTGTTCGTCGGCAGCCTGCGGGCCGCCTCCATCAATCTGCGGCTGGCGCGCGCCCTGGAAAAGCTGGTGCCCGCGAACGTCACGTTCGAATATGTCAACCTGAACGTACCGCTCTTCAACCAGGACGACGAAATGTCCATGCCGGAATCCGCCGCCAGAATGAAGGCCCTGATTGCCGAGGCCGACGGCCTGTTGTTCGTGACCCCCGAGCACAATCGCTCGATTCCTGCCGCCCTGAAAAACGCCATCGACTGGGGCTCGCGCCCGTGGGGCAAGAATTCCTGGGTGGGCAAGACCGGCGGCATCGTCGGCACGTCGCCCAGCGCGGCCGGCACGGCCATGGCGCAACAGCACCTGCGCAACATCCTGGCCGCCGAAGGCGTGAACGTGCTGACCACACCCGAAGTCTTCCTGCAAACCACGGAAGGCCTGATCGACGACCAGTACGCCATCACCAACGAGGGCACGCGCAAGTTCCTGCAAGGCTGGCTCGACCGCTACCTGGCCTGGGTGGCGCAGCACGCCGCCTGACCTATTTATCCACCGGCCGCCATGGCGGCCGGCGCGGGCCGCACTTATCCCCGCGCAATGTGGATAAACCCTTGTACAGTTTTCGAACAAGCGCAAAAAGTGCATGCGCCGCAGGCACTTACGGCACGCGCTCACGCAATGCGCAGCCGGGCGGGCTGACACCACCGGATCCGCAGTGGTAATGGCTCATCACCACAGGCACCCACATACAAGACGTCTGGCTTCCATGGCCCACGGGTGTCTGGCTCCCGCAAGGTGCCGGACACCGTCCGACTGAGATCTTCGCGGCACACAACGGTGTCTGGCACCCTGACGGGAGCCAGACGCCAATCTCCCCGCGCCGGGCACGTTTTTATATCTGCCACACACCTGCCACATAAGCGGTGCGCAAAGCGCCGCCACGCGCAGTCATTGCACGGTATTAATTTTCTGTAGCAATGATCACGTCATAGAGACCCCTTAATCTCTGCCCCGATTTGGCTGAATGTCAGCTTAATTGCCCAACTAAATCCCAAAGAGGTCTAAATGTCTTATCTGACAGACAAGCTGCGCGCCCCGCATCGTGAGGCACAAGGAGAAGTCACGGTGCCCGGCCAGATGTTCGACGAGATCGTCGCCGCGAACCCCGCCCGCCGCACCCTGCTGCGCAATAGCGTGGGCCTGTCGCTGCTGTCGGTGTTCGGCGGCACGCTGGCCGGCTGTGGCAGCAGCAGCGACGATGACGACGACGCGCCTGGCGGCGACAACGGCGGCGACAATGGCGGTGGCGAGAACCCCACCGACCCCGTCGGCCCCGATTACTCGGTGAACTTCAAGCCCCTGGCCGACAACCTGACGCCCGACACGGTGCTGGTACCCGAAGGCTATATCGCCGAAGTCCTGTATTCGGCCGGCGACAAGTGCATGATTGGCTCGCAGGGCTATACCGGCATTCCGCAGTCGTACCCCGCCACCGAAACCCAGGCCGGCGGCCAGCACGACGGCATGCACTTCTACGCCCTGGAAGGCGTGGATCCCAGCAAGGGCGGCCTGCTGGTCTTGAACCACGAGAACGTTGATTCGCGGACCCTGGACACCACCACCGACGGCGTCAAGACCAACCTGTCGAACGTGGGCGTGTCGGTCATTGAAATCGCCCGTGGCGACGACGGCAAGTGGTCGGTGGTCGAGAACTCGAAGTACAACAAGCGCTATACCGGCAATACGGTCTACAACGTCAGCGGCCCCGCCGCCGCGTCGATCAGCCCCACCGTGGTGGGCACGCTGAACAACTGCGCCAGCGGCAACACCCCTTGGGGCACCTACCTGACCTGTGAAGAAACCACCAACAACTACTGGGACAACACGCAGCCTGAAGAAGGCTACGGCTGGGTGGTGGAAATCGATCCGTATGAACCGACCTCGACCGCAGTCAAGCGCACCGCCATGGGCCGCTTCGACCACGAGAACACCGCCTACATGCTGGACGAGAACAACCGCCTCGCCGTCTACATGGGCGACGACGGCACTCCTGGCTGCATCTACAAGTTCATTCCCACCCGCGCCTACGACCCCGCCAACCGCGCCAACAACATGGGGCTGCTGGACGAAGGCACGCTGTACGCGGCGCGCTTCAACGACGACGGCTCGGGCAACTGGGTGGAACTGACCGTGGGCAAGAACGGCCTGACGGCCGGCGCCGTGGATCCGGGCAATTACACCCAGGTGGCTCCCGGTTCGCTGCCCTCGCAACAGATCATCGACTTCAACTCGCAGGCCGACGTGCTGATCGAGACCAAGGCCGCCGCGCGCGTGGCGGGCGCCACGCTGATGGATCGCCCCGAGTGGATCACGGTGGGCCTGGACAAGACGGTTTACTGCACGCTGACCAACAACGGCAGCCGCCGCCGCACCAGCGCCGCCAACCCGCGCACCAACAACTCGCACGGGCACATCGTGCGCTGGAAAGAGCGCGGCGATTCCCCGCTGGCCACGACTTTCGAATGGGAACTGCTGCTGCTGGCCGGCTACGACGAGTCCGAAGGCGAAGCCGCCAACCTGACCGGCACCATCAATGGCGACACGTTCTCCAGCCCGGATGGCATCCGTATCGACACCCAGGGCCGCCTGTGGGTGCAAACCGATTCGGGCGCGACCGACGCCGATGAGTTCGGCCACAACGCGATGTATTACATCGACCAGGAAACCGGCGAATCCAAGCGCTTCCTGGTGGGCCCGGTGGGCTGCGAAATCACCGGCATTGCCTATAACGAAGACCTGACCACGTTCTTTATCAACATCCAGCATCCGAACGGCGCGTGGAACACCGTGCGCGCCGGAGGTGGCGACGCGCGTTCGGCCACGGTGGTCGTGCGCCGCGAAGACGGCAAGCCCGTGGGCGCCTGATACAGACAGGGGCAACTTTGGGCGGCGCCTCAAGGCGCCGCCTTTTTTATTGCCGGCGTTCCGGCGCGCGCCTTACTCGCCGTCTTCGAGCCGCATGCCGATCTTCAAGCCTACCTGCCAGTGGGCAACCTTGCCATTCTTGATGTGTCCACGAACTTCGGTCACTTCAAACCAGTCCAGATTGCGCAGTGTTTCCGACGCGCGCGCAATGGCCTGCACGACGGCGTCGTCGGACGACTTGGTGGACGATCCCACCAGTTCGATCTGCTTATAGACATGACTGTTGGACATTGTTCGTCTCCCTGTTGAAGGGCCGGCGCAGCCTGGGGCGGCATGCCTTGGCGAAAAACCCGGCAGCCTGGCCTTGCCTGGGCCCGGACAGCCCATTGTGGCATGCCCCGGCGCGGCTGCCTACGTCGCCGGCCTGGCCTTCCGTCCCCACTCCGGACTCCAAGATAATACTTATTGCGACCGGGTATTTTTTGTCTTAGATTATTTTCGGCGCCGGAAATTTTGTCTCACATCATTCCGGCTTGCAGCCCACGGCGATTCCGGCCACAGCGCCACCGTCGCCCAGTACACAAGCACACTTCAAACAGGTACTTTCCGCCACCCCGGCGGAACGCGCTGGCTGCCGTACCGACATCATTGCATTCGATATCGTTCTGCCTCGGCAGGCGCGATTGCCTTTTATACCTTTCCGGAGGTGCCTCGGCCTTCTTCACGTTCAACGTTGGTCGCTTTTGCCGTTGCTCATTGCAGGTGATTTACAGGTTTCTCAACAGACTAGATTTCTGCGTTCATTACCTGGAGACAGTCATGAAAAGAAGAACCTTCATTACCAGCGGTGCCACCGCGGTTGCAGCTTTATCGACCCAACCCGTGCTGTCGCAATCGCCGCCCGTGCCGGGCCAGCCGCTTTCCCCCGTGGAACTAGAATCGGCCGCGGCGCGATTGCGAAAACAGTTCAGCAAGACCTTCGAACCCGCCTACGTCGAGAATGTCATCGTTCCGTATTTTCTGGTCAGTGTGTACAACGGCGAGCGCCCCACACTGCCGATGATCGATCTGAGCCTTACCAAGGAAAACGCCCTGCCGAATGACCTGTGGGGCCTGTTGAGCCCGACATGGCGTCCCGCGCCCCAGGATGGCGTCACGGTATTCCTGCAAGGTCTGGAAAAACGCGGGCCCGACAACCTGCGCAAGCGTATCTACATGTCGGCGATCACTCCAGACTTGTACGACAAAATGTATGGCCCCAAAGTGCGGGCGTTCTTCGACGCGCTGCTGGCGCCCGGGAATGCGGGCAAGCCCCTGATGCGGCCGTACCTGGAAAACTATTGGGACCTGTATTGGGACCTGCACCTGGGGGTCAAGAATGAAGGCATACCCGACCGGGTACGCGAGATCGGCGAGGCATTCAATACCGTGCTGGCCTATCGCGACCCCACCCAGCATATCGTGTACGAAAACTACATGACGGTGCGCACCCACCTGGATTTTCTCAAGGGCTGGATCGACGAGAAACTGGCCGAGATCGGTTCGGGCAAGATCCCCAACCCCGAGCAGACATTCGCTTGGTACTGGATCAAGAATGGAGAAGAAAGCGAGCACTTCAGCCACAAGGACGTGGTGTTCGAGTGCTTCCACAACTTCGTCGCCTTCAGCCAGTGGGGCAACACCCTGTACAACATCATGGTGAAACTCAGCCGGGATGCCGGCGACGCGGACACCCGGGCGTGGTTCAAGAAAACCATGGAAGGCAACGGAGCCGGCGCAAAAGACGCCGCCTTCCCGCCCCTGGAACGATTCGTGATGGAACTGTTCCGCACCATCTCGCCCAACGGAGGAAGTATTTCAGCGCTGGAAGAAAATCGTCCGCCGCGCTTCGAGCGTCACGGCTATATCGTCAGCCCGCACACCAGCACCAGCATGGATCCGGTGCAATGGCGAGACCCGCAGGCGTTCGACCCGTCGCGCTACGAGCAGGCCCCCACCAGCGACCGCGTCGACCTGGCGCATGTCGAGAAAATGGGCCTGGCGGCCTGCCCATTCGACCGGAGCGCATTCGCCGTGAAGGACGGGCGCAAGGTAGAGATGCAGAACAGCGGGTTCGGCACCGTGTTCGGCGTATCGGACGGCAAGGCCATGCCGGTGTGCGACCACGCGGGGTTCGCGCCCTTTGGTTTCGGCTACCGGCGCTGCCCGGGCGAGCAACTCACCATCCACGCCATCGAGGACTTCCTGCGCAAGGTCTGGAAAGACAAGATCGAATTCGTGAAGCTCGATATCGCGAATCCCGAGCCATTGCCCATCGGGCCCACCACCGTCATCGGCGACAACGTCGGGTTCCAGCGGCCCGCCTGAACGCGCCACCCGCCAGAGCACTGCCGTGACGGCGCGCTTCGTCGCGAGCCTTTGCGCAGCCAGGCGCCCAGTTGCCCAAGCGGCGCTGGGCGCTGGGCTGCTGGCCGCCCAGGCGTTCGGTCCCGCATGGACGCAGGGACGGTCGGCGCGCGACTATTTGAATGCGCCCGTAGATACCTGGCTGACATTCGCCAATTCGAACTATTCCAGTTCGATAACACCGGGGGACGGCACCGATATCTCGGCGCGGGTGCGCGCGGATGTGTTCTCTCAATCGGTAATTCTCACGCGCACCATGGATTTCGGCGGCCGCACCGGCGGCCTGTCGGTCATTGCGCCATACGTCGATGCGCGTGCCAGCGCGGCGGGCGCCAGGATGTCCAACCGGGGAATGTCCGACCTGGGCCTGATGTGGCAGATGAACCTGTTCGGCGGCCCGGCGCTGACGCGCGAGCAATTCCGCCATTTCGTTCCCCAGACTTTTTCCAGCGTACACCTGATCGTGCTGGCGCCTACCGGCAAGTACGACGCCGCGAACCCCATCAACCCCGGTTCGAATCGCTGGACGCTCTACCCCACCGTCAATTACAGCTACACGCCAGACCAGGGATGGACCTGGCTCGAACTGTACCTGTCGGCCAAATTCTTCACCAGGAACCGCGATTTCGGCTTTGCCGGAGGCACCCTGAGCCAGAAACCGCTGTATCTGGCCGAACTCCATGCCAGTCGCAACCTTACCCCCAAGCTGTGGGTTTCCGCGGACGCCTACTATGGCGTGGGCGGCGAAACACGGATCAACGGCATCGGCCAGGACAATGCCGCCAACACCTTGAGATTGGGCGTGGGCACGGGTTTCCACGTGTGGCAAGGCGGCCAGATGATGCTGAACTACGAGCAGGTCGTGGCGAAACCCGCCGGCCAGCCGGACGCCTGGACATTTCGCCTGAAAATTCAGCAGATCTGGTGAGATTCGCCGCGAAGCTGCCGTTGCAAGACGGTGCCCCGCGCGCGGCAGGCAACGAAAAACCGGCCAGTGTCGCCACTGGCCGGTTTCCGTATTCCGAGGCGGCTGCCCGCCCCGCAAGCCCGCTATCAGCCGATCGAGGCCAGCACCTTGTTCAGCGTGGCGCTGGGGCGCATGGCCTGGCCGGCCTTGGTTTCGTCGGGCTGGTAGTACCCGCCGATATCCACCGGCTTGCCTTGCGCGGCCTTCAGTTCGTCCAGGATCTTGGTTTCGAACTCGGCAAAGGCGCCGGCCGGATCCTTGAACTGCGCCGCCAGGGCGGTGTCTTCCGTCTGGGCGGCCAGGGCCTGGGCCCAGTACATGGCCAGGTAATAGTGGCTGCCGCGGTTATCCAGGCCGCCCACCTTGCGGTCGGGCGACTTGTTGGTGTCCAGGAACTTGGCGGTAGCCTGGTCCAGCGTGCGGGCCAGCACCTGGGCGCGGCCGTTGCCGTAAGCGCGGCCAAGGTGGTCGAGCGATTCGGCCAGGGCCATGAATTCGCCCAGCGAGTCCCAGCGCAGGAAGCCCTCTTCGACGAACTGCTGCACATGCTTGGGCGCCGAACCGCCCGCGCCGGTTTCGAACAGCTGGCCGCCGGCCATCAAGGGCACGATGGACAGCATTTTGGCGCTGGTGCCCAGTTCCATGATGGGGAACAGGTCGGTCAGGTAGTCGCGCAGCACGTTGCCGGTAACCGAGATGGTGTCCTGGCCGGCGCGGATGCGCTTGAGCGAGAAGCGCGTGGCCTCGACCGGGTCCAGCACACGAAGATCCAGGCCCGCGGTGTCGTGGTCGGCCAGGTACTGCTTCACCTTCGCGATCACCTGGGCATCGTGGGCGCGCTTTTCGTCCAGCCAGAACACGGCGGGGGTCTTGGTCAGGCGGGCCCGCGTGACGGCCAGCTTGACCCAGTCTTGCACGGCCGCGTCTTTGGTCTGGCACATGCGCCACAGGTCGCCCGCCTGCACGGCGTGCTCCAGCAGCACGGCGCCGGCGGCGTCGGTGACGCGCACGGTGCCATCGGCGGGGATGGTGAAGGTCTTGTTGTGCGAACCGTATTCTTCGGCCGCCTGGGCCATCAGGCCCACGTTGGGCACGCTGCCCATGGTGACGGGGTCGAAGGCGCCGTTGCGCTTGCAGTCTTCAATAACGGCCTGGTACACGCCGGCGTAGCAGCGGTCGGGAATGACGGCCTTGGCGTCCTGCAGTTCGCCAGCGGCATTCCACATCTTGCCGGAATCGCGGATCATGGCGGGCATGGACGCATCGACGATCACGTCGCTGGGCACATGCAGGTTGGTGATGCCGCGGTCGGAATTCACCATGGCCAGGGCCGGCAGGGCCTTGTAGGCCGCATCGATGTCGGCGGTAATGGCGGCCTGCTGGTCGGCCGGCAGCGCCTGGATCTTGGCGTACAGGTCGCCGATGCCGTTGTTGGGATTGAACCCGGCCTGTTTCAGGACGTCGGCGTGGCGCGCCAGCACGTCCTGGTAGAACACGGACACGACCTGGCCGAAAATGACGGGGTCCGAGACCTTCATCATGGTGGCCTTCAGGTGCACCGAAAACAGCACGCCCTGAGCCTTGGCGTCGGCGATCTGGGCCTGCAGGAAGCTGCGCAGCTTGCCGGTGGACAGCACCGCGACGTCGATGATCTCGCCGGCCTGGACCGGGGTTTTTTCCTTCAGCACCGTCTTGGTGCCATCGGCGGCGGCAAGCTCGATTTTCACGTTCCCGGCAGCGGCCACGACGGCGGACTTTTCGCTGCCGTAGAAGTCGCCGTCGTCCATGTGCGACACGTGCGCTTTCGAATCGGCGCTCCAGGCGCCCATTTTGTGGGGATGCTTGCGTGCGTAGTTCTTCACCGACAGCGGCGCGCGGCGGTCGGAATTGCCTTCGCGCAGCACGGGGTTCACGGCGCTGCCCTTGACCTTGTCGTAGCGCGCCTTGACGTCGCGTTCGGCGTCGGTGGCGGGTTCGTCGGGGTAGTCGGGCAGTTTGTAGCCCTGGGCCTGCAGTTCTTTGATGGCGGCCTTCAGTTGGGGCATCGACGCGCTGATGTTCGGCAGCTTGATGATGTTGGCGTCGGGCGTAACGGCCAGGGCACCCAGTTCGGCCAGGGCATCGCCGATCTTCTGGCTGTCGTCGAGATATTCGGGGAACACGGCGATGATGCGGCCGGCCAGCGAGATGTCGCGGGTTTCTACCGTGATTCCGGCGGATTTGGTGAAAGACTGGACGATGGGCAGTAGCGAACGGGTGGCGAGCGCCGGGGCTTCATCGGTAAGGGTGTAGATAATCTTAGGAGTGTGAGCCATGGATCTTCGAACGTGCACGAACACCAGCACAGGCCCGGACATGCGTTGCGGACATGGTCGCCGGTGTCGTTGTTGGGTGGGGGTCAGGGCCGGCGCATTCGAACGTCTTCCCTCTATGCCGGAAGCCCTGCCCTTATGTACTGTCGCGGGTAGGTGAAACCGCCATCTGCGCCCTATTGTATTACTACCTGCGCGCCCACCCGAAACGGCGCCGCCGCGGCGCCGGGCTGTGGCGCGTTCCGCCCGACCCTGGCCGCTATTGCCGCGTTATAGTGCGGGGTTCGGCCCACGTTCCATCCAGATTCACCGAATGCCACAAACCGACCTTTCCGGCCACACTCCCATGATGCAGCAGTACCTGCGCCTCAAGGCCGAGGCCGGGCCGCTGCTGCTGTTCTATCGCATGGGCGACTTCTATGAAATGTTCTATGAAGACGCCGAACGCGCCGCCCGCACCCTGGGGCTGACGCTGACCAAGCGCGGCACCTCGAACGGCACGCCCATTCCCATGGCCGGCGTGCCCGTGCACGCCATGGAACAATATCTGGCGCGCCTGGTGGGCCAGGGCGTGTCGGTGGCCATCTGCGAACAGATCGGCGACCCGGCCGCGTCCAAGGGGCCGGTGGAACGCCGCATCGTGCGCATCGTCACACCCGGCACCCTGACCGACGAGGCCTTGCTGCCCGCCAAGGCCGACCGGGCCCTGGCCGCCGTATTCCTGGGCGGCAAGGCGCGCAATGCCCGCGCCGGCCTGGCCTGGCTGAATCTGGCCAGCGGCGAATTCCGGGTAACCGAATGCGCCCCGGCCCAGGTCGAATCCGAGCTGCACCGCATCGCGCCCGCCGAGCTGGTGTGCGCGGAAAGCGCCGAGCTGGCGCTGGCCTTCGACGGCGCGCGCACCCGGGTGCCCGACTGGCATTTCGAAAGCGACGGCGCGCGCGCCCACCTGCTGGCCCATTTCAAGACCGACACCCTGTCGGGCTTCGACGTCGACGACATGCCCGGCGCCATCTGCGCGGCCGGCGCCCTGCTGCGCTATGCCGCGCGCACGCAATCCCAGGCGCTGGCCCACGTGCAGGGTATTGCCGTAGACCGCCCCGGCCAGTATGTGCTGATGGACCCGGTCACCCGCCGCAACCTGGAACTGACCCAGACACTCAGCGGCGAAGATGCCCCCACCTTGTTTTCGCTGCTGGACGGCTGCCAGACCCCCATGGGCAGCCGTCTGCTGCGCCGCTGGCTGCATCATCCCTTGCGCGACAACTCCCCCGCGCAGGCGCGCCAGCAAGCCATATCGTGCCTGCTGGCCGGCCGCATGGACGTGGCCCAGACATTCGCCGCGGCCCAGTCGGTCGACGGCGTCGCCGACGACGGCTACGCCAAGCTCCGCGGCAACTTCAACCAGATCAAGAAGCTCAAGGCCAAGTACCCCCACCTGAAGGCCGTCGTCTCGCTCGGCGGCTGGACGTACTCGAAGTTCTTCACGGACGCCGCCATGGCGTGCTGACCATGATGGACAACACCTGGGCCAGCCCCCTGGGCTTCCAGCCGCTGGCGCATGGCGT
>NZ_JAJMLX010000309.1 GCF_020991325.1 Bordetella petrii | reverse complement strand
GGTCATGGCTGCGGTGGGGCGCGCCGCCAGTCCCGCGCGGCGCAGCATGGCGCTGGGCCTGGCCAGTGCCGGCGGGTCGGTGGGGCAGGTGGTGCTGGTACCGTTCGCGGAAGTGCTGCGCGATGTGTCGGGGGTGTCCGCATCGTTGTGGGGCCTGGCGGTACTGATGCTGCTGGTGGCGCCGCTGGGCATGTTGCTGGACCGCGCCACGCCGGGCGCCGCCGCTGCCGCGCAGGAACCCGTCATGCCCTTGCGCCAGGCCGTGGCGCACGCCTGCCGGCATCGGGGCTACTGCCTGCTGACCCTGGGGTTTTTCACCTGCGGTTTCCAGTTGGCCTTCATTGCCACGCACTTGCCGGGCTACCTGGTGCTGTGCCATATGCCGGTTGGCCTGGGCGCGACCGCGCTGGCGTTGATCGGGCTGTTCAACATGGCGGGCAGTTGGGCCTGCGGCTGGCTGGGCGGGCGCTACCGCCAGCAGCACGTGCTGGGGTGGCTGTATCTGATACGCGGGGCGGCCATCGGGGCGTTCTTCCTGTTGCCCAAAAGCACGCTGTCGGTAGTGCTGTTCGCCGCCGTCATGGGCCTGACCTGGCTGGGCACGGTGCCGCTCACCAGCGGGCTGGTGGCCAAGGTGTTCGGCACGCGGCACCTGGGTACCTTGTTCGGGGTGTGCTTCCTCAGCCATCAGATTGGGTCATTCCTGGGGGCATGGCTGGGTGGGCTGGTATTCGACCTGACCGGGTCGTATACGCCCATCTGGGCCGCTACCGCGCTGGCCGGCCTGGTGGCGGCCCTGCTGCATTTTCCCATTGACGATCGCCCGGCTGTGCCATCGCCGGCCGTTGCTACCGCCTTTCGCGGCTGAATCGATTGTTGATATAGTGGCTGTCCGTGCCCGTCCGGGCAGCCGCTGTATTGCCGTCGATGTCCCACGTTCTGCCCGCCAGTCCGCCCGATGCGCCGTCCGAAGCGTCCAGCATGTCGGAAGCCCTGCGCGTGCTTGAAGAAGACATCGTGCTGGGCAGCCTGCACCCGCGCGAACGCCTGATCGAAGACGACCTGATCCGCCGCTTCGGCTTCAAGCGCCACGCGGCGCGCGAAGTGCTGGCCGAGCTGGCACGGCGCGGGCTGGTGGAACGCCGCAAGAATTTCGGCTGCGAAGTCCGGGCGTTCTCGGCACAAGAAGTGGCCGAACTCTATCAACTGCGCGAATTGCTGGAAACCGAAGCCGCGCGCACGCTGCCGTGCCCTTTGCCGGCCGCGGCGCTGAGCCAACTGGTCGACATCCAGCGGGAACACGATCGCGCCGTGGCCGACGAATACCCGCGCGCGGTATTCCATACCAACCAGCGTTTTCATCAGGCGCTGTTCGGTTTTTGCGAGAACAGCGTGCTGCAGAAAGCCATCCAGGAATACGCGCGCCAGACACACGCCATACGCTTCAGTTCCCTGGTGGATGCCTCGTACCGCGAGCGCGCGCGGCAAGAGCACTGGGCCATCATCGCCGCGCTGGAAGAAGGGCGGCGCGACGACCTGATACGCCTGTGCCGCAACCACCTGGCTCCGTCGCGCGATGCCTACCTGGCGATCAATCGCCACCGGAGCGCACGCGGCTGACGGCCGCGCCGCGGGGGTTCAGAACCGATGCCGCAGTCCCGTTCCGGCAGACGTGCTTTTCAGGTCGTCGATGAAGGCATAGTCCTTGGCGTACGAGCCGAAAACATAGATATCGGTGCGCCTGGAAATGTCGTACGTGTAGCCCAGGCTCCAGATATTGGTGGTGGCATCGTCGCCGGTCAGCAAGTTGTTGGACGGGTCGATGCGCTGCCACGAGGCAAACACGTTGCTGGCGCCGCCGAACGGCACGGTGCCGCCCACCATGTAGGCGTTGGCCCGGAAGCCGTCGGCAAAGCGGTTGACACCGAAGGCGTTGCTATAGGGGGGGCCTGCCGGCAGGTCTTCTCCCGTGAACCAGCCGTCGGTGGTGCGCGCATATGACGCGGCCAGCCTCACGACGCTAAAGTCGTAGGCCAGCCCCGCGGTGTACTGGCGCGGGATGGCGTTGGTGTCGACTTGCGCGCTGCTGTTGCTGCCGTTCAGTTGGTCGTAGGTCAGCGTAATGTTCAGCGGTCCGGCCAGGTAGCGCAGGCCGGCGTGCGTTCAGCTTTCGTGGAATGGCTACCTGCGGCGGGAGCCTGGCCGGTTTGCGCAGGAAAACCGCCGCAGACCGGAAAAGCATACAGCCGCGCGGCGCTCCGGCGTCAGCATTTCTTGTGGGGGCGGCGGCTTGGGGCAGGCGCCGGGCGCGAGCGGCCCGGCGCCTTGGGGCGCTTTAGAAGCGGTGACGGATACCCACGCCGGCGGCCGTGCTCTTCAGGCCGTCGATGAAAGCGTAGTCCTTTCCGTACGAACCGTAGGCGTACAGGTTCGTGCGCTTGGACAGGCTGTAGGTGTAGCCCAGGCTCCAGACGTTCATGGTGGAGTCGCCGCCGGTCAGGCGGTCGTTGGACGGGTCGACGCGCTGCCACGAGGCGAACACGTTGCTGGCGCCGCCGATGGGCAGGGTGGCGCCCACCATGTAGCCGTTGGCCTTGAAACCGTCCACAAAGCGGTTGGTGCCCAGTTCGCTGCTGAAGGGCGTGCCGGCGGGCAGGTCCTGGCCGGTGAACCAGCCGTCGGTGGTGCGTGCATAGGCCGCGGCCAGCTTCACTACTTCAAAGTCGTACGACAGGCCGACCGCGTACTGGCGAGGCGTGGCATCGTTGTCGATGGTGCTGCTGGCGTTGCTGCCGTTGAGCTGGTCGTAGGTCAGCGTGACATTCAGCGGGCCGGTCAGGTAACGCAGGCCGGCGGTGATGCCGCGCGTATTGTCCGCCGTGCGGAAACCGGTTTCGTCGCTGTTGTTGTCATCGACGTTGAACGAATAACCCACCCCGAATTCGAAGCCGCTGTACGACGGTGTGCGATACATCACCATGTTGTCCCAGCGGGTGGTGTTGGCGGAGCTGGCCCCCAGGCCCAGGTTGGACTGGCCGAAGCTGCCGTAGAAGGGGTCGATGTCGGCCAGGTACTTGGACGCCATGTTGGTCTGGCGGCCGAATTCCAGGATGCCCCAGGCATCGTTGGCCAGGCCGATGGTGGCCTGGCGGCCGAACAGGCGGCCGCCTTGCTGGCGCGAACCGTTGCCGGAGTCGAAGCCGCTTTCCAGCTGGAATACGGCGCGCAGGCCGTCGCCCAGGTCTTCCGTTCCACGCAGGCCCCAGCGCGAACCGTATTCGACGCCGTTGATCATGCCGATGCGGCTGGCATCGTAGCCATCGCCCTTGACCTTGTTGTAGCCGATACCGGTATCGATGATGCCGTAGAGGGTGACCGACGTCTCAGCCTGAGCGGCGCCTGCGAAACCTGCCAGCAAGGCGGCGGCGAGCAGCGTCTTTTTCATAGAGGGTTCTCCGTTGAGTTGAGTGAAACAAGGACACCGCCGGCAAGCCTTGCGAAAGCCTGTCGGCGGTGTTCTCAGGGCGTATGGTAATTCATCGCGCAGTACAGCCCGCTGAAATCTGTTGTTATCTGTTGGCAAGTTATGTCATTTGCCGTTAATTTGCGTGCCGCCTGCCGGCCCGGGGGCCGCCCGGAATGCCAGTGCCAGCCCAGTCAGGATGGCCGCCATGCCCGCCAGGCCATGCACGGACAGGCGGTTGCCCAGCAGCAGATAGTCGAGCAGGGCGGTGACCCCCGGCACCAGGTAGAACAGGCTGGTGACGTTGACCAGGTTGCCAGACTGGATCATCCGGTACAGCAATAGCGTGGCGGCCACCGAGATCACCAGCGCCAACCACAGCACAGGCACCCACAGGGCCCACCCGGGTTCCAGGCGCCAGGGCTGGAACGGCACGAAGGCCGAGCACAGCGCCAGGCCCACCGCATACTGCAGGGGCAGCACGCGCAGCGGCGGCAGGGCCGCGCTTTTCTGCAGGATGGCCCCGGCCGTCATGCACAGCAGGGCGCCCAGCGCGTACAGCATGCCGGACGCGGAATAGCGCGCCAGCCCCAGGCTTTCCCACACCACCAGCGCCAGGCCGGCCAGGGCCAGCGCCAGTCCCAGCAGGCGGCGCCATGCATAGCGGCGTTCCAGCAGGATCAGCGTCAGCAGGGGCTGCGCGCCCAGCGTGGTGGCCAGCACGCCGGGAGTGATGCCGCGGTCCAGCGCCAGCAGGTAGCAGAGGCTGTAGCCGCCCGTCATGGCCAGGCCGGTGGCTGCCACGTGCGCGCGTGTGCCGCGCGGGGGCAGCCAGGGGTGGCGGGCCAGGCTGGCCAGCGCCAGCAGGGCGGCCAGGGCCAGCATGAAACGCAGCAGCAGGAAGGCAAAGGGCGTGGCGTGCGCCAGCCCCCATTTCGAGAAGATGGCACCGCTGCTCCACAGCAGCACGAATAGCGACGTTGCGCCGTAGGCCTGGTAGGCCGTTCTGGTATTGGACATGGAAAATCACCCGTCGATGAAACGCACAGGCTCCAGCGGCCGCGGCCGGCGCAAGGCGCGCCCGGACACACGGACTTATGCGGAAAACGCTGGAACCGCCAGGGAAAGGGGCTGGATCAGCCCAGGGCGGCGGCGGGGGGCGGCGGAGCCGCGCGGCCCGCGATGATGCCCACTGGCGGGGCGACGGGACAAACCATGGCGCGACGCGGTGCCGACACCGCGCGGGCCGGAGCCGGGGCGGTGTGCGGATTCAGGACAGGAGCGCGTCGGTACATGGTGCACGTAAGCTACACGCGGCGAACCCGGGTGTCAACGCGCGTTCCTGCGCTGCAGGATCAGGTCGAGCGAGTACGCGCCCATCGATCCGCGCTCGTGCAGGTGAAGGTCGAGCCCGCGGCCGTGGCGCTCGGCGATTGCGAACAGCACGTCCACCGCTTCGACCGGATCGCCTTCGATCGCGCACGGGTCGAGCCCGCCGAGCAGATCG
>NZ_JAJMLX010000308.1 GCF_020991325.1 Bordetella petrii | reverse complement strand
CACCGTGGCAGTGGCATAGTCGAACGACCGCAGCATGCCCGCCACGTCCTTCAGCGGGCTGCTTTTCGCGCGGCGCTCGGCCAGCGGCCGCGCCGGTTCGCCTTCGAAATCGATCAGGTAGGCATCGGTCTGCGCCAACAGCACCTGGCCCAGGTGGAAGTCGCCATGAATGCGCAGGTGCGGCGCGCCGGTCTCGGCCTGGGCCAGCTCGCCGATGCGCCGGGCCAGGCGGTCGCGGTGTTCTTGCAGCCAGGCCGCGCAGGCACGCGCGTTGGCGTCGAGGCCGTCATGCACGCTTTGCAAGGCCGCCAGCGCGCGGTCCAGCATGGCGATGATTTCGGCCGCGCGCGCCTGCGCGTCATCGGTGCCGGCCGTTTGCGGCGCGAATGCAGGGTCGTCGCAGGGCTGGGCCAGTACATTGTGCAGTTCAGCCAGGCGTCGCCCGATAGTGGCCGCGACGGTGGCATAGCCGGCCAGTTCTTCATCGAATTCGTCGATGCTGGCATCGCGCATCAAGGCGTCGTCAGTGGCCCGTTTCAGATAATCGAGGGTCCAGGCCCAGGCATCGCCCTCATGCAGCAGGTAGGCATGCAGCAGGGCCAGGGTGCGCACGGATCCGTCGGCATCGCGCCTGGACACCTCGCCCAGCAGGGCCGGGGTGTTGGCATAGCCTGCCTGCGTCAGCCGGCGCGACATTTCCACCTCGGGCGACACGCCCGCCTGGATGCGCCGCACCAGTTTCAGGATGGCGGCATCGCCGATGGTGACAGATGTGTTGCTCTGTTCGCCGCCGTGCCAATGCAGCGGGGCATCGTCCGGCAGGTCCAGGTCGCGCAGGCCGGCCTCGGGCGCAAAGCAAAGCACCGGTCCGGGTTCGCCGCCCGCGGCCTGTTCCTTACCCGCCTGCAGGGCGGCCAGCAGGCTGCGTATATAGCCTTCCTGCTGCGAAGCGTCGATCAGCACGCCGACATCGGCGCCGCGCCGGATGCGCGCCAGCACGTAATCCCGCGGGGACGCAGCCTGCCACACAGTGGCCAGGGGCACGTGCAGGTGCGCGCGCGCCGCGCCAGTGCCGGTCTCCAGCTCGGCGGCGAAGTAATTGTCGGCGCCCGTGCCGGCCAAGGGCGTCATGTCCAGCACGCGGGCCTGGCCGATACGATGGTCGGACGGAAACCAGCGCTGCCGCTGCAGGTAGGCGGGCAGTACCTCGTGCTCCAGCGCCCGGCGCGAAGGCTCGGTCAGCGCGAAAGCGGCACGCCCCCGCAGTACCAGGGTGGTCAGGTCGGGCATGCGCTCGGGTTGCTGCGCATGCCACGCGGGCGAAGCCTGGTCGCGGGACAGGTCGAACCAATAGAATCCGTAAGGCGGCAAGGTCAGCAGGTACGGCAGCGTGCCAATGTCGGGGAAGGGGCTGTCGCCCAGCATCTCCACCGGCACCTTGCCGGCGAACTCCGACAGGTCCAGTTCCACCGGCTGAGCCGTATTGGAGACATTGGCCACGCACAGGATGGTGTTGTCGCCTTCCTGGCGCAGATAGGCCAGGATCTTGCGGTTGCCGGGATACAGGAAGCGCAGCGCGCCCCGGCCGAACACGCGCGACTGGCGCCGGGTTGCCACCATGCGGCGTGTCCAGTTCAACAAAGAATGGGGGTCGCGCTGCTGGGCCTCGACATTGACGGCTTCATAGCCATACAGCGGCCCCATCAGCACGGGCAGGGGCAGGCGTTCCGGGTCGGCGCGCGAAAACCCGCCGTTGCGGTCGGGCGACCACTGCATGGGGGTGCGTACCCCGTCGCGGTCGCCCAGGTGGATGTTGTCGCCCATTCCCAGTTCGTCGCCGTAGTACAGCACGGGCGTGCCTGGCATGGACAGCAGCAGGCTGTTCATCAGTTCGATGCGGCGCCGGTCGCGGTCCAGCAGTGGCGCCAGGCGGCGCCGTATGCCCAGGTTGATGCGGGCGCGCTTGTCCGCCGCGTACACGTTCCACAGGTAGTCGCGTTCTTCGCTGGTGACCATCTCCAGGGTCAGCTCATCGTGGTTGCGCAGGAAAATGGCCCATTGGCACGACTCGGGAATTTCCGGGGTCTGCTTGATGATGTCGGTGATGGGGAAGCGGTCTTCTTGCGCAATGGCCATGTACATGCGCGGCATCAGCGGAAAGTGGAACGACATATGGCATTCGTCGCCCTGGCCAAAGTATTCCTGCGCATCTTCCGGCCATTGGTTGGCTTCGGCCAGCAACATGCGGCCCGGATACTCGGCGTCGATAACCGCGCGTATCTGCCGCAGCACCTGGTGCGTCTCGGGCAGGTTTTCATTGTTCGTGCCCTCGCGCTCAACCAGGTAGGGAACGGCATCCAGCCGCAGGCCGTCCACCCCCATGTCCAGCCAGTAGCGCATCACCGACAGGATTTCCTTCAGGACCTGCGGATTGTCGTAATTCAGGTCGGGTTGGTGCGAATAGAAGCGGTGCCAGAAATAGGCGCCGGCCTCGGGGTCGCGCGTCCAGTTCGATTTCTCGGTGTCGCAGAAAATGATGCGGGTGCCGGAATAAACCTGGTCGTCGTCGGACCACACGTAGTAGTTGCGGGCCGCGCTGCCCGCGCGGGCGCGCCGCGCTCGCTGGAACCAAGGATGCTGGTCGGACGTATGGTTCACCACCAGTTCGGTGATGACCCGCAGGCCGCGCGCATGCGCGGCCCGGATGAAGCGCCGCGCATCGGCGATGCTGCCGTAGTCGGGATGCACGTTGCGGTAATCGGCGATGTCGTAGCCATCGTCGCGGCGCGGCGACGGGTAGAACGGCAGCAGCCAGACCGTATCCACGCCCAGGCTGGCAATGTAGTCCAGCTTGGAGGTCAGGCCCTCGAAGTCGCCGATGCCGTCGTTATTCGCATCGAAGAACGAACGGATATGCAGTTGGTAGATGACCGCGTCCTTGTACCAGTGCGGGGTATCGTGCAGTGGCGTTGCGGCGGATGTTGAGGATGCAGGTGACATGTAAGCTCCGCATATCAGTCGCGTGCCGACAAGCGCCACAGGCGGTAGGGCTGGTCGGGGTGCAAGGTAAGGTCGCGCCATTTGCCGTGCCAGGTTTCCGGGGCGCCGGCCTGCAGGTCATGCGCGCACAGCTGGCCGTGGTCGGGCTGGTCGAACAGCCAGAATGGGGCTTCCAGCCGCGCGTGCTGGGCATGGTGCGGGTCCAGGCTGATGGCCGCGAGCACGACGTTGCCGAGGCAGGGCGTGGCCTTCCAGAAGCACAGCACCTGCTCGTTGCCGCTTTCCACCGCATGGAAACCCTGGTGGGTCTGCAGGGCCGGGTTGGCGCGGCGGATGCCATTCAACTGCGCGATCTGCGCGATGATGTTGCCGGGCGCTTGCCAGTCGCGCTGGCGCAATTGGTATTTCTCGGAATCCAGGTATTCCTCTTTGCCGGGAACCGGCTGGAATTCGCACAGTTCGAAGCCGCTGTACATGCCCCACAATCCCGACGTGGTTGCCGCCAGCGCCGCGCGTATCAGGAACCCTGGCCGTCCCGAGGCCTGCAGGAAATAGGGATTGATGTCGGGCGTATTGACGAAAAAATTGGGCCGGAAGAAGTCGGATGCGGGCGGCGACGACAGTTCTTCCAGATATTCCGTCAGTTCCTGTTTGGTGTTGCGCCACGTGAAGTAGGTATAAGACTGCGTGAATCCGACCTTGGCCAGGCGGTACATCATCTTGGGGCGGGTAAATGCCTCGGACAAGAAGATGACATCGGGGTGGCGTCCCTGCACTTCGGCGATCAGCCATTCCCAGAACGGCAGCGGCTTGGTGTGGGGATTGTCGACGCGGAACACGCGCACGCCGTTGTCTACCCAGAACAGCACAACGTCGCGCAGCGCCAGCCACAGCGACGACTTGCGGGCGCGCCGTCCGCTGCCCCCATAGAACGAGACGTTGACGATATCTTCGTACTTCTTCGGAGGATTCTCGGCGTAGCGTATGGTGCCGTCGGCACGGCGTTCGAACCAGTCCGGGTGGCGCGCCAGCCAGGGGTGGTCGGGCGAGCACTGGATGGCGAAATCCAGGGCGATCTCCATGCCATGCGCGCGCGTTGCCGCCACGAGCCGCAGGAAATCGTCCAGGGTGCCCAGTTCGCCATGGATGCCATCGTGGCCGCCGTCGGGCGCCCCGATGGCATAGGGGCTGCCCACGTCGTCTTCCAGGCTTTGCAGGCTGTTGTTGGGGCCTTTGCGGTGCGTGCGCCCGATAGGGTGTATGGGCGGAAAATACAGCACGTCGAATCCCATGTCGCGCACCTCCGGCAGGCGGGCGATCACGTCATCGAATGTGCCATGCATGCCGGGCTCGCGCGATTGCGAGCGGGGGAACAGTTCATACCAACTGGCATGGCGCGCCAGGCGCCGGTCGACCCAGAGCGGATAGGGGGCCGGGCTGAGGTAAAGGAATGGCTTGTCGCTCAGTTCATGCATGGCGGCGGCCAGGTCCGCATCCAGCAGGATCCGCGCGGCATCGGGCCCGGGCGCCTTGCCCAATTCCTGCAGGGCCTGTTCCACCGCGGCCGCCGGCGCCGGCCGGGCCGCTATCGCCGTTGCACGGGCCAGCGCGTCGCGCAGCATGGCGGCGCCGTCCAGCATGTCGGCGGCAAGGTTCTGGCCAGCGTCGCGTTTCTTGCTGAGGTCGGTGCGGAAGGTTTCCCAGCTGTCGCGCCAGGCGCTGATCATGAATTCATGGCGTCCGATGCGCGGCGGACTGATGCAGGCTTCCCAGCGGTCGTTGGGCAGGGCGCGCATGGGCACGGCCTGCCAGTCCGCGTCGTCGGCGGCGCGCCACAATACCTGGGCGGCGAGCTTTTCATGGCCGTCGGTGTAGATGTCGGCCTGTACGCGCAATGTCTTCGGCATGCGCGGTGCCCAGCAGGCAGGCCGCGGACAAGGCGGCCGCCAGGGCCGGACGGGAAAATGCGAA
>NZ_JAJMLX010000307.1 GCF_020991325.1 Bordetella petrii | reverse complement strand
CTGGCGGCGCGTGCTGGCGCCGCAGCTCAGCGGCGCGGCGGCCGAAGCATTGCAGCAGGTGCTGGTGCAGGTATCCGAACTCATTTCCGAGCTGCCGGACATCGAATCCCTGGATATCGACCCGCTGTACGCGGGCGAAGCACAGTTGCGGGGCGCCGGGTTGCGCATCACGCTGTGCGCCGAGCCTGGCTGCGCCACCCCGCAGGCCGACGGCTACCCCCACATGGCCATCCACCCTTATCCGGTGCGGCTGGTGCGCACGCGCCAGTTCGACGACGGCACCGCATGGGTCATCCGTCCCATCAGGCCCGAAGACGGCCAGACGCTGCAGGAATTCATACGCGGCCTGTCGGAACGCTCGCGCTACATGCGGTTCGTTTCCATGATGCGCGAACTCACGCCGCGCATGGTGTCGCGCTATACGCAAATCGACTATCACCGCGAATTGGCCCTGGTGGCGACCACGCAGGTGCCCAACCCGGAAAACCGCGGCCATCCGCGCGAAGTCATCATTGGGTTCGCGCACTACTTGCGCAATGCCGACGGGCGCGGCGCGGAATACGCGCTGGTCATCGGCGACGACTGGCAGCGCCGCAAGCTGGGCGGCCAGCTCATGGACGCCCTGATCGACGCGGCGCGCGAGCAGGGGCTGGAATACATCGACGGCCTGGTGCTGGCGAACAATCGTCCCATGCTGACACTAATGACCCGCCTGGGCTTCACCAACGACCCGGATCCAGAAGACCCTACCATGCGCCGGGTCTGGCGGGGCCTGTAGCGGCGGGCTTCAGCCGCCGGTGGCGGCGCGGCGCCGCTTTCAGCCCGCCAGCACTTCCCGCAGGAACGTCGCGATATCGGCGATTTCCGGCGCGCATACCGAATGCGGCATCGGGTAGGTGTGCCAGCGCACGTCGTAGCCCAGCGCCTGCAGTTGCGCCAGCGAGGCCTGCGCCCGCGGCAGCGCCACCACCGGGTCGAACGTGCCGTGCGCCAGGAAGATCGGCGTGCCGGCATTGGCCGCATGCCGCTCGGCCGACGCGATATCCAGCAGCGGCAGGTAGCCCGATAGTCCGATCATGCCCGCCAGTTTTTCCTCCAGCCGCAGGCCGGTATGCAGGGTCATGGCGCAGCCCTGCGAAAAACCGGCCAGCACGATGCGCGACGTGGGAATGCCGCGCGCGTTTTCGCGGGCGATCAGGGCGCGCACCGCGGCTTCCGATTGCCGGATGCCGGCCGCGTCTTCCTGGCGCACCAGGTCGGTGACCAGGATGTCATACCAGGACCGCATCGCCATGCCGCCGTTGATGGTAACCGGCTGCACCGGCGCATGCGGGAACACGAAACGCACCGGCGGGCTGGCGTCCAGGCGCAGTTCAGGCACGATGGGGGCGAAGTCGTTGCCATCGGCGCCCAGGCCGTGCAGCCAGATCACGGCGTGCGTGGGGTTGGGAGAGGTTTCGATCTCGATGCTGTCGAGCAGGGCGGGGTTGGCGCTCATTGTCGGGCAATAAGGTGGGTTCGAAGGCGGCCGCGCTCAGGCGGCCAGCGATTTCAGGGCCTGGAACAGCGCGCGGTAATGCTTGCGCAGGGGTTCCTGCCCGGGCTGCAGCGTGGCGTTGTGCTGCGCTTCCTTGCGGGCGGCGCGGATCGTGGCGCGCAATTGCTGCACGTCGGCGCCCGGATGGGTGTTCAGCAGGTCGGTCAGCGCTTCGTCATCCGTCAGCAGGCGGTCGCGCAGGGTTTCCAGCCGGTGCATGGCGGCGGTTTCTTCGCGCGAGCCGTTCTGCCAGATATCCAGCTGGGCGCGGATTTCATCGGCAGGCGCATCGCGCATCAGCTTGCCCACGAAATGGGTTTGCCGCCGCCGGCCTTCGCGGCTGGTGGTGCGCTGCGCCAGCCGGATGGCCTCGTACAGGCGCTCGGCCAGCGGCAATTGCTTCAGGCGGTCGGGCGGCAGCTCGATCAGTTGCTTGCCCAGGTCCAGCAGGGCATGCATTTCGCGCTTGACCTGCGACTTGCTGGGGCGGTCATAGCCGTTTTCGTCGAGTTCGGCATCGTCGGCCGGATCGGGGGTACGGGAATTCATGGGAACAGCGTGAACACAGACTTGGCTATGATAACCGTCTCTGTCAATTGGACTGCAATGGTCAATACTCCCGCCTCCTCTCTTCCTGTGGCCGCCAACCACGCCCGTTTCAGCGAACTGGTCGAACAGGTGCTGGCGCACGCGCGCCGCATCGGCGCCAGCGACGCGGCCGCCGAGGTCTCCGAAAGCCTGGGCCTGTCGGTCACCGTGCGCAAAGACGATATCGAAACCGTCGAACAGACCCGCGACCGCTCGCTGGACCTGACCGTCTACGCGGGCCAGAGCCGCGGCTCGGCCTCGACGTCCGATTTTTCCGACGAGGCGCTGCGCCAGACGGTCGAGGCCGCCTGGCACATTGCCCGCCACACGGCCGCCGACCCGGCCGCCGGCCTGCCCGATGCCGACCGCCTGGCCACCGAATTCCCCGACCTGGCGCTGCATTACCCCTGGCCCGTCACTACCGAGCAGGCCGCCGGCCTGGCGCTGCGCGCCGAACGCGCCGCCCACGCGGTGGATGCCCGGATCACCAACACCGACGGCGCCACGATCGGCACCTACGAGGGCCAGTTCGTCATGGGCAATACCCGTGGCTTCCTGGGGGGGTATCCCTATTCGCGGCACAGCCTGTCGGTGGCGCCCATTGCCGGGCGCGGCAACCACATGCAGCGCGACTACTGGTATACATCCGAGCGCGATCCCGCCCGCCTGGCGTCGCCCGAGGCCATCGGCCGCTATGCCGCCGAGCGCACCCTGGCGCGCCTGTCGGCCAAGCGCATCCGTACCGGCAAGTTCCCGGTCCTGTTCGAGGCCCCCCTGGCCGTGGGCCTGCTGGGCGCGTTCACTCAGGCCACCAGCGGCGGCGCGCTGTACCGCAAGGCCAGCTTCTTGCTCGACGCGCTGGGCAAGCCTGTGTTCCCGGCCCATATCGACATCGCCGAAAACCCGCATGTGCCGGGCGGCATGGGCAGTTCGCCGTTCGACGACGAGGGCGTGCGCACGCAGGCGCGCAGCGTGGTGGCGGGCGGCGTGCTGGAAGGCTATTTCCTGTCCAGCTACACCGCCCGCAAGCTGGGCATGGCCACCACCGGCAACGCCGGCGGGTCGCACAACCTGACACTGACCTCGCGCCAGACCCGCGCCGGCGACAATTTCGAGGCCATGCTGCGCAAGCTGGGTACTGGCTTTCTGGTTACCGAGCTCATCGGGCAGGGCGTGAACTACGTCACGGGCGATTATTCCCGGGGCGCGTTCGGATATTGGGTAGAAAACGGCAAAATCCAGCACGCCGTCCAGGAAATCACCATCGCGGGCAACCTGGCCGACATGTTCCGCCAGATCGTGGCAGTGGGCGCCGACACCATTACCCGCGGCACCAAAAGCACCGGCTCCATCCTGATTGAACAAATGGCCATCGCTGGCGTCTGAGGGTGACCCCCTCTCCGGTACGTGCCGCGCGCCTGCGCGGCGGGTACCGCAAATCCCCATAGAGCACATTTTTAACAACGTGTAATATCCGCCGAGTATCGCCAGCGATATCACATACCTAGTTGCCACCGAGGAGCCAATAAATGCAACGTCGTTCCTTTCTGAAACAAGCCGGCCTGGGCGCCGTCGCGGGTAGCGCCGCGGTCGCCGCGCCGGTTTTCGCGCAAGACGCGCCCACCCTGAACTGGCGCATGGCGTCCAGCTTCCCGCGCAGCCTGGACACGCTGTTCGGAACCGGCGAAATTTTCTGCAAGTTCGTCAACGAAGCTACCGGCGGCAAGTTCACCATTCGCCACTTCCCGGGCGGCGAGATCGTGCCGGCCCTGCAGGTGATGGACTCGGTGTCCAACAACACCATCGAATGCGGCCACACCGTTTCGTACTACTACTACGGCAAGAACCCGGCCTATTGCTTTGACGCCGCCGTGCCCTTCGGCCTGAACGCCCGCCAGATGAATGCCTGGATGTTCGACGGCGACGGCATGAAGCTGACCCGCGAAATGTTCGCCCCCCAGAAGATTGTCAACTTCCCCATGGGCAACACCGGCGTGCAGATGGGCGGCTGGTACCGCAAGGAAATCAAGTCGGTCGACGATCTCAAGGGCCTGAAGATGCGCACCGCGGGCTTTGCCGGCGAAGTGCTGTCGCGCATGGGCGTGGTGCCCCAGCAACTGGCGGGCGGCGACGTCTACCCGTCGCTGGAAAAAGGCACGCTGGACGCCGTGGAATTCGTCGGCCCGTACGACGATGAAAAGCTGGGCTTCAATAAAGTGGCCAAGTATTACTACTACCCGGGCTGGTGGGAAGGCGGCCCGCAAGTGTCGCTGTACCTGAACCAGGGCGCCTGGGAAGGCCTGCCCAAGCCGTACCAGGCCATCGTCGAGGCCGCCAGCCGCGTGGCGCATGTGGCCATGACGTCGCGCTACGACGCCGTGAACCCCGGCGCGTTGCGCAAGCTGATCGCCGGCGGCGCCGAACTGCGTCCGTTCCCGCGTTCCGTCATGGACGCTTCCTACGAAGCCGCCCAGACGGTCTACAAGGAATTTTCCGCCAAAGATCCGAAATTCAAGGCTCTGTACGAGAACTACATGGGTTTCCGCGACAGCGTGGTTCCCTGGTTCCGGCTGGCCGAAGGCTCGTACGACCAATACCTGGGCGTGGCGATGGCCAAGCGGTAAGGGGTTTCGGCCTGCCTCCGCTTTTTTTGGGGAGGCGGCTGTCCTGGCGATCGCGGGCATGATGCTCGCCCCGATTGTTTTTGTGCTTGCCGGGGCCCGGGGAAGAGGGGGCGCCTGCGGTTTTGGGGCATTTGCCTTCGTCCGTTTGGCTTTATTGCTTTCTTTCTTGCCCCGTCCCGCGGCGCCCGGGCAGGCGGGAGGGCCGAGTGCCATCGTTATCGATATGAGAGGCTGTCAGCCGGGGTGCACTGG
>NZ_JAJMLX010000306.1 GCF_020991325.1 Bordetella petrii | reverse complement strand
AGGGCGCCTGGATGCGCCCGAGCCCGACGCACGTGCGCCGCCACCGCTTGCCCGGGCGCCGCGGGACGGGGCAAGAATAAAACCACAGCCACAACCACAACCACAACCACAACCACAGAATCCGCCGCTCCCCTCCCTATCGCTACGCCCTATTGCGCCCGCCTGCCGCCCCGGGTACAACCGATACAAACAATGGCAACAGCCCGTTCCGGCCCGCCTCGGTTCCACAAGAACCCGCGCGCGCAACCGGCCCGGGCATCCAGGATCCTCGGAGTAGACATGAATGCCCCCCTTACGCCCGCGCAGCGCGCGGCGCTCGAGTCCGTACAACTGGACGACAAATACACCCTTGAAACCGGCCGCGCCTGGATGAGCGGCATCCATGCCCTGGTACGCCTGCCCATGATGCAGCGCGTGCGCGACCAGCGGGCCGGGCTGAACACCGCCGGCTTCATCTCGGGGTATCGCGGCTCGCCGCTGGGCGGCGTCGACCTGAACATGTGGAAAGCCGCCAAACACCTGAAAGCCCACCACATCGAATTCCAGCCCGGCATCAACGAAGACCTGGCCGCCACCGCCGTGTGGGGTTCGCAGCAGGTCAACCTGTTCCCGGGCGCCCGCTACGACGGCGTATTCGGCATGTGGTACGGCAAGGGGCCGGGCGTGGACCGCTGCGGCGACGTATTCAAACACGCCAATGCCGCCGGCACCTCGCCCCATGGCGGCGTGCTGGTCGTGGCGGGCGACGACCATCCCGCCAAATCATCCACCCTGCCGCACCAGAGCGATCACATCCTGAAAGCCTGCATGATCCCCGTGCTGTTCCCGGCCAGCGTGCAGGAAGTCCTGGACTACGGCCTGCACGGCTGGGCCATGAGCCGCTACGCCGGTGTGTGGGTAAGCATGAAGTGCATCACCGACATCGTCGAAGTCTCGGCCTCGGTGGATGTGAATCCCGGCCGCGTCGCCATCCAGCTGCCCGGCGATTTCCATCTGCCGCCCGACGGCCTGCACATCCGCCTGCCCGACACACCCTTGCAGCAGGAAGCCCGCCTGCTCGATTACAAACTGTATGCCGCGCTGGCCTACGCGCGCGCCAACGGCCTGAACCGCGAACTATGGCAAGTGCCCAACAGCCAGGCGCGCTTTGGCATCATGACTTCGGGCAAGGCCTACCTGGATACCCGGCAGGCGCTGGCCGACCTGGGGTTGGACGAAGCCGCCTGTAAGCGCGTCGGTTTGCGCCTGTTCAAGGTGGGCATGGTGTGGCCGCTGGAAGCCACCGGCGTACAGCAATTCGCCGAAGGACTGGACGAAATCCTGGTGGTCGAGGAAAAACGCCAGGTGCTGGAATACCAGTTGAAAGAAGAGTTGTTCAGCTGGATAGGCACCGGCAAGAAAATTCCCCGGGTCGTGGGAAAATTCGACGACAAGGACGGCGGCGAATGGTCGGTGCCGCAGGGCAACTGGCTATTGCCAGCCCATTACGAGTTCTCGCCCGCCATGGTGGCCAAGGCCGTGGGCGTGCGCCTGCTGCGCTTGAGCCTGCCGGACGACGTGCGCGCCGGTATCCAGGCGCGCCTGGATTTCATCGCCGCGCGCGAACAGGAACTGGCCCGCCCGCGCGTGGTGGCGGAACGCAAGCCCTGGTTCTGTTCGGGCTGTCCGCACAACACCTCGACGCGCGTGCCCGAAGGCTCGCGCGGCATGGCCGGCATAGGCTGCCACTACATGGTGACCTGGATGAACCGCAACACCCAGGCCTATACCCAGATGGGCGGCGAAGGCGTGCCGTGGCTGGGGCAATCGCCCTTCACCGACGAAAAGCACGTCTTCGCCAACCTGGGCGACGGCACATACTTCCATTCGGGCCTGCTGGCGATACGCGCGGCCGTGGCCGCCAAGGCGCCCATCACCTACAAAATACTGTTCAACGACGCGGTGGCCATGACGGGCGGCCAGCCGGTAGACGGCCCCATCGACGTGCCCATGATCACCCGGCAGGTAGCGGCCGAAGGCATAGAGAAGATTGTCATCGTCACCGACGAACCGCAGAAGTACCAAAGCATCAGTAACCTGGCCCCGGGGGTGCCGGTACGGCACCGCGACGAACTGGACGCCGTTATGCGCGAATTGCGCGAATACCGCGGCGTGTCGGTGCTGGTGTACGACCAGACCTGTGCCACCGAAAAGCGCCGGCGCCGCAAGCGCAACGCCTATCCCGACCCGGCGCGCCGTGTATTCATCAACGAACGCGTCTGCGAAGGCTGCGGCGACTGTTCCGAGCAGTCGCACTGCCTGTCGGTCGAACCCCTGGAAACCGAGTTCGGCCGCAAGCGCACCATCAACCAGTCCAGCTGCAACAAAGATTATTCCTGCCTGAAGGGCTTCTGTCCCAGTCTGGTGACGGTGGAAGGCGGCAAGCTGCGCAAGCCCCAGGCCCTGGCGCAGGAAGGCGCCATCGACGCGGGCCTGCCGGCGCCGGCCGTGCCCGGCCTGGTTCGGCCCTATGGGGTGTTCATCGCCGGGGTGGGCGGCACGGGCGTCGTCACCATCGGCCAATTGCTGGGCATGGCGGCCCATCTGGAAGGCAAGGGCTGTTCGGTACTGGACATGGCGGGCCTGGCGCAGAAGGGTGGAGCGGTGTTTTCGCACGTGGTGCTGACGCGCTCGCCCGACGACCTGCTCAATACCCGCGTGGCCATGGGCGAAGCCGACCTGGTGCTGGCGGGCGACCTGGTAGTGGCCACCAGCCCGGAAGCTATCGCCCGCATGCGCGCCGACCGCACCCGGGTGCTGCTGAACAGCGACGTGGCGCCTACCGCCACTTTCGTCAACAACCCCGACTGGCGCTTGCCTGGGACCGACCTGCAGGCCGGACTGCATGATGCCTGCGGCGCCGGCCGGGTGGACGCGGTGGACGCCGCCGAACTGGCCGTGGGCCTGCTGGGCGACGCCATCTATGCCAACCCGCTGATGATGGGCTACGCCTACCAGAAAGGCTGGCTGCCGCTGGGCCAGGAGGCCCTGCAGCGGGCCATCGAGCTCAACGGCCAGCAGGTGCCCAACAACCTGGCCGCCTTTGCCTGGGGCCGCCGCGCCGCCCATGACCTGGCGGCGGTGCAGCGCCTGATCGGCCGCGCCGCGCCGCCGGCCGAGACATTCATCGAAGTGCGCCGCGGGCAGCCCCGGGCCGCGGTGCTGGACATCAAACAACCGGTGGGAGAGCTGGACGCGCTGATCGCGGTGCGCAGCGACTTCCTGGCCGCCTATCAGAATGCCGCGTACGCTACCCGTTACCGCGACCTGGTGCGGCAGGTCGCCCAGGCCGAGCAGGCCGCCACCGGCACCACCCGCCTGGCCGGTGCCGTGGCCCGCTATTACTTCAAGCTGATGGCCTACAAGGACGAGTACGAGGTGGCGCGGCTATACACCGACGGCGAATTCATGAAGCAGTTGCACGCCCGCTTCGAAGGCGACTGGAAGCTGCGCCTGCACCTGGCGCCGCCGCTGCTGGCGCGGCGCGATGCGCAGGGGCGCCTGGTCAAGCGTGCCTATGGGCCGGGTATGCTGAAGGCGTTCGGCGTGCTGGCCAGGCTGCGCTTCCTGCGCGGCACGCCGCTGGATATTTTCGGCTACACGGCCGAGCGCCGCGCCGAACGTGCGCTGGTTGAAACCTACCGCGAGGACCTGCTGGCCATCCTGCCCAAGCTGAACCGCGGCAACCTGGACCGCGCCGTGGCGCTGGCCAGCGTGCCCGAGACCATACGGGGCTACGGTCATATCAAGGAAGCCGCCATGCACAAAGCCGCCGCGCAGCGGGCCGAGTTGATGCAAGGGTTCAGCGCCACCGTGCATGCCATAGGCGGCGCACGCGCGGCCTGAGGGTCGCCAGGCCTGGGGCCGGGCGCGCCGGCTTGGGGCGCGGACGCTAGCCCGTTACCGTGCTGGGACGCTTGAAGCGCTCGAAGCGCGGCGCGTGGAGCGGGGTGAAGCGTTCCACGCGCGGCGGCGTCTGCGCCTTGGCGCCGGCCGTTTGCGCCGCTTCCTGTTCGCGCCTGGCGATCAGGGCTTCGGCCTTGTGATGATGCGGCGCCATCTTGCGCACCATGACCCGACCGTCGTGCGGAAAATAGCCGATGCGCCGGGCATGCACGTCGCCAAGGTCTTGGGCCAGCACCGGTATGCCTTCCATCTGCAAGTAGTTCAATACGAAGCGGGCATTGCGTTCGCCGATATTCAGCTGCTGCATCGCGCTGAGTACCGCGCCGCCGCCGAACACCTTGGCTTCCAGGCGGTTGCGCACGGCCCCCGCCTTGAGCAGCTCGTTGATCAGCACTTCCATGGCAAAGGCGCCATAGCGCATGGTGGCCGAGGCGGGCGAATCGCTGTCGCCTTCCGGAAGCATGAAATGGTTCATGCCGCCCACGCCCGTGGCCGGGTCGCGGACGCAGGCCGCCACGCACGAACCCAGCACGGTCGAGATCATGATGTCTTCACCGGCCGCTACATAGTATTCATTGGGCAGCACCTTCACCGCGGCGCATTTGAAGGCGCTGTCGAAATAGTGACGCGTTGCACGGGCGTCGAGACGAGAAGACATGTAGAAACCGCGGAAGGAAAAACGGTGCTGGCTGGCGGGCGGCAAATCTGCCGGGCGGAATGTTAGAAAGTTTGTTTTATGTAAAAAATGTTAATGAATCTGGCCATTATTGCCCGTGCCCCGGCTGGGCACAAGCGGCTATTTCCAGCAAAGCGCGCTTAATACGTCCCTATTAATTAACGGCGCGATCTGCCCGTGCAATGTAGATCGCGCCGCCGGATTTCTTTTCGGGCATTAAGGGGCTTAAAAGCGCGTACTGCGCGTGACTGACCAGCGGGCGGCCAGGGCGCCCAGGATGCCGGTGCCTATCACGGCCGCCGCCAGGGCGGGCAGGCCGGGCAGGTGCAGCGGGGCGGAATTGCTGTCGTAGCCCAGCACGGCAAGCCCGCCTTTCTGTGCCAGGTTGCGGCAAATGGG
>NZ_JAJMLX010000305.1 GCF_020991325.1 Bordetella petrii | reverse complement strand
GAGATTCCGGCGCCATGTCCATTTGCGCCGCCGCCTCGGTATTGGTGGTGTCCGGGAACAGCATATTGAAGCCGATGCCAAGATCGAGACCGTGGTGGCGCCGCCTTTGCGCGCGCGCTGGCTGGCTCCGCTGGCGGCGCAGCGCTTGCTTGCGGCGCAGTCGCGGCCGGGAAGCCGGCCCGAGTTGGTGCGGTCCACGCTGGATGCCGATATCCAGGCCACGGCCGAGCGCATGCTGCTGGACCGTGTGGATGCGCTGCCGCCCAAGGTGTCCATGGCCGTGCTGGTCATGGACAACGACACGCTCGAGGTCAAGGCCTACGCGGGTTCTGCCGATTTTTCGGACGCGAGCCGTTATGCGCACGTGGACATGGTGCGGGGAGTGCGTTCGCCGGGCTCCACCCTGAAGCCATTTCTTTATGCGCAGGCGCTGGACGAAGGCCTGGTACATTCGGAAAGCATGTTGCTGGATGCGCCGCTGTCATTCGGCGGCTACGCCCCCGGCAATTTCCAGGCGGCCTTTTCCGGGCCGGTAAGTGTGGCCCAGGCCCTGCAACGCTCATTGAATGTGCCCGCGGTGGATCTGCTCGACCGCGTGGGGCCCCAGCGCTTCGCGGCCAATCTGCTCGCCGGCGGGGTGCGCCTGCGCCTGCCGGCCGGGGCGGCCCCCAATCTGAGCTTGATTTTGGGGGGAGCCGGCACCACATTGGAAGAACTGGTGGGTGCGTACCGGGCGCTGGCGCGCGCAGGGCTGGCAGGCCGGCCGCGCCTGGCGCCGGGACAGCCCCGGGTCGAGTCCCGTATGATGAGTCCTGGGGCGGCCTGGATCGTCCGCGATATTCTCGAAGGCGGCGGCCATCCCGACAGGCCGCTGGCGCAGGGGGGCCGGCCGGTGGCCTGGAAAACCGGCACCAGCTTCGGCTTTCGCGACGCCTGGGCGCTGGGCGTCACCGACCACTGGACCATCGGGGTCTGGGTGGGCCGGCCCGACGGCACGCCCAACCCCGGTTATTTCGGGGCGAATGTGGCGGCGCCGCTGTTGCGCGATATCGTGGCCGCGTTGCCGTCCGGCCCGGCAATCCCGCGCCGGCGGCCGGCCAGCGTGCAGGCAGTGGTAACGTGCTGGCCGCTGGGCTGGCGACAAGGCAGCGCGCAGGCCGGCAACTGCGCGCAACCGCGCACGGCGTGGGCGCTGGACGATACGGTTCCGCCCACCTTTGCCGGTTATGCCGACGCAGCGAGCGGGCCGTTGCGCGTGCAGGGTTTGGCCAACGGGTCTGTATTGCGCCCGGTGCCGGGACGGCGCGAGGTAGTACTGGATGTAAGCGTGCAGGGTGCGCGCGGCCAGGTGTGGTGGATGTTGGACGGGCGTGTGCGCCAGCGTGGTGCGGCGTCGGCGCCCTGGTCCATGTCGATGGTGCACAATGGCCGCTATACCCTGACCGCAATGGATGAACAAGGCCGTTACGACCGTGTGGTTTTTGAAATCGCTGGCGTTACGCCCTGATCGGCTTAGAATATGAATCGTGTATTTCGACCGCTTCGATGCGTCACGGAGGAAGCGTGATTTCCCAAGAGCTTGAAGTCAGCCTGCATATGGCATTTGTCGAGGCTCGCTCGGCCCGGCATGAATTCATTACCGTGGAGCATTTGCTTCTGTCGCTGCTCGACAACGCGTCGGCAGTGGAAGTGCTGCGCGCCTGCGCCGCCAACCTGGATGATCTCAGGCGCAATCTGCGCCAGTTCGTGTCCGAGAACACACCCGTCATCCCCACCGGCGCCGAAGTCGACACCCAGCCCACCCTGGGTTTCCAGCGGGTGATCCAGCGCGCCATCATGCATGTGTCCGCGGGCGGTACCGGCAAGAAGCCGGTAACCGGCGCCAATGTGCTGGTTGCCATTTTTGGCGAAAAGGACTCGCACGCCGTGTATTACCTGCAGCAGCAGGGGGTGACACGGCTCGACGTGGTCAATTTCCTGTCGCACGGCATTACCAAGCAGCCCCAGGAAGAATCCGCGGCCGCGCCCAAGGAGCAGCCCGGCCTGGAAGAGCCGGCCGAATCGCGCCAGTCGCCCCTGGACCAATACGCCAACGACCTGAACGCCGCCGCGCTGGCGGGCCGCATCGATCCGCTCATCGGCCGCGAGCACGAAGTCGAGCGCGTCATCCAGGTGTTGTGCCGCCGCCGCAAGAACAACCCGTTGCTGGTGGGCGAGGCCGGCGTGGGCAAGACCGCCATCGCGGAAGGCCTGGCCTGGCGCATCACGCGCGGCGAGGTTCCTGAAATTCTGCAGGCGGCCCACGTGTATGCCCTCGACATGGGCGCGTTGCTGGCCGGCACCAAGTATCGGGGCGATTTCGAACAGCGCCTCAAAGGCGTACTGAAGCAGATCCGGGGCAATCCCGACGCCATCCTGTTCATCGATGAAATCCACACCCTGATCGGAGCGGGCTCGGCATCCGGCGGCACGCTGGACGCATCCAACCTGCTCAAGCCCGCGCTGTCGTCGGGCCAGCTCAAGTGCATCGGTGCCACCACGTATACCGAATTCCGCGGTGTGTTCGAGAAAGACCACGCGCTGTCGCGGCGCTTCCAGAAAATCGACGTTTCCGAACCCAGCGTCGAGCAAACCGTGCAGATCCTGCGCGGGCTGAAAAGCCGCTTCGAAGAGCACCACAACGTACGCTATTCGGCCGCCGCGCTCAGTGCCGCGGCCGAGCTGTCGGCGCGCTACATCAACGACCGCCACCTGCCCGACAAGGCCATCGACGTCATCGACGAGGCGGGCGCCGCACAGCGCCTGCTGCCGCGTTCGCGGCAGAAGAAGCTGATCGGCAAGATCGACATCGAGAACATCGTGTCCAAGATCGCCCGCATTCCGCCGCAGTCGGTGTCCAACGACGACCGCAGCAAGCTGGCCACGCTCGACCGCGACCTCAAAACCGTGGTGTTCGGCCAGGACAGCGCCATCGAGGCGCTGTCGGCCGCCATCAAGATGGCGCGCTCCGGCCTGGGCAAGCCCGATCGTCCCATTGGTTCCTTCCTGTTTTCCGGCCCCACCGGCGTAGGCAAGACGGAAGTGGCGCGCCAGCTGGCGTTCACCATGGGTGTCGAGCTGCTGCGTTTCGACATGTCCGAGTACATGGAACGCCACGCGGTGTCGCGCCTGATCGGCGCGCCACCCGGCTATGTGGGCTTCGACCAGGGCGGTCTGCTTACCGAGGCCATTACCAAGCAGCCGCACTGCGTGCTGCTGCTGGACGAAATCGAGAAGGCCCACCCCGACGTCTTCAACATCCTGCTGCAGGTCATGGACCACGGCACGCTCACCGACAATAACGGGCGCAAGGCCGATTTCCGCAACGTCATCATCATCATGACAACCAACGCGGGCGCCGAAACCCTCAACCGGCCGGCAATCGGGTTCTCGAACAGCCGGGTGGTGGGCGACGAAATGGCCGAGATCCGGCGCATGTTCACGCCGGAATTCCGCAACCGGCTGGACGCCATCATTCCATTTGCGCCGCTGTCGCGCGAGATCATCCTGCGCGTGGTCGACAAGTTCCTGATGCAGCTCGAAGACCAACTACACGAACGCCGCGTCGAGGCCGTGTTCACGGAATTGCTGCGCGAGCATCTGGCCAAGGAAGGCTTCGATCCCCTCATGGGCGCGCGGCCCATGCAGCGGCTCATCCAGGACACCATCCGGCGCGCGCTGGCCGACGAACTGCTGTTCGGCAAGCTGGCCGAAGGCGGGACGGTCACGGTGGACCTGGACGAGGCCGGCAAGGTGCGGCTCAGCTTCGACGGTGCAGGCAAGTCGCCGAAGTCTGGCGCACCCGACAAGCAGGAAGCTGAACTGGTCGATTGATCTTGACCCGCGAGCCCCTGATCGCGTGCGAGCATTGCGCCAGTATTTTCAGGCGCCACGAGTTGCAGCCGGGGGAAACGGCATCCTGCGGCCGCTGCGGCACCACGTTGTGGCGCTACAGCGGCCTTCCCCTGTCCAGCTGGCTGGCGCTTACCCTGGGCGCGCTGGTAGTGTTCGTGCTGGCCAATGCCTATCCCGTCATCAGCATGTCCGTGCAAGGCATGACGCGCGATGCGTCGCTGCTGGACGCGGTGGCCATGACCTGGCGGCAGGGCTATGTGGCCACCGCCCTCATGACCTGCCTGGCCGGGTTTGCCTTGCCCCTGCTGCAATTGTGCCTGCTGCTATGGGTGCTGGGCCCCATGGCGCGCGGCCGCGAGCCCTACGGGCTGCGCCTGGCCATGCGCATGCTGGGCGCGTTGCGGCCCTGGTGCATGGTGCCTGTGTTCCTGCTGGGGGTGGTGGTATCCGTGGTGAAGCTGGCCGGCATGGCGGCCGTCAGCCCCGCGCCGGGCTTGTTCGCCTTCGGCGTGCTGACGGTCTTGCTCACCATTCTGGACCGCCTGTCCCCCCATGCAGTGTGGCGCTACGCGGAGCAGGCCGGCGTGGTGCCGGTGCACATTCCCTGGCGCCAGCCTGGCCAGGTACTGACCGGCTGCCACGTGTGCGGCCAGGTGCAGGCCGTGCCGGCCGATGAGCACGATTCCGAAACCCATCATTGCGTGCGTTGCGACGCCGCGGTGCACCGGCGCAAGCCGAACGGCCTGGGCCGCACCTGGGCCTTGCTGCTGGCGGCGTCGGTGCTGTACGTGCCGGCCAATGTGCTGCCCATCATGAACATCGACTCGCTGCTGTTCGGCAACAGCGGGCACACGATCCTGGGCGGGGTGGTCGAGCTGTGGCATACCGGATCGTGGGATATCGCGCTGATCGTGTTCGTGGCCAGCATCGTGGTGCCCCTGACCAAGATCCTGGTGCTGGTGGCCCTGGCGGCGGCCGTGCAGTGGCGCAGTACCCTCAGCCTGCGCCAGCGCACCCGGCTGTACGAAATGGTGGAATTCATCGGGCAATGGTCGATGCTGGACGTATTCGTGGTAATACTGTTGTCGGCGCTGGCGCATTTCCAGGGGCTGATGGAAATATCGGCAGGCCCGGCAGCCGGGGCTTTCGGGCTGGTGGTCATCCTGACCATGCTGGCTGCCATGAGTTTCGACCCGCGCAGCGCCTGGGACCTGGAGCCCGCCGCCGAGCCGCAGGCCGTGGTCGGCGAGGA
>NZ_JAJMLX010000304.1 GCF_020991325.1 Bordetella petrii | reverse complement strand
GGCGGCCAGGGCGCTTTGCGCCAGCTCGCGCGCGCTGACCTGGCGGTCGGCCAGGGCGGCGCGCAGTTCGGCGATGCCGCCGAATTGGGTGTGCAGGGCGGAAGTCGTCATGGCTTACTCGATAACCTTGGGAACCAGGAACAGGCCGTCGCGGGCGTCTGGCGCGTTGGCCAGCAGCTCGGCGCGGCGCGTTTCCGAGCCGGTTTCGGTTACGTTATCGGGGCGCAGGCGCAGGGTGATGTCCTGGTGGGCCGACAGGGGGTGGGCCAGGGGCTCTACGCCCTGGGTATCGGCCGCCTGCAGCCGCTCGATCAGGTGGAGGATGCCGTTGAGTTCGTCCTGGGCGCGGGCGCGCTGTTCAGGAGTCAGTTCAATTCTGGCCAGCCGGGCGATGCGGGCCACGTCTTGTTCATTGAGCGCCATGAGGGGAAGCAGAGAAAAATCGAAGAAGGGGCGGGTTGCCTGCCCGACCTGGGTTGTACACCCGGCCGCGCGGTGACAAAGCATGAATAGCCCGCATTTATGCGCTATTTCCGGTGAAATTATAAGTTATCATTCACGGTTTAATCGCTGCACTCCACCAGCGGGCCTCGTTGTGGCCCGCTTTCTGCAGTCCGGCCCTTATTTCTGAATCTCGCTGAGCCCTCATGTTCGGATTCCTGCGCAGTTACTTTTCCAGCGACATGGCGATCGACCTCGGTACCGCCAACACGCTGATCTACGTCCGGGGCAAGGGCATTGTGCTCGACGAGCCTTCGGTTGTCGCCATCCGCCATGAAGGCGGCCCCAATGGCAAGAAAATCATCCAGGCCGTGGGCCACGAGGCCAAGCAGATGCTGGGCCGGGTGCCGGGCAACATCGAAGCCATCCGGCCCATGAAAGACGGCGTCATCGCCGACTTCACGGTAACCGAGCAGATGCTCAAGCAGTTCATCCGCATGGTCCACCCGCGCAACATGCTGGCGCCCAGCCCGCGCATCATCGTCTGCGTGCCCTGCGGCTCCACCCAGGTCGAACGCCGCGCCATCCGCGAATCGGCCCTGGGCGCGGGCGCCTCGCACGTCTACCTCATCGAAGAACCCATGGCCGCGGCCATCGGCGCCGGCCTGGCCGTGTCCGACGCCAGCGGCTCCATGGTGGTCGACATCGGCGGCGGCACCACCGAAGTGGCTGTCATCTCGCTGGGCGGCATGGTCTACAAGGGGTCGGTCAGGGTGGGCGGCGACAAGTTCGACGAAGCCATCGTCAACTACATCCGCCGCAACTACGGCATGCTCATCGGCGAACCCACCGCCGAACTCATCAAGAAAGAAATCGGCTCGGCCTTCCCCGGGTCCGAAGTGCGCGAAATCGAAGTCAAGGGCCGCAACCTGGCCGAAGGCGTGCCGCGCAGCTTCACGGTGTCGTCCAACGAAATCCTGGAATCCCTCACCGACCCGCTCAACCAGATCGTTTCCGCCGTCAAGATCGCCCTGGAACAGACCCCGCCCGAGCTGGGCGCCGACATCACCGACAAGGGTATCGCCCTGACCGGCGGCGGCGCGCTGCTGCGCGACCTGGACCGCCTGCTGCAGGAAGAAACCGGCCTGCCGGTGGTCGTGGCCGAAGATCCCCTGACCTGCGTGGTGCGTGGCTGCGGTGAAGCGCTCGAACACCTTGAGAAGCTCGGCGCCATTTTCATCAACGATTAAGTCCGTCCCGCCGGCGGGCGCCGCCTCGCCGGCACCGCCCGGCGCAGCGGTCGCGGTCTGACGTCCGGGCTGGGTATTCATGCAACGACAAGGCAGTCCTCCGCTATTCAGGCGCGGCCCGCCGGCCGAAGTCCGGTTGGCCGTGATGGTCGCCCTGTCGCTGGCGCTGCTGGTCCTGGATTCCCAGCTGCACGTGCTCGAACCCATGCGCCGGGCCGTCGCCATGGCGCTGTACCCCTTCCAGCGGGTTGTCATGGCCCCGCGCGACCTGGCCCAGCAGGTCAACGAGTGGTTCAACGCCGCCAACCGCATCCGCACCGAAAACGAGGCCTTGCAGCGCCAGCGCATCGAGCTGTCGCAGGTGGCCACCCATGCCGCCCAACTGGCCGCCGAAAATGCCCAGTTGCGCCGCCTGCTGGGAGTAACCGACACCGTCGAGCAGGCCGCCGTGGTGGTGGAAGTGCTGTACGAGCCCGCCAATACCTTCCAGCAGCGCCTGGTGTTCAACAAGGGCAGCCAGGCCGGCCTGGCGCCCGGCATGCCGGTCATCGACGAAGGCGGGGTGGTCGGGCAGATCGTGCGCGTGACGCCCATGGCGGCCGAAGCCGCCCTGATCACCGACGAACGCGTATCCGTGCCGGTGCAGGTGCTGCGCAATGGGTTGCGCCTGATCGCCTTCGGGTCCAATACGCCCGGCCGCATCGAGGTGCGCTACCTGGCCGCCAATGCCGACATCAAAGAAGGCGATACCATAGTCACCAGCGGCGTCGGCGGCCTGTTTCCCGCCGGGCTGCCGGTGGCCAAGGTGCTGACGGTGGAACGCGACACGGCATCGGGCTTTGCGCGCGCCATCTGCGAACCCCTGGCCCACCCCGAGCGCTATCGCCATTTCCTGGTGCTGCAGGTCGATGTGGCGCGGGCGCAGTCCGATCTTGAAGAGGCCGACACCGGTGGAACGCAATAGCCCCACGGCACAGCCGCCCAGGCGCCGCCTGGGCATGCCCGGCAACGTGCATCCCGAGCGCCTGGCGCGCCCGGCGCACGGCGCATTCGTGTGGGGCACGCTGCTGGCCGCCTGGCTGCTGTCGCTGCTGCCCTGGCGCGTCTGGGAAGGCGCGCCCGATATCTTGCTACTGGTATTGGCCTTCTGGTGCGTGCACGAGCCGCGCCGGGTCGGCCTGGTGGCGGCCTTCTGTTTCGGCCTGCTCATGGACGTGCACGATGCCAGCGTGCTGGGTGGGCACGCGCTGTCTTATACCCTGGCGGCCTATGGGGCGGTGGCCTTGCACCGGCGCCTGCAGCGCTTCGATCTCTGGAGCCAGGCCATGCACATGCTGCCGGTGTTCTTCATGGCGCGGCTGGTGCAGCAAATGGTGTTCGCCTGGCTGGCCGGCCAGTGGCAGGGCTGGGGCTGGACGCTCAGCGTGGCGCTTACCGCCGCCATCTGGCCCCTGATGGGCTGGGTGCTGCACCTGCCGCAGCGTGGCACCGATGACGTCGAATCGTCATCGGTCTAGGGCCTGGTTTTCGCGGCCCCCGCCATGTTCGAATTCAAAAAAACCGGTCAACAGCAAAGGCAGCGATTCCGGCTGCGCGCCTGGGTGGGCGGGCTGTTTGCGCTGGTGTGCTTCGGCGTGCTGGCTGGCCGTTTCTGGTACTTGCAGGTCGACCGCTACGAAGGCCTGTCTGAACGCGCCGACCGCAACCGCATCGCGGTGGTGCCCATCGCCCCGCGCCGTGGCGAAATCCTGGACCGCAACGGTCAGGTCATGGCGCGCAATTACCGCACCTATACGCTGGAAGTGGTGCCCGCGCAGGCGGGCGATATCGACGCCCTGCTCAACCGGCTGATGCCGGTGGTGTATGTCAGCCCGGGCGACCTGCGCCGCTTCAAGCGCCGCGTGATCGAGTCCAGCCGCTACGCCAGCCTGGTGCTGCGCAACAACCTGAACGAGACCGAGGCCGCCTGGTTCGCCGCCCATGCCTTCGAGTTCCCGGGCGTGGAGTTGCGCGCGCGCTGGGTGCGCGAATACCCGCAGGGCAAGACCGCCGGCCACGTGGTGGGTTATATCGGCCGCATTTCCGAAGACGACATCGAGGCCCTGGACAACGCCGGCCAGCTGGGCAACTACCGCGGCACCGACGTCATCGGCAAGAAGGGCATCGAGAAAAGCTGGGAACAGCAACTGCACGGCCAGACCGGCGTCGAGGAAGTCGAAGTCACGGCGGGCGGCCGGCCGGTGCGCACGCTGCGCCGTACCGATCCCGTGCCGGGCGCCGACATCATGCTGTCCATCGACCTGGAACTGCAGCGCATCGCCGAAGAGGCCTTCGGCGACCAGCGCGGCGCGCTGGTCGCACTAGACCCCACTACCGGCGAAGTGCTGGCCTTCGTTTCGCAGCCGTCGTTCGACCCCAACCTGTTCATCGACGGCATCGATGTCGAAAACTGGCGCATGTTGAATGAATCGCCCGACCATCCCCTGATCAACCGGCCGCTTTACGGCACTTACCCCATCGGCTCAACCTACAAGCCCTTCGTGGCCCTGGCGGCGCTCGAACTGGGCGTGCGCAGCGCCACGGAACGCATCTCCGATCCGGGCTTCTACGAATTCGGCGGCCAGCGCTTTCGCAACGCCGGCGGCGCGGCCTATGGCATGACCGACATGCACCGTGCCATCGTGGTGTCGTCCGACACGTACTTTTATTCGCTGGGCCCCGAAATCGGCGTCAATGCCCTGCACGATTTTTCCAAGCAGTTCGGCTTCGGCCAGATCACCGGCATCGACCTGGACGGCGAGCGCACCGGCGTGCTGCCGTCCACTGAATGGAAGCGCAAGGCCTACAAACAGCGCGAGCAGCAGCGCTGGTATGCGGGCGAAACCATTTCCGTGGCGGTGGGGCAGGGCTACAACTCTTTCACACTGCTGCAGCTGGCTCAGGCCACGTCCACGTTGGCCAACGACGGGGCGTACCGCCGGCCGCACCTGGTGCACGCGGTGCGCGACACCCGCTCGGGCGACGTAACCACCACGCCGTCCAAGCCGCAGTACCAGATCCCGCTGAAGAAACAGAACGTGGACATCATCAAGGCGGCCATGGCCGATGTGGTGCGCACCGGCACGGCCCGGCGCGCCTTTGCCAATACGCCTTACCAGGCGGCTGGCAAGACGGGGACGGCGCAGGTCTTCAGCCTGCGGGGCTCGCAGTACCGGGCCAGCGAACTCGACGAGCGCCTGCGCGACCATGCCTTGTTCATGGGTTTCGCGCCGTTCGACCGGCCGCGCATCGCCGTGGCGTTGCTGGTCGAGAACGCCGGCTGGGGGGCCAGCGTCGCGGCGCCCATTGCCCGCAAGGTTTTCGACTACTGGCTGGCCAGGACCGCCCTGGTGGGGCCGCCGGCTCCCGCGACGTCGGCCTCGGCGCCTGACGTGCCTGTGCTGCCGCCGGTGCAGC
>NZ_JAJMLX010000303.1 GCF_020991325.1 Bordetella petrii | reverse complement strand
GCCGCAGGACCCGGAAGCCGTCGCGCAGATCCGCGCGCGCTGGGACGAGCACGTCGGCGATGCAAGGCAGGAACTCGTGCTGATCGGCATGGACATGGACGAGCCCGCGCTGCGCGCGCGCTTCGACGCGTGTCTGCTGACCGACGCCGAGATGGCCACCGGCCCCGAGCACTGGACCACGTGGGACAACCCGTTTCGCGACTGGCCCTGAACTGACCGCGCTTCCTGCATCGATCCGGATGGAGAAGGCGCTCCACCGGATTTCGAGCATGAACGCACCCCTTCCCGATATTTCCGTGACCGATGCCGCGCCGGGCGGCCGCCTGACGCGACAAGGTGTCTGGTTCCCGCCGGGGGATGCCCTGGTGTCTGGCTCCCCGAAAGGGGTGCCAGACACCGAGGTGTGCAAAGACCATTCCAACAAGCACGGTGTCCGCCACCCTGGCGGGAGTCAGACACCCGATCCAACGTTGCGCCGCCGGACGGTTCACCGCCATGGACGGGGTCAGGCACCCTTCGGGAGCCAGGCCCCCGGTAGACTGCGGCCGCCAGATTGCTATGATGCGGCGATCCTGGGCGGCCCTGGCGTCGGGCGACAACTCATATGGCACACGCTTTCCAATCGCTGTCGGCCTGGCAGGTCATGCTGGCGGGCCTGCTGTTCTTCGGCGGCATTTATCTGGTGTTTGGCGCGGCCGCCTGGCTGCTGACGCGCCGCGTGCTGCCGGCGTTGGGCGTGGGCGGCGCGCTGGACACGCGTCCGCTGGCGCCCGGCCAGCTGCGCCGCGAACTGGCGCAGTCAGGCGTGTCCGTCCTGATTTTCGGGCTGGGCATGATTTTCCCGTGGGGTCTGCTGCAGCTGGGCTGGGCGCGCCTGGATCCCGGCGCCGGCGCGGGCCAGATCGTGCTGGAGATCCTGGTGCTGGTGGCCTGGAACGACGTGCATTTCTGGGTGAATCACCGCTTGCTGCATACGCGGCCGTTGCGCCGCTTTCACCTGCCTCACCACCGGTCGGTGGTGACCACGCCGTTTTCCACCTACAGCTTCCACCCCATCGAAGCGCTGATGCTGGGCAATGTGATCTTGCTGCCCATGGTGGTACACGACTTCAGCTTCTGGTCGCTGTTCTCGGTGCCCCTGTTCAGCCTGTTCTTCAATTGCGTGGGGCATGCCAACTACGACTTCTTCCCGCGCGTGTCGTATGCGCACTGGTTCGCGGCCAGCCGACGGCATCATCTGCATCATGCCTGCTATCACGGCAACTATGGTTTCCAGTTCACCTTCATGGACCGCCTGTTCCGCACCCGCCTGCCGGCCGATGCGGCGGCCCGGCAGCGAGAGCCGCTTGGCCGCGGCGCCTAGTCCGCGGGGCCGCCGGCCCGCGGCCTTGCGCCACCGGCGCGACGTGCAAAGCCTGGCCTATATGGCGGCGGTGCCGGCGCTGGCCGCCTGGCAATGGGTGCACGGCGTGCAGGGGCTGCTGTATGCGCTGATGCTGTTCCTGACGCTGGGCATCGGCGTGGTGAACCACAACCATGCCCACCTGCGCATGTGGCGGCGGCGGCGGGCCAACCGGGCTACCGACATGGCGCTGACCCTGCTGCAAGGGCATCCCACGTTCGTGTTCTTCCCGGCGCATGCCTGCAACCACCATCGCCACAAGCACGGCGCGCGCGACCTGGCCCGCACCTATCGCTATGGCGGCGACACCAATCACCTGCCGGGTTACCTGCTGCATCCGTTGCAGGCCGCATGGACGCTGTATCCATTGTTCTGGCGCTGGCTGGGCCGCTTGCGCCGCCACAGGCCGGGCGCCTGGCGCTATTGCCTGTGGCAATACGCCGCCTGGCTGGGCCTGTGGGGCGGGCTGCTGGCGCTGAACCCGGCCAAGGCGCTGGTGCTGGTGATTCTGCCGCAGTTGCATGGGCTGCACTGGCTGCTGGCCACGAACTACCTGCAGCATGCGCATGCCGACGGCGGGCCCGGCAGGCTTGCGCAGCTGAGCTACGCGCGCAATTTCGAAGGCCTGGTCAACCCGCTGCTGTTCAACATCGGCCTGCACACTGCGCACCACGAGCACGCCCGCGCGCACTGGTCGGAACTGCCCGGGCTGCATGCCCGGCACTACCGGCACCGCGTCGATCCCGCCTTGCTGGAACCCGGCCTGGTCCAGTACATGGTGCGCGTCTTCGTGCTGGCGCCCGCCTGGCCGCGCTGCCGCAGCCGGCCGCTGATGCGGCCCGAGCATATCGTCCAAGAGTAGGAGCCTCGCTATCCCATGCCTGTCGCCTTTGATCGTGTCTATCTGGAAAGCGCCGGCTACTTCATGCCCGGCGAGCCCGTGTCCAACCAGGACATGGACCGCTATATCGCGCCCCTGAACCGCATGTCGGGCCGCATCAAGCAGCGCATCCTGGCCGAGAACGGCATCAGGCAGCGCTACTACGCCATCGACGAGGCCGGCCAGACGCGCTGGACCAACGCGGCGCAGGCCGCCCAGGCCATCCGCGACTGCCTGGCCCGGCAGAACCGCGACCTGGCCCAGGTTTCCCTGCTGGCCAGCGGTTCGTCCGGGGGCGATACCCTGATGCCCGGCTTCGCCAACATGATCCAGGGCGAACTGGCCGCGCCGCCCATGGAAACCGTGTCGGTGCATGGCATCTGCGCGGCCGGGGTGTCGGCCATCCAGGCGGCCGCGCAGGGCGTGCAACTTGGGGCCCATCGGCAGGCACTGGCCGTGGCCAGCGAAATGCCGTCGCGGCTGTTCAAGCGCTCGCGCTTCGCGGCCCGCGGCTACGACGCCGATTTCGACGCGCACTTCCTGCGCTGGATGCTGTCGGATGGCGCCGGCGCGGTGCTGCTGGGCAATGGCGCCGGCACATTGCCGGGCGTGTCGGCAGGCCTGCGGCTGCGCCTGAAGTGGATACACCAGCGCGCGTTTTCGGGCGATTACCCCGTGTGCATGCAACTGGGCCTGCCGGCCGAAGGCGGCGCCGGCCATCTGGATTACCCGTCGTGGGCCGAGGCCGAAGCGGCCGGCGCGCTGTCGCTGCGCCAGAATATCCGCCTGTTGCCGCACCTGTTCGACATCGGCATCCACGAGTACGCTGCGCTGGTGCGCGACGGCTGGGTGGACCCGGCGCGGGTGGATCATTTCCTGTGCCACTACTCGTCGGAAAAATTCATACCCGTCGTCGAAGGCCTGATGGACAAGGCCGGCCTGGCCATTGCACGCGGACGCTGGTTCAGCAACCTGGCGTGGCGCGGCAATACCGGGGCGGCCTCCATCCTGATCATGCTGGCCGAGTTCCTGGAAACCCGGCGCCTGGAACCGGGGCAGCAGGTGTTCTGCTACATACCGGAATCCGGCCGCTTCATGGCCGCCTACATGCTGTTCGAGGCCGAGTCCGCCGACGCGCCGTCGCAGGCGCTGCCGTCCACCGCGCGCGCGGCCGTCGCCGCGGCGCACAGCGACGATGCCGACGCCATTGCCCCGCCGCACGATCCTGCCCGGGCTCCCCAGGGTTTGGGGCCGCTGCTGACGGAACTGGCCTCGATCTGGCACGACTACCGCTCGCGCGTATGGCGCACGCCGGTGGTGCGCCGCTTGCGCGAGCGCCGTTTCACCACTGGCGACTACCTGGCCTGGATGGAAAACTGGATTCCGCAGGTGCGCGAAGGCAGCAAATGGATGCGCGAAGGCGCGGCCTCGCTGGGCGACACGTACCAGCACCTGGCGGCCTTGATCGGCGTGCATGCTGGCGAAGAGCAGGACGATTTCCAAATCCTGTTCGACGATTACCGCAAGGCCGGCGGCGCCGTCGCCGATATCGACGCGCTGCGGCGCAACCCCGGCGGCGAGGCGCTCAACGCCTATCTGCATGCCCTGGCCGCCACGCGCGATCCCATAGGCCTGCTGGGCGCCATTTACATCATCGAAGGCACGGGCCAGCGCATCGTGCCGGCATTGCTGCCATTGTTGAAGGCCAGCCTGGACCTGCCGCCCGACCGGTTCCGCTTCCTGGAATACCATGGCCACAATGATGAAAACCATCTGGAACGCTGGCTGATGGCGGTGGAACTGGCGCTGGACGCCGATGACCGCGGCCGGGCCGAACGCCGTATCGTGGACACCGCGCGCCGCACCGCGGCGCTTTACCTGATGCAGTTCCATCATGTGATGGAGGCCGACCCGGCATGAATTCACGCAAGCCCGATTTCCTGACGCGCGAACACGATCCTGCCGATCCCAACCCCTGGCTGGCGCTGTACCTGGACCGCAGCACCCCGCTGCCCGACGACGTGAAAGCCGCCTGGCTGGCCGATTCCAGTTGCGGCTCGCGCCAATACCTGCTGCCTTTCCTGCGGCCGCTGGCGCGTGCTTTCATCATCCTGATCCAGGCCGTCAAGACCTTCCTGCCGCGCCGCTGGTCGCACTCGAAGCTGCTGCATCGCATCCTGGCCTGGGGGCTGGAACACTTCGTGTCGCCCGAAGCCAACTGGCTGATCCTGCGGCACTTCCACCTGGGCGCGCAGATCCTGGCATTCATCGGCCGCAATGCGCCGGTGCCGGTCGGCACCACGCCGCTGGAGCCGATGCGCATCGCCGACCTGCGCGACGAGATGTTCGTCAAGCACGACTTGAACCTGTTCAATTTCGTCATACGGCTGAACGGCGCGCTGCGCGAAGCCGGGGTCGAGATGCAGGCGCCGGCCCGGGTGGATTTTTCGATGGTGCGCGACCCGGGCCTGCGGTTGGCCGACATGCCGCAGCGCAGGCGCAACTTCCTGGACCTGCAAAGCGCCATCGAACTGTTCACGCCGCTGTACCAGCTGATGCTGACCGACAACGACTTCTGGCGCGCCGCCAATTCCCTGCAGCTGGACGAAACCGTGGGTATTTATGCCGCGCAGATCCTGGGCGCGCCGCAGCATCTCATCCTGGTCAACAACAAACATCCGCTGGTGCCCATGTCGACGCTGCGGGCCGGATACCGGTTGGTGCTGCATGGTCTGTCCACCGAAATGCTGCATAGCCTGCTGATGCGCATGAAAGCCGAGGCCGAGGCGGGTACACCGGACGTGGCCGGCGCGCCGTCGCAATCCCCTGCTTAGGGCGCGGCGGGCTGGCTGCCGCGCCGCGCCACCCGCCAT
>NZ_JAJMLX010000302.1 GCF_020991325.1 Bordetella petrii | reverse complement strand
CATCGCCCAGGACCGCTATGTGCAGGCCCAGGGCGAACAGGGTGGCGCGCGCAAGCCCGCCGCGCCCGGCGCCGTGCTGCCGCTGGTGTCGCGCGTGGCCCTGCTGGACCTGGGCTGGCCCATCGGCGATGCGCAGCTGTACGTGAACGTGGCGGGCGACTTCGATTTCGCCGAGGCGGCGCGCAACCTGCAGCGCCTGGACGCCACGCTGCTGGGTTCGGCCATGGCGCATACCGCGGATGGCCTGAGTGTCATGTCGCTGCCGCGCGACCCGGCCCAGATGAACCATATGTCGCAGTCCGACTCGCTGATGGTGTTCGAACGCCTGCGCCAGCATTTCGGCCTGATGGTGACGGATACGGGCGGCTTTTCCAATATGGATTTCGTGGCCGGCCTGGCGCGCACGTCGCACACGGCCTGGATCGTTACCGACCAGAGCGTGAGTTCGCTGGTGGCGCTGTCGGGCGTGCTGCAAGACCTGGAGCGGCGCCACGTTGAACGCGGCTCGCTGGGCCTGGTCGTGAACCGCTACGACGAACGCTATGGCATGACGGCGCAGCAGATCGCCGAGCGCTTCCAGCTGGACCTGGTGGGCACTTTGCCCGACCGCGCGCTGGCCCTGATGGTATGCACCAACCAGGGCCGCCTGCTGCACCAGGATGCCGAGCGCGATGTCTACGTGCGTGGCGTGCACGCACTGGCTGAAAAGCTGTGCAACGAAACCACCCAGGCTGCCGGGCGCGGCAGCTGGCTGGCCACCTGGCTGCCCGGCGTGCACCGGCGCATGCTGGTGGCCGAATAAGGCGCCCGGGGATTGAACAGGATCCGACATGATCATGACTGCCACGATCCAATTCGGCCAGGACGGCGACAAGAGCTTTGTGGGTTCGCCGCGTTATCAAGAGGTAAAGACGGCGGCGTATGAACACCTGCTGTCGCGCATCGAGGAACTGGGCGCCGAGTTCGGCCGCTGGGCGCGCGACGCCATCCAGGATTTCGTCGATATCGAGGTGGCCAGTTTCGCGCGCACCCGGCGCATGGCCATCAACGAAGGCGAAATGCGGCACATTGCCGAGGCCCTGACCAAAGAGCTGGCGGGCCTGGGCCCGCTCGAAGACTTGCTGGCCGACCCGGCGGTGGAGGACATCCTGATAAACGGCTACGACAACGTCTTCGTGTCGCGGGGCGGCGTGCTGTCGCGCGAATCGCTGGGCTTCTCGGACAACCAGCACGTACTGCGCATCGTGCGCCGCATCCTGGCGCCCATCGGCCGGCGCCTGGACGAGTCCAGCCCCATGGTGGATGCGCGCCTGCCGGATGGCGGACGCCTGAACGTGGTCATCGAGCCGCTGGCCGTGGACGGCCCGATGGTGTCGATCCGCAAGTTCCGCAAAGACCCGCTGAAGCCGGCTGACCTGCTGACCCTGGGCACGTTCAACGAAGACATCCACCGCCTGCTGAGCATGGCGGTGGCCAACCGCTGCAATGTGCTGGTGTCGGGCGGCACCAGCTCGGGCAAGACCTCGCTGCTGAATGCGCTGGCGTTCTTCATTCCCACGAACGAACGCGTGGTCACCGTGGAAGACACGGCCGAACTGTCGCTGAACCATCCGCACGTGGTACGGCTGGAGTCGCGGCAGGGCGGCTTCGACGGCAATGGGCTGGTCACCATTCGCGACCTGATCCGCAACAGCCTGCGCATGCGGCCCGACCGCGTGGTGGTGGGTGAGGTGCGCGGCGCCGAAGTCATGGACATGCTGCAGGCCATGAACACCGGCCATGAAGGTTCCATGGCCACCATACACGCGAACTCGCCGCGCGAATGCCTGTACCGCATCGAGATGCTGGCAGGCTTCGCGGGCTTCCAGGGCAGCGAGGACAGCCTGCGCCGCCAGATCGCCAGCGCGCTGGACTTCATTGTGCAGATCGGCCGGCTGCCGAACGGCAAGCGCCGCGTACTGTCGGTGACCGAAGTCACGGGCATGGGCGACAACGTGATCGCCACCCAGGAACTGTACCGCCACGAAGTGTTCGTAACCCCCGAGGGCGAAGAGAAAGACACCTGGAACTGGCTGGGCGTGCATCCGCATACGCCCAAGCTGGGCAAGCTGCGCGACGAAATGCGGGCCAGCGTGGCTGCGCAGGAAGACACGTCCGGCGGCGGTTTCTGGGGGCGGAGGCGCTGATGACCCCGGTACTTATCCTGGCCAGCCTGGCGCTGTTGATGATGATGGGCGCCGTGGTGTTGTGGCGCCGCGCCGGCCAGGGGCAGCGGCGCCAGGCAAGTTCGGTATTCCTGGAACGCCAGCTCGGCCAGGCCCAGTCTGCCGCCGCGGGTGAAGATGCTGTGGCCCGCGGCGTATTGCGTACCGGTATTGAACACTGGGACATCCTGCTGCGCTGCGCGGGCATCAGGCAGACCCCGGCCCTGTATATCGCCATATCCGCCATCGTGTCCCTGGGCGTCCTGTTGGCGGCCGTGTTTGGCGGGCCTGTGTCGGCCATTGTGGCCGGGGTGATGCTGCTGGTGATGAGCTATTTCTACATCTGGCTGCGCGCCGACCGGCGGCGCGGCCGCATGTTCGAGCAATTGCCCGAGATGCTCGATGGCATGGTGCGCCTGATCACCATCGGCAACAGCATGGCGGCCGCCTTCCAGGCCGCGGCGGCCAATACCAATGAGCCGCTGCGGGAAGTAGTGGAAAAGGCGGCGCAACTCAGCCGTTCCACACAGGAACTGGATGCGGCCCTGGCCAACGTGGCGCGCCAGTATGCATTCGAGGAACTGCGCCTGCTGGCGGCGGTGGTCCGGGTGGCGCAAAAGTATGGCGGACGCAGCGACGTCGTGCTGGAACGCATTGCGGCGTTCATGCGCGATGTCGCCCAGGCCCGGGGGGAACTGGTGGCGGCATCGGCCGAGATCCGGCTTTCGGCCTGGGTGCTGGCGCTGCTGCCGCTGGGCATCGCCGGCTACATCATGCTGACCAACAACGCCATGTTCATGGACATGTGGGACGACCCGCTGGGTTTCAAGATGCTGGTGGCGGCGCTTGGCCTGCAGGTGGCCGGCTCGTACTGGCTGTATCGCATGACCAAGTCGATATAAAAGGGGGGCGACATGGATTTCCTGACCGCTCCTTCCTATTCCGGCATGCTGGCGGCCGGCGTGCTTCTGGTTTCGCTGGCGCTGTTGATCGTGGGGCTGGGCATGGTGGTGCGCCTGCGCGGCCAGTCGCGCAGCATGCGCGTGGTGGAGCAAGCATTGGCCGGCCGCGATGGCTCGCAGGCCACGGCTGCGGCCGGCGCGCCCGAGATGGGGCGCCTGGCCTCGTTGGCGCAAAGCACCGACGCCCTGGGCAAGCGCCTGGGCGAAGGCCGGCTGGCCGAATCGCTGTTGCCGGACGAAGACAACAAGCTGATCGAGTTGGCGGGGTACGTCAATGTGGCCACGGCGAGGGCGCGCTATGCGGTGCTGCGTTTCGGCTTGGCGCTGGTGTTTCCCCTGGCGGCGGTGCTGCTGCGGCGGTTGTGGTTCGGTCCGGGCAGCCTGGCGGCAACGGTGTTCACCCTGTTCATCGGTTTCGCGGTGGGCTACATGCTGCCCAAGTGGATACTGGCTCGGCGCGTGGCCGCCCGCAAGAAGCAGGCCGCGAAAGAATTGCCGTTGCTGGTGGATCTGCTGCGCCTGCTGCAGGGGGTAGGGCTGTCGGTGGACCAGAGCCTGAGCGTCATCGTCAATGACTTCAAACCGGTGCTGCCGGTGCTGGGGCACGAGTTCGGCGCGGCCACGGCAGTCTACGCACGCGGGCGCACGCGCGAACAGTCGTTGGCCCGCTTGTCGCAGGGTTTTGACAATGACGATCTGGCAGCAATCTGCCGCCTGCTGATCCAGGTGGACAAGCACGGCGGTGCCGTGCAAGAACCCCTGAATCGTTTCTCGCAGCGCATACGCGACAAGCGCCGCTTCGAGCTCAAAGAGAAAATCGGCCGCCTGACCGTCAAGATGACCGGGGTGATGATTGTGACCTTGCTGCCCGCGCTGCTGATCGTGACGGGCGGCATGGGGATCTTGTCGGTGCTGCGCGGCCTGTCGCGCATCGCGGGGGGAATGTGATGAAACGCTTATCGCCACGCCGCTTGCGGCTGGCCGCGGTGCTGGGCACGATGTTGCTGGCAGGATGCCAGGGCAACAAGATGGAGTCGGCCTGGGCCCTGATCCAGCAACAGCAGCAGGAACAGGCCTTGATGCGGCAGTCCGAGGACAGCGCCGACACCCGCCAGGAACCCACCGAGCCGCAACTGATGCTGGCCCTTATCCGCGAGAACCAGGTCCAGGGCCGGTACTTCGCGTCGCTGGCCTATATCGACGCCTACCGCCAGCGCTTCGGCAACAGCGACCAACTGGACGCGCTACAGGCCGATGCGCTGCGGCGCACGGGCCAGGAAGCGCAAAGCGAAGCCACCTACCGCAAACTGCTGGGCGGCGCGCAGGCTGCGCAAGGCTGGCACGGGCTGGGCCTGCTGGCCGGCGCGCGGGGCGACTATGCCCAGGCCGCGCAAGACCTGGACCGCGCCGTCAAACTGGCGCCCACCGACCCGCAGATGCTGGGCGACCTGGGCTATGCCCGCTTGCGCGCGGGCGATAGCGCGGGTGCGCGGGTGCCGCTGGGCATGGCCGCCGAACTGGATCCGGGCAATACCAAAATACTGGCCAACATGGCGTTGCTGCTGCTGGTGGAAGGCAATTCCCTGCAGGCCCAGCACCTGATGGACCGCGCCAACCTGGGCCAGGAGGCGCGCAGCCAGATCTTCCAGATGGCCAGCCAGATGCAGGTGCGGGCCCATGTGCCGGCGCCGATGGCCGGCACGGGGCGTAGCGATGGCACGGTGCGCCAGGTAACGCAGGTTTCCAGCGGGCGCGACGTGGTCCTACCCATGTTGCAGCCGGTAATGGACCGCATGATCAACCCGCCCATGGTGCAGTAGGGCGGCACGCGCCGCCCGGCCACGCCGAATTCCCGAACCTGAAAGAGACAATCATGTCCCGATACTTTCTTCGCTTTCCGTTGGTCCTGGCCGTGGCCGTGCCCGGCCTGGCTGCCGCGCAGTTGAATGCGCCCCTGACGGGTGGCGCGGCGGCGCAGCCCGCCGCCGTGGCC
>NZ_JAJMLX010000301.1 GCF_020991325.1 Bordetella petrii | reverse complement strand
GCCGCGCACCGCTGGCGGCGCCCCCGACAGGCGCACGGTGACATGGCCGCCCGCGCCATCGCCGGCCGGGCTCCAACTGGTGGCCGACACCGGCAAAGGCCGGGCACGCCATTGGGTGAAATGCGCCAGCGCCTGTTCCTGAGTGGCCTCGTAGCGCAATGTGCGTTCTTCAAAAGGCCGCGGCACCACTTTCAAGGACACGTCGAGAATGGCGCCGAATATCCCGTGCGAACCGGCCAGCAGTCGCGATACGTCATAGCCCGCCACGTTCTTCATGACCTCCCCGCCAAACGACAGGATGCGGCCCTGCGAGTCCAGCATGCGCACGCCCAGCACAAAATCGCGCACCGCGCCGGCCGCCATGCGGCGCGGGCCGGCCAGGCCGGCGGCCACGCAACCGCCCACTGTGGCCGATGCGCCGAAATGCGGCGGCTCGAACGCCAGCATCTGGCCGCGCTCGGCCAGGGCCGCCTCCAGGAAAGCCAGGGAAGTGCCCGCGCGCACCGTCACTACCAGCTCGGACGGCTGGTAGCTGACGATGCCGCTATAGGCGGTCATGTCGAGCAGACAATGGCCATCTTGAGGCGTGACGGGTCGATAGTTGCCATAGAACGACTTGCTGCCGCCCCCCACGACAAACAGGGGCTTGTGGCCGGCGCGCGCCGTCATGACCTGGTCGCACAACTCCGACAGGACGAAATCCATGCGGCGGCCCTAGAATCGCGCCAACTCGGGAAAGCTCAGCTCTCCTGCATGGACATGCATCTTGCCGTATTCGGCACAGCGTGCCAGGGTGGGAATCACCTTTTCGGGATTCAACAGGCCTGGCGGGTCAAACGCCCGCTTCACGGCCAGGAACGCGTCCAGCTCATCGCGCGAAAATTGCACACACATTTGATTTATCTTCTCCATACCCACCCCGTGTTCGCCTGTCAGGGTGCCTCCGACTTGCACGCACAGCTCGAGAATGGCCGCGCCAAATTTTTCCGCCCGCTCGACCTCGTCGGGCTTGTTCGAATCAAACAGGATCAGCGGGTGCAGATTGCCGTCGCCGGCATGGAACACATTGGCGCAGCGCAGGCCGAACTCGTCTTCCATTTGCTCGATGGCGCCCAGCACGCGCGCCAGATGCCGGCGCGGAATCGTGCCATCCATACAGTAGTAGTCGGGCGATACGCGCCCGGCCGCGGGGAATGCATTCTTGCGGCCGGCCCAGAAGCGCAGGCGTTCGGCCTCGTCGCGCGATACCTGCAGGCGCGTGGCGCCAGCCTGGCTGAACACGGCTTCCATGCGTTCGATCTCGTGGGCCACTTCGTCGGGCGTGCCATCCGATTCACACAACAGAATGGCCTGGGCGGACGTATCGTAGCCTGCCTGCACGAAGGGTTCGACCATGCGCACGGCCTGCTGGTCCATCATTTCGAGCCCGGCCGGTATGATGCCGTCGGCAATGATGTTGGTAACCGCCTGCCCGGCCGCCTCGACGCTGGAGAAACTGGCCATGACCACTTGCGCGCAGGCCGGCTTGGGGATCAGCTTGACAGTGATCTCGGTAACCACCCCCAGCATGCCCTCCGATCCGATGAACAGGGCCAGCAGATCCAGGCCGGGCGCGTCCGGCGCATCGGAGCCGAGCTCGACCACATCGCCGTCGATGGTTACCACGCGCACGCGCAGCACATTGTGGACGGTCAGGCCGTACTTCAGGCAATGCACGCCGCCTGAGTTCTCGGCCACGTTGCCGCCGATGGAACAGGCGATCTGGCTGGAGGGATCCGGGGCGTAGTACAGACCGTACGGAGACGCCGCCTCGGAGATCGCCAGGTTCCGCACGCCGGGCTCGACCACCGCCGTGGCGCTGGCCTGGTCGACGCGCTTGATGCGATTGAACTTGGCCAGGCCCATCAGGATGCCCTGGGCATGCGGCATGGCGCCGCCCGACAGGCCCGTGCCCGCGCCGCGCGCAACCAGGGGCACATTCATGCGCTTGCACAGGCGCATGACCGCCACCACTTGCTCCTCGGTTTCCGGAAGCACCACCACGGGTGGCAGCGCGCGGTACAGCGAGAGCCCGTCGCACTCATAGGGACGGGTATCTTCCTCGCGGTGCAGCACACAATGCGCCGGCAGTACGCGGTATAGCGCCTCGATGACCTGCGTCGCGGCGAAGGGTTGCTGGGCGTGGCTGAGATTGGGTTCGGCCAATGAATTCATGAGCGCAACAATAGCGCGAGGCCGCCTTTCCCGGCAGAGCGGATTTACCCGCACCCGGGCCTCGTGCTGGTACGACCAGTCAGGCGGATCAGCGGGCTTACCAGCTGATGATCTTGCCGGGATTGAGGATATTGTTCGGATCGAATGCGTGTTTCAGGCTGCGCATCAGGGCCAATGCGTCTTCACCATGCTCTTCGGCCATGAATTGCATTTTGTGCAACCCCACGCCGTGTTCGCCAGTGCACGTGCCGTCGGCTGCAATGGCGCGCCGCACCAAATTGTGATTAATGGTTTCAGATTCTTGCCACTCCGACTCGCTGTCGGCGTCCAGCAACATCAGCACGTGGAAGTTGCCATCGCCCACGTGGCCGACAATGGTGTACGGAAAGCTGGCGCGGTCCAGTTCGTCGACGGTTTCACGCACGCAATCGGCCAGGCGCGAAATCGGCACGCAGACGTCGGTGGTGCTGGCGCGGCAGCCGGGGCGCAATTGCAGCCCGGCAAAATACGCATTGTGGCGCGCGGCCCAAAGGCGGCTGCGGTCTTCGGGGCGTTCGGCCCATTCGAAATCCATGCCGCCGTGCTCGCTGGTAATGCTTTGCACGATCTCGGCCTGCTCTTGTACGCCGGCCGCACTACCGTGGAACTCGAACACCAGCATCGGGGTTTCTCGCAGGTTCAGCTTGCTGTGCAAATTGACGGCCCGCACGCCGGCGGCATCCATGAATTCCACCCGTGCCACCGGCACACCCATCTGGATGATCTCGATGACGCTCTGCACGGCCTCGTCTAGTGCCGGGAAATTGCACACCGCAGCCGAAACGGCTTCCGGTTGCGGATACAGCCTGACAGTGACTTCGGTAATGATGCCCAGCGTGCCCTCGCTGCCCACGAAAATGCGCGTCAGGTCGTAGCCTGCCGAGGACTTGCGTGCGCGCCCGGCGGTACGCACCACGCGGCCATCGGCCGTTACCACGGTCAGCGACATCACGTTTTCGCGCATGGTGCCATAGCGCACGGCGTTAGTGCCGGACGCCCGCGTGGCGGCCATGCCGCCCAGGCTGGCATCGGCGCCGGGATCGATGGGGAAGAACAGGCCCGTGTCGCGGATTTCCTCGTTCAGTTGCTTGCGCGTGACGCCGGCCTGCACGGTTACCGTGAGGTCTTCGGCATTGACCGACAGCACGCGGTTCATTTGCGACAGGTCGATACTGATGCCGCCCTGGATGGCAAGCAAGTGGCCTTCCAGCGATGAACCGGCGCCATAGGGAATGAGCGGCACGCGGTGCTCGTTGCACAGGCGCGCCACCGCCGCGACTTCTTCAGTGGTTTGGGCGAACACCACCGCGTCGGGCAGCATGGGCGGATACGGCGATTCGTCGCGGCCATGATGCTCGCGCACGGCGGCCGCCAGGGACAGGCGATCGGCGAACAACGCGCGCAGCGCATCCAGACAGGCGGGCGGCAGCGGGCGGCGCAGGGATTCGGCGGAGGCGGGAGCGTTCATGGCGTCGTGGGCGTGAAAGACGTGGAACTTGTCATTCTACGCCCGCCGCTTACTTGCCGGCCGTGCTGGCGACCCGGCGGCGCCCCTTCACCGCCCGCGCCAGGCGCTCGAGCACCTCGACCGAGGCATCCCAATCGATGCAGCCGTCGGTGATGCTCTGGCCATAGACCAGCGGTTCGCCGGCCACCATGTCCTGGCGTCCGGCCAGCAGGTGGCTTTCGATCATCAGCCCCACGATGCGCGTGTCCCCCGCTTCGATCTGTCGGCCCACATCGTCGGCCACCAGGGGTTGGTTCTCAGGCTTCTTGCTGCTGTTGGCATGGCTGGCATCGATCATGACACGCTGCGCCAGGCCCGACTTGGACAGGTCCTGGCAGGCCGCGGCCACGCTGTCAGCGTCGTAGTTCGGCGCCTTGCCGCCGCGCAGGATGACGTGGCAGTCTTCATTGCCGGCGGTGGACACAATGGCGGAATGCCCGCCCTTGGTAACCGACAGGAAGTGATGCGGCTGCGACGCGGCCTTGATGGCGTCGACCGCGATTTTCACGTTGCCGTCCGTGCCGTTCTTGAACCCCACCGGACACGACAGCCCGGAAGCCAGCTCGCGGTGAACCTGGCTTTCGGTCGTGCGCGCACCGATGGCGCCCCAGGACACCAGGTCGGCGATGTACTGCGGGGTAATCATGTCCAGGAATTCGCAGCCGGCCGGCAGGCCCTGGGCGTTGATGTCCAGCAGCAGTTCGCGGGCGACCCGGATGCCGCGGTTGATGTCGAAACTGCCATCCAGGCCCGGGTCGTTGATCAGCCCCTTCCAGCCCACCGTGGTGCGCGGTTTCTCGAAGTACACGCGCATCACCACTTCCAGCTCGCCCTGCAGGCGGTCGCGCACGGGCTTGAGGCGGCTGGCGTATTCCAGCGCGGCCTTGGTGTCGTGGATCGAACAAGGGCCGATCACCACGATCAGGCGGTCGTCCATGCCGTGCAGAATGCGGTGCATGGCCTGGCGGGCGGCGAAGACGGTTTCCGAAGCAGGCTGCGCGCAGGGAAATTCACGCATGACATGCGAAGGCGGGTTCAGCTCTTTGATTTCGCGGATGCGAAGATCGTCGGTGTTGTGTGACACGGTGTTGCTCCTGGGTGACCCGCCAGGCTGACGGCACAAAAAAGCCGCCAGGGGGCTGGCGGCTTTTTCGAGGGATTTTTCCGGACTTCAGATTGAGCGCGTCCCTTCCTCCGCCAGCGGCTTCAGAAAACCAAAAAAATAAAAATAAAAGGCGGGGGACGCGAATTTCATGACGACAGACTCTAGCACAGAACCCGCCAAGCCGTCCAGAAGGGCGCAGGCGGGTGAACCCTGACAGGAATCGGCGATCCAAGCCCGATGCCACAATTTCGTCCATTCCTGCGCACCCTGCTGCGCATGACCGCCCGCCTGGGACTGCTGGCCTTGCTGGGCGCCGCGGCCTGGTGGGCCTGGCCGCGGCTGCCAGACCCCTGGCGCGCGCC
>NZ_JAJMLX010000300.1 GCF_020991325.1 Bordetella petrii | reverse complement strand
CCCAGCCGACGCGCGCCGCCACCGGCGTGTTCGGCGATTCGGCCCTGCCTACGCCGGCCGCGCCCCAGCAGGCAGCGGCCGACACCGAAGCCGCCTCGCATCGCGTCAAGGTCGCCGACAAGCGCATCATCAACGGCAAGACCGACGTAAACCAGCTGGTTCCGTTCAAATACAAGTGGGCCTGGGAAAAATACCTGGCCACCTGCGCCAACCACTGGATGCCGCAGGAAATCAACATGTCGCGCGACATCGCCCTCTGGAAGAACCCGAACGGGCTCACCGAGGACGAGCGCCGCATCGTCAAGCGCAACCTGGGCTTCTTCGTCACGGCCGACTCGCTGGCCGCGAACAACATCGTGCTGGGCACCTACCGCCACATCACCGCCCCCGAATGCCGCCAGTTCCTGCTGCGCCAGGCATTCGAAGAAGCCATCCACACGCACGCGTACCAATATATCGTCGAAAGCCTCGACCTGGACGAAGCCGAGATCTTCAACGCTTATAACGAAGTGCCGTCCATCCGGGCCAAAGACGAATTCCTGATCCCGTTCATCGACGCGATCGCCGACCCTAACTTCAACACGGGCACCCCGGAAGCCGACCAGAAACTCCTGAAGTCTCTGATCGTGTTCGCGTGCCTGATGGAAGGCCTGTTCTTCTACGTGGGGTTCACGCAGATCCTGGCGCTGGGCCGCCAGAACAAGATGACCGGCGCCGCCGAGCAGTACATGTACATCCTGCGCGATGAATCCATGCACTGCAATTTCGGCATCGACCTGATCAACACCATCAAGCTGGAAAATCCGCACCTCTGGACCCCGGAATTCCGCGAAGAAATCCGTGGGCTCTTCCAAAAAGCGGTAGAACTCGAATACGCTTACGCCGAAGACACGATGCCGCGCGGCGTGCTGGGCTTGAACGCCCCCATGTTCAAGTCGTACCTGCGCTTCATCGCCAATCGCCGTTGCCAGCAAATTGGGATAGAACCGCTGTATCCGCAGGAAGAAAACCCCTTCCCCTGGATGGCGGAAATGATCGACCTTAAAAAGGAACGCAACTTTTTCGAAACACGCGTGATCGAATACCAGACTGGCGGGACGCTGAGCTGGGAATAATGTGCATCGGCCGCCGCGCGCAAAGTGGCTTGCGCGGCGATGCGATGCCGGCTCCGTCGGCCTGGGTATTCGAATACGCAGTACCAAGCGGTGGGCTGCCCGATGTCGGGCGCCTGCCGGCGCCATTTGAGATGGCTCGCGCAAAGTGCGGGGGCCATATCAAATGGCTGTGCCGAATTCATTAGCGCAAACCGTAGTAGCTGTCGCCCGCATGGGGCAGCGGCATGCGCCGATGAATAGCCCGGGGCGCGATCCGTTTTACGGAAAGCGGCACGGGTTTAAGTTCTGGGACCCCTGAACCTAAGGAGCATAACCATGGCAACAGCCAAGAAAGCCGCCAAGAAGGCGGTGAAGAAACCCGCCGCCAAGAAGGCGGTGAAGAAAGCCCCGGCCAAGAAGGCCGTGAAGAAGGTCGCAGTGAAGAAGGTTGCGGCCAAGAAACCTGCCGTGAAGAAAGTCGCGGCGAAAAAGGCCGTGAAGAAAGCGGTCGCCAAGAAGGCTGTCAAGAAAGCCGTCGCCAAGAAAGCCGTGAAGAAAGCGGTTGCCAAGAAGGCGGTGAAGAAAGCCGTAGCCAAGAAGGCTGTCAAGAAGGTCGTCGCCAAGAAGGCCGTCAAGAAAGCCGTCGCCAAGAAGGCTGTCAAGAAGGCCGTCGCCAAAAAGGCTGTCAAGAAAGTCGCAGCCAAGAAGGCCGTCAAGAAAGCCGTCGCCAAGAAGGCCGTGAAGAAGGCGCCTGCCAAGAAGGCGGCCAAGAAGGCCCCGGCGAAGAAGGCGGCCAAGAAGCCTGCTGCGAAAAAGCCTGCTGCCAAGAAGGCTGCGCCCAAGAAGCCCGCTACGCCGCCGTCCACGGCTGCTGCCCCGGGCGCCAAGACCGCGCTGAATCCTGCCGCGTCGTGGCCCTTCCCGACGGGCGGCCGTCCCTAATCCGGACGGAACCGTTCTTTAGCGGTACCCTTAACCGCCTGGCTCCGGCCAGGCGGTTTTTGCGTTGGCTCCCCCTGCATTGCCATGTAGCCATGCGACAATAAAAACCATTATTTTTTGGCAGACCGCGCACATGTTTGGCGATATCCTCCAGTTCCTTCTAGAAATCACCTTCACGCTGTTCGGGGCCGCGCTGGTGGCGCGCGCCTGGATTCACGCGGTGCGTCTGCACCCCTTCAACCCGCTGGCCCGCGGCATATACCAAGTCACCAACTGGCTGGTATTGCCCATACGCAAAGTCGTGCCGGCCGGCAACGCGGTCGACTGGACTAGCCTGGTGGCAGCCTGGCTGGCGGCGCTGGTATTCATGGCACTGATGTGGCTGCTGGCAACCGGCACACTCATTCCGGCCACCCTGCTGCCCCGCATGCTGGTTTCGTCGCTGCTGATGGTGGTGAAATGGGCGCTGAACCTGATCGTGTGGCTGACGCTGCTGCAGGCGATCCTATCGTGGATCAACCCCATGTCGCCGCTGATGGCATTGCTGCAAACGCTGACGGCGCCGCTGCTCGACCCCATCCGGCGCCTTCTGCCGCGCGGCGCGGCCATCGACTTCTCGCCGCTGGTGCTGCTGATCCTGGCGCAGATCACCCTGATGATGCTGTCGCGCGTTACCTACGGCCTGTTCGGCATCTGACCGACCCGCCGGCCCAATGCAAAGCGCCCGCTGAATAGCGGGCGCTTTGCATTGGGCCTGGCGATGGGCGCCCTTGCGGCGCCCCCGCCGGGATCAATACGGCGCCACGCGGGTGGGCCCCGCGCCGCTGATGACCTGCACGCGCTGGCCCACGCTGATGGGCACGTCGGCTTCCTGCGCCACCACGCGGGTTTCGCCGTTATCCAGGCGAACCGTGATTTCCAGGCCAGAGGAACGGCCAGCGCGGTTTTCCACCGCGTTGCCCGCCAGGGCGCCCAGGATGGCGCCGCCCACGGTGGACAGGGCGCGGCCCGTGCCGCCGCCCACGGCATTGCCTGCCACGCCGCCCAACGCACCGCCGGCGATCATGCCCACGCCGCTGGAGCGTTCGTCCTGGATGGTAATGGGGCGCACGCCGGTGACGGTGCCGATGCGCACGATTTGTTCGCGCTGGGCCTGATCGTAGGAATACACGCCGCTGGACGCGCTGCGGTTGGCGCAACCGCCCAGCAGGGCCAGGGACGTAACGACGGCGGCCACCGCCACCCAACGGCCGGCGCGCGGCGCGATAACAGAAGAAGACAGGATTTGGCTCATGTGGGCTCCTTGGACGGTACCGCTATTTTATGCAACGGATAATACTCTGGCTGGCGCCAAAAGCATGGTTGCGAAACAGCATGCAACTTTTATAGCAGGCTTTCTTGTACAGCGTATCCCCAGGCGAGCACCTTGTAAATTGGCCCGCCCGAGCCAGCATACTGCCATTTTGACAGCCCGCCAGCCCCCGGGTTCCTAGGCAGGCAGGCCGATACCGTAGGCCGCGCGCAGTTGCGCATCAATGTCGGCCCGGCTGGGCGCGTGGTTCTGGGGGCCGCGCGAAGCAATCTTGATCGACCCCATCAGGTTGGCCAGGCGGCAGCTGTCCAGCCAGTTCCAGCCGTTGGTCAGCCCGTAGAGTAACCCGGCCCGGTGCGCGTCGCCGCAACCGGTGGGGTCCACCACTTCTCCGGGCCGCACGGGCGCCACCTGCACGGTTTCACCGCCGGTGAGCAGCGTGGCGCCTTCCGCGCCGCGCGTGACCACCACGGCCTGCAACTGCTCGGCAATCTGCGCCATGCTGCGGCCGGTGCGCTGTTCTACCACGCCGGCTTCGTAGTCGTTGACGGTCAGCGCCTGGGCCAGGCCCAGCATACGGTCGAGATCGGCGCCGTCGAACAGCGGCATGGCCTGGCCCAGGTCGAAAATGAACGGAATGCCGCGCGCATGCAGGCGCTCGGCGTGCGCGAACATGCCGGCCTTGGCGTCCGGCGCCACAATGGCCCAGGCCGCCTGGGCATCGCTGAGATCGTTCTGGGCCGACAATTCCATGGCGCCCGGGTGGAAAGCGGCGATCTGGTTGTCTTCGAGGTCGGTGGTAATGAAGCACTGGGCGGTGAACGTGCCCGGCATCACGCGCAGGCGCGACGTATCGATGCCCAGGCCCGTGAAGCGTTCCAGGTAGTCTGCGGCGTCTTCGCCCACGGTGGCCACCGGCACGGGCTGGCCGCCCAGAAGCTTCATGTTGTAGGCAATGTTGCCCGCGCAGCCGCCGTATTCCTTGCGCATGGCCGGCACCAGGAAAGACACGCTCAGCGACTGGATGCGGTCGGGCAGGATATGTTCTTTGAAACGCCCGTCGAACACCGCAATGGTATCGAAGGCCATCGATCCGCAAACCAGGACAGGAGCCGTCATGCTTGTCATTCCTCAGGGAAAGAATTTGTCGAGTTGATAACCGTTGACATGCGCCCCGGCCACTTCAATGGGCACTTCGACGGTGATCTCGGCGCCGGCCTCGAAGGGCTGGCCAAGCTGCCCCTTGGGCAGGTAATCGGAAGGCTGCAGCACTTTGCGCACCACCACGGTATCGGAAATGTCGGTCAGGTCGAGCAGCAGCGCGGGCCAGTGCTGCGGCTTGTCATAGCGATTGCGCATGGTCATGCGCAGCACCAGGCGGCTGAGATCGTCGTGGCCGGCGGCGCCGGCCTGGCCGCGCGGCGGCTGCAGCGACGACGAGGTGATGAAAATGCGCTCGATGCGCCGCGCGTATCCCACCTGGCAGCCCAGCGGCTCGCACAGGCTGACCATCAAGGGCCGCAGGCCCGGCACACTGGTGGCGATGGCCGAGCGGTACACATACACCAGTTGCACGGCCAGCAGCAGCAGGCCGACGACGCAGGCGTAGCCCCACAGGCTGCTGACCCAGCGGCGGCGTTCCTGCTGATCGGTGTCCAGGAATTCAGGCGGCGAGCGGCCCACGTCGGTAGCGCCGAAATAGCGCGTGCGGGCCTCACCCAGCACGGTCGGCTCGACAGTGACGTGCGATTCATCGGTACCCAGGGAGGGTTCCGCGGGGCCTTCGGCCGCCGGCCGGGCGGCGACGGCGGGCTCGCCATGGAAGGCCTGCGCGTCGGCGGTGTCGTCGTCGATGGGTTCATCACCGGCATCCGCTTCGTGGCCGGACCCGTCG
>NZ_JAJMLX010000030.1 GCF_020991325.1 Bordetella petrii | reverse complement strand
GATGTATGTAGGCTTCTCGCCCGGCAGCGCCACGGACATCGTGGCCCGGGTGGTGTCTGACGAACTGGCCAAGCGCCAGTTGCGCCGTTCGGGCGAAATTGTCGTCCAGGTATTGCCCGGGCACGAGCAAAGCCAGGACGAATTCATCTGCGACCGCGAGCTGGCGCTGCAAGACGGCGCCTGGACGGTCCGAACGTTGTAAAAACTGACTCCCTCTTGCAGGCAAGGGGGCCGCGGGGAGATTTCCGGATTTCCCGAGAAACTCGATATCGATTCATACAATGAGCAAGAACGTAGTGGTGATCGGCACCCAATGGGGTGACGAAGGCAAAGGCAAAATCGTCGACTGGCTGGCCGAGTCCGTCCAGGGCGTCGTGCGCTTCCAGGGCGGCCACAATGCCGGCCATACGCTGTGGATCAACGGCCAGAAAACCATTCTGCGCTTGATTCCGTCGGGCATCATGCACCCCGGTGTCACTTGCTTCATCGGCAACGGCGTGGTGCTGTCGCCCGAAGCCTTGCTCAAGGAGATCGAAGAGCTGGAGGCCGCCGGCCTGGACGTGCGTTCCCGCCTGCAAATTTCCGAGATCTGCCCGCTGATCCTGCCGTACCACATCGCCGTCGACCAGGCGCGCGAGGCCCGTAAGGGCGAGGGCAAGATCGGCACCACCGGCCGCGGTATCGGCCCCGCCTACGAAGACAAGGTGGCGCGCCGCGCCTTGCGCGTGCAAGATCTCTTCAATCCCAAGCTGTTCGACGAAAAGCTTGCCGAGCTGCTCGATTATCACAACTTCGTCCTTACCCAGTACCTGGGCGCACCCGCGGTGTCGGCCGAACAAGTGCGCGACCAGGCCATGGCTCTGGCGCCCACCATCGCGCCCATGGTCAAGGACGTTTCCAGCAATCTGTACGCAATGCAGCAGGCCGGCCAGCGCCTGCTGTTCGAAGGCGCGCAGGGCGCGCTGCTCGACGTCGATCACGGCACCTACCCCTTCGTCACCAGCAGCAACTGCCTGGCGGGCGCCGCCTCGGCGGGCGCCGGCGTGGGCCCGCAATCGCTGGACTACGTGCTGGGCATTACCAAGGCCTACACCACGCGCGTGGGCTCGGGTCCGTTCCCCACCGAGCTGGTCGATGAAATCGGCACGCGCCTGGCCACCATCGGCAAGGAATTCGGATCGGTCACCGGGCGTCCGCGCCGCTGCGGCTGGTTCGACGGCGCCGCGCTCAAGCGCTCGGTGCGCCTGAACGGCATTACCGGCCTGTGCATCACCAAGCTGGACGTGCTCGACGGCCTGGAAAGCATCCAGCTGGGCGTGGGCTACCGCGTCGACGGCGAGTTCCGCGATGTGCTGCCCTACGGCGCCCATGCCGTGGCGCAGGCCGAGGCTGTGCTGGAAGAATTGCCGGGCTGGACCGAATCCACCGTCGGTATTACCGAATACGCCAAGCTGCCGGCCAACGCCCGCCGTTATCTCGAGCGTGTCGCCGAAGTCTGCGGCGTCCCCATCGACCTAGTGTCCACCGGCCCCGACCGCAACGAAACCATCGTGCTGCGCCACCCGCTCAAGGGCTGAGGTCCAATCCACTCGGCTTGGGCGCTGCGCCCGCCGGGTTATCATTTCAAAGCCGCCGCCGGTATTGCCGGTGGGCGGCCTTTTCGTATCCCCCAGGAGACCCCGCCATGAGTGCGCCCGCCAACGACGACAGCCATCTCTGGATCACATGGGACGGCTATAACCGCCTGATCGAACGCCTGACGCTGCAGGTTTACCAGTCGGGCTGGAAATTCGACCTGATCCTGTGTCTGGCGCGCGGCGGCGTGCGGGTGGGCGACGTGATGTCGCGCATTTTCGACGTGCCGCTGGGCATCCTGGCCACCAGCAGCTACCGCGAAGCCGCCGGCACCAAGCAGGGCGACCTGGATATCGCCCAGTTCATCACCATTACGCGCGGGGCGCCCGCCGGGCGCGTGTTGCTGGTTGACGACATGGTAGACACCGGCTTGACGTTCAACCGGGTGCAGGCGCACCTGCAAGAGCAGTTTCCTGAAATCACCGAGCTGCGCAGCGCCGTGCTGTGGTGGAAGGGGCATTCCCAGGCTACGCCCGACTACTTCGTCGACAAGCTGCCCACCAATCCCTGGATCCACCAGCCTTTCGAAGACTACGACAGCCTGCGGCCCCACCAGTTGGAAGCCTGGATCCGCAAGGGTTCGAAGTCATCCTGAATCGGAATGTAACCGCGAGGGTGTAACCCCTTGCGGCGCCTGGCGGCCGGATTGTAGGTGGTTTCTCGCCAAATCCAGGATGCCATGCTAGAATCTCGGGTTACCAGTAAAACCCCGTAGGGGTTGCCAGGGCGCACGGGCGTGGCTTTCTGAGGTTTTTTTGTGCAACGGTTTGCTGTTTTTGCCGTTTAGAACAAAAATCACCCAACAAGCCATGCCGGGCTTGCAGTCAAAGCGTCCTGTGTGATCAACCTTTTTGTTACCCAAAGCAGGCCTGCCACTTTATGCCTATTGTCCGACTGAAGGAAAACGAACCGTTCGAAGCCGCCCTGCGCCGCTTCAAGCGCACCATCGAAAAGACCGGTTTGCTCACCGAATTGCGTTCGCGCGAGTTCTACGAGAAGCCCACGGCTGAGCGCAAGCGCAAGCACGCCGCCGCGGTCAAGCGCCACTACAAGCGGATTCGTAGCCAGCAACTGCCGCCCCGCCTGTACTGATTTTTGTGATTCCAGAATCTATTGATTCCAGAATCATTCATTCAGGATCTGCTCGCCCGGGTCGACGTAGCCGACGTCGTCGGGCGATATGTGCAGTTGCGAAAGGGCGGCGCCAACCTGCTTGGCCTGTGTCCTTTCCATAACGAAAAAAGCCCGTCGTTCACTGTCAGTCCCACCAAGCAGTTTTATCACTGCTTTGGTTGCGGAGCGCATGGCAGTGCCATCACCTTCCTGATGGAGCACACGGGCGCCAGTTTCCCCGAGGCCGTGCGCACGCTCGCCGCCTCGGCGGGAATGACCGTCCCCGAAGAAAACCGTAGTCCGCGCCAGCAAGCCGAATCGGTCCGGCGCAAGGCGGAAGAATCGCGCCACACCAAGGTGCTGGACGCTGCCCAGGCGCATTACCTGCGCCAGTTGCGTGCGTCGCCGGCCGCCATTCAGTACTTGAAGCAGCGTGGCCTTACTGGCGAGATCGCCGCCCACTTCGGCCTGGGTTGGTCGGGCACCGACCGCCACGGCCTGGGAAAGGTGTTCGACAACTACGACGACCCCACCCTGGTCGAGGCCGGCCTGGTCATCGAGTCCGAAGATGGGCGCCGCTACGATCGCTTCCGCGAACGTGTCATGTTCCCCATCCGCAATGTGCGCGGCAGCCTCATTGGTTTCGGCGGGCGCATCATTGGCAAGGGCGAGCCCAAGTACCTGAATTCGCCCGAGACGCCGCTGTTCTCCAAAGGGCACGAACTGTACGGCCTGTGGGAAGCGCGCCAGGCCATCCGCCAGGAAGGGCAGGTGATCGTGGTGGAAGGCTATATGGACGTCGTCGGCCTGGCCCAGCAGGGCATCGCCAACGCCGTGGCGACGCTGGGCACCGCCACCACGCCCGACCATGTCAAGAAACTGCTACGCGCCAGCGACAGAGTCATTTTCAGTTTCGACGGCGATGCGGCCGGGCGCCGGGCCGCATGGCGGGCCCTGCAAGCCTGCCTGCCAGTGCTGCGCGACGATATCGCCATCCGCTTCCTGTTCCTGCCCGCCGAGCACGATCCCGATTCCTACGTGCGCGAATTAGGGGCGGAAGCCTTCCGCGCCTGTCTGGCCGAGGCCATGGCATTGTCGCGGTTCCTGCTCGAAGAACTGGCGTCGCGCCATAACCTGGCCGAGGCCGAAGGGCGGGCCAGTTGCCTGCACGAAGCCAAGCCCTTGTTGGCCGCTATTCCCGAATGTGCGCTGCGCCTGCAGATCGAGCGTGAAATGGCGCGGCAGGTGCAACTGACGCCCGAGGAAATGGCCCAGGTGCTGTCGCAGGCGCCAGCCCGGCCCTTTGCTCCGGTTGGCAATGCGGCCGCCGCGCCGGCGGCACCCGCGCAGTCCGGGCCTGGTCCTGATGATTACGGCCATTTCGACGCGCCGCCCCCGGACTTCGACTACGAGCCCCTTGATGCGGCCTATGACGACAGCCCCCCGCCGGGATTCGGCATGGGCGACCCCGCCGCGCCGGGCGGCGGCTTTTCCCCCGGCGCCCGCCAAGGCGGCAAGAAAAGCGACTGGCAGGGAAAAAAGGGCGACTGGAAGGGCGGCAAGGGCAAGGGTGAATGGCGCGGGCGCCGCGACGACGGCGTGGGCGGGTATGAGGGGCGCCGCACCATGCCCTCGCTGGCCAAGCGCCTGCTGGCCTTGCTGCTGGCCCACCCCGAACTGGTCGACGGCATGGGCGACCAGCAGCTTGAAGTTCTGGACAAAGGCCCCCATTTAGGCTTGGTAAGAGACCTGATCATGTTGGCCCAGGCCAGCGGAGCCCGTCATGTTGGGGCGCTGCTGGAGGCCGCCGATCCCGATTCCGACCTGGCTACGGTGCTGAAAAGCATGCGGGCCGACTTGCTGGCGCAGGAAGACCTGCCCGAACCCCAGATCGAATGGGACGACGCGCTGCGGCGCATCGAATTCGATGCCGCGCGGGCCGAAATGGCAAAATTGGCGGCAGGCGGCTTGGGGACAGATGAAGGACGCCAGCGCTACCAGGAACTGTCCGCGCGCCTGGCAGTCTTAAAGAGTGGTGGAATACGTTAAATGCGGTAGAATTAAAGGTTTTCCAGCGGCGCGGTAGTGAATTCCGGCCACTGGCGCATTTGCAGTACGGATTGCATAGATTCAGCAGTGCACAGATTAAGCAGTACAGATTAGCAAACCCGGATTTAAACCCGGGCAGGGCGCCCGGATTGCGGAGGCAGGCACAAAAAATGCCGGCACGCAGTCACCCGCCCACCCGGTTTGTTACATTATGGTGGCAAGTTACGCAGTCCAGTAAGGGTTTAGGCTGGCAGCGTTGCAGGTACGGAGCTGTGACTATCGCAAGCAGCTTGGGGCAAGGCCCTTCAAGCTGGCAGAGCCTGTCGCAGGCAAGACAGCCCCCGCAACGCCCGCAAACCCTGCTGGAACGAATTCGCGATACCAAGGCGCTCCTGGGCCGCAAGGCCAGACGGAACGCCGGTGGGGCCTCTTGAAAAAGGCCCGCGCTGCGGCCAACGCGGCGCACGCGGTTCAGCTGGCTTGCCTGTTTTACCCGCATCGGCTCCGCTGCGGCGCTTCGGCGCGCACCGGGCCCTTGTGGTGCAATATGCCCCAATCACGGGTTGCGACGACCACGGAAGCGACTATGACCAGAACATCAGGCAAAACATCCCCTGCCAACGACGCGGCTGATACGCCGGCCACCACGGCCAAGCGCACTGTCAGCATGGCGGCGGAAAAAGCGCCTGCCAAAGCGGCAGTGAAGGTCTCCAAGACGGCAACCAAAACCGCTGCCAAGAAGGCAACAAAGTCGGCCGCAACTGACAAGCCCGCCGCCAAGGCGGCTCGCGCCAAGAAGGCCGAAGACAAGCTGGCCGACCTGGTCGGCGGCGCTCGGCCGTCCAGCGGCCGCCGCCCCGGCCGGCCGGCCAAGAACGCCAACAACGATTCCGACGGTTTCGATGATTCCATCGACGGCGATGGCGAGGTTCTGCCCGACCTCAAACCGCCCAAGCGCGGCGGCAAGCGCGGCAAGGCCGATCCCAAAGACCTGATCGCGCGCGGCCCGGTGTCGCCCGAAGAGTACGAGGCGCGCCGCAATCGCCTGAAGCAGCTCATCAAGCTGGGCAAAGACCGCGGCTACCTGACCTACGGCGAAATCAACGACCACCTGCCCGACGACCTGGTCGACGCTGAAGCCATCGACGGCATCATCAGCACGTTCAGCGACATGGGTATCTCGGTCTACGACCAGGCCCCCGATGCCGAAACGCTGCTGATGAGCGAAAACGCGCCGGTTGCGTCCAACGACGACGACGTCGAAGACGAAGCCGAGGCCGCGCTCACCACCGTGGATTCCGATTTCGGCCGCACCACCGACCCGGTGCGCATGTACATGCGCGAAATGGGCTCGGTGGAACTGTTGACGCGCGAAGGCGAAATCGAAATCGCCAAGCGCATCGAAGACGGCCTGAAGCACATGGTGATGGCCATCTCGGCATGTCCCACCACCATCAATGAAATCCTCAGCCACGTGACGCGCGTGCGCGAGGGCCAGGCGCAAATCGACGAAGTGGTCGACGGCCTGGTCGATCCGGAAGACGGCGAAGAATACGCTGGCGCCGGCGTCACCGCCGACGAAGACGAGGGCGACGACGGCCCGGCCGGCGGCATGTCCAGCAAGCAACTGGAAGACCTGCGCGTCAAGGCCCTGGCCAAGTTTGACGAGGTCAGCAAGCAGTTTGAGAAAATGCGCACGTCGTACGAAAAAGACGGCTACAAGTCCGACGCGTACATCAAGACCCAGGAAGCCATCCTGACCGAACTGATGGGCATCCGCTTCACCGCCAAGATGGTGGAAAAGCTGGCCGACACCCTGCGCGCGCAGGTTGAAGAAGTGCGCCAGCTCGAGCGCGCCGTGCTGCATACCTGCGTAGACCGCGCGGGCATGCCGCGCAGCCATTTCATCAAGGTGTTCCCGGGCAACGAAACCAACCTCGATTGGGTGCTGCAGGAAGTGGCCTCCGGCCAACCCTATGCCGCCACCCTCGAGCGCCAGATCCCGGCCGTGCAGGAACTGCAGCAAAAGCTCATCGACCTGCAAACGCGCGTCGTGCTGCCCCTGAAAGACCTGAAAGACGTCAACAAGCGCATGGCCACCGGCGAAGCCAAGGCCCGCAAGGCCAAGCGTGAAATGACCGAAGCCAACCTGCGCCTGGTGATTTCCATCGCCAAGAAATACACCAACCGCGGCCTGCAGTTCCTGGACCTGATCCAGGAAGGCAACATCGGCCTGATGAAGGCCGTGGACAAGTTCGAGTACCGGCGCGGGTACAAGTTCTCGACGTACGCCACATGGTGGATTCGCCAGGCCATTACGCGTTCCATTGCCGACCAGGCCCGTACCATCCGCATTCCGGTGCACATGATCGAAACGATCAACAAAATGAACCGGATCAGCCGCCAGATCCTGCAGGAAACGGGTGCCGAGCCCGATCCCGCCACCCTGGCGCAAAAGATGGACATGCCGGAAGACAAGATCCGCAAGATCCTCAAGATCGCCAAAGAGCCGATCTCCATGGAAACCCCCATTGGCGACGACGACGACTCGCACTTGGGCGATTTCATCGAAGATACGTCCACCCTGGCGCCTTCGGACGCGGCCTTGCACGGTTCCATGCGCGACGTGGTGAAAGAAGTGCTGGATTCGCTCACTCCTCGCGAAGCCAAGGTGCTGCGTATGCGCTTCGGCATCGAAATGAGCACCGACCAGACGTTGGAAGAAGTCGGCAAACAGTTCGACGTTACGCGCGAGCGCATCCGACAAATAGAGGCTAAAGCGCTGCGCAAGCTGCGCCACCCCAGCCGGGCAGATAAACTCAAGAGCTTCCTGGAAGGGCAGTAAGTTTTCAGGGCCTCTAGCTCATGCCTGGTTAGAGCAGCGGACTCATAATCCGTTGGTGCTCGGTTCGACTCCGAGGGGGCCTACCAATCCATTCCTGCGCATGCAGGAACCGACGCCGCCAGCAATGGCGGCGTTTTTCATGGCTGCCCAGCGCAGACGCGTTACGTACCGCAGCCGGGGAAATCAGCGCAGTGTGCGGCCCGGGCACGGCAATTGCTAGGGGCCTCCGGGATCCGCCCGGCATGATTCATGCCCTCGAGCACATGCCGCGCTGGCGCCGGGCCGATTCCCCGCTCTCAACAATCAATAACAGGATCTAGCCATGGAAACTCTGTCAGGACGAGTCGTCAACGGGTTCAAAGTGCACTGCGACATCATGGAACTGCCCACTGGCCATTTTCGCCTTGTGCTTTCCACCCGGAAACTGGGCTTGTTCGAAGAAGACCGGATATGGGATCTACCGCGCGTAAGGGTGTATACCGAGCACTCGGACGCGGAACGCGACGCGCGCGCCATGCTGCGTTCCATCCGCCAGGTGAACGGCGCGTCGGGCGAGCCGAACTTTGCAGCGCAGGGGGAACGGGCCGCGATGCGATAGTCTCAGTACTGAGCCAGGTGCTGCACGAACGTCTGCGATAACGCCGTCTGGGGGCGCAGCGCGCTCCAGAGCACGTAGCTATGCACCTGGATCTCCGGGCTCAGGGGCCGGCTGGTCAGCCCTGGTATGGGCAGGGCGTTCAGCAGGCTGGACTCTACCAGGGCAACACCGGCGCCATGGAATGCCAGGACAATTCCTGTCATTGAAGTGGCCACTTCTATCTGGATGTTCAGCGGGCGCTTGAGAAACGCGTTCAGCCGGTGGCGCAACAATGCCTGGGGCACGTAGGTAATGATGGGATAGGGGAGCAAGTCGTCGACGGCGATCGACTCGCACTCCGCCAGCGGGTGCGTCTGGGGCAGAATGCAGTGCAGTTCCGCGTGACGCATGGGCAATGACTGGACGCCGTCATGCTCGCCAGGGGAAAAGGCCACGCCCAGGTCGACCTGCTCGTTGACCAGCCGTTCGGTGATCAGGTTCGAGTCCATGGATTGCAGCGACAGGCGTACCTTCGGGCGCGCCTTGACGAAATCCGCCACGGCCCGCGCCAGCCACGCATTGGCAATCGGTGAACTGGCCGCAATCGACAGCGAACCCTGGATACCTTCCGCCAGGTCCTGGCTGAAGCGTTCCAGTCCAGCGACCCTGCCGAAAATATCCTGTACTTCCGGCAATAGCGCCCTGGCCTCCGGCGTCGGGGTCAGGCGGCCGCCTTCGCGCCGGAACAGGGTGAACCCCAGGCGCTGCTCGAAGTGCTTGATCGTGGCGCTGACCGCCGGCTGGGTTACATGAAGCAGGCTCGCCGCGCCTGTAATCGATCCCGAGGCCATGACGGCATGGAAGGCCTCTAGATGGCGCAATTGGATGCGGGTAGTCATGGTGGGAAGCTGTCTCCATAAGCTGGCTTTATAGCCGCCTGTGTTTATGTGATTGGCAGCCATCCTGGGCCACTGCCTAGAATCCCCGCACGCCTGAAGCAGGGCGCACTGCCATGTACGCGAGTCGGGCGTGTGCCGTGGGCTTACATCGACCTTTACTGGAGTGTCCATGCACGATAAGCAAGAAACTGTTTACCGGCCCAAGCAGGAGAATCTGTATTTTCCCAAGTATCCCAGATTTGATTCGGCTGAAGCAGAACGCTGGCACCGGCGCCAAAGGCTGGCAGCTGTCTGTCGCGTGTTTGCCAAGTTCGGTTACGAGTACGGTTTCGCGGGCCATGTGACGATACGCGATCCCGAGCACTTTCATCTTTACTGGACCAATCCTTTTGCCATGGATTTCGGGCGGGTCCGGGCGAGCGACATGCTATTGGTCGATCATACCGGCGCCGTGCTGGAGGGACGCTGGGCCGTGAACCGCGCGGGCTTTGTCCTGCACTCGGCCATTCATGAGGCCAATCACGACGTGGTGGCATCGTGCCATGCGCATACGACACACGGCATGGCATGGGCGGCGCTGGGGCGGCCTCTGGATCCCATCACGCAAACCGCTTGCGGCTTCTATGAAGACCAGGCCTTGATCACGGAAGAGGCCGGGGCAGTCGTTGTCGAAAACGATAAAGGCCACGCGGTGGCGCAGGCATTCGGCAACGCGAAAATCGCCATCCATCAGAACCACGGGCTTTTTTCCGCGGGCCGCGAGTCGGTCGAAGAGGCCGCCTGGTGGTTCATCGCGGCCGAACGCGCGTGCGAAATACAGTTGAAGGCGGAAGCCACCGGCAAGCCTTTGAAGATGATAAGCCGCGAGGCGGCGTTGCATTCCAAGAAACACTTGGCAACGCCCTTCATGGCCTGGCTGCATTTCCAGCCTATTTATGACGCCATCGTGCGTGAACAACCCGACTGCCTGCTGTAGTCGGCGAGGCCCCGCAGGGGCCCAATCAAAAAAATAATCGCGATAAAAGGAGAGTAATCATGGCATTTCCCATTAGCACGCGCCTGGCGTGCGCTACCGTCGTGGCCAGCCTTGGGTTCTGTGGCCCGGCCTTGGCGGCCTGGCCCGACGACAAACCCATAGAACTGGTCGTCGGCTTCTCTGCCGGCGGAGAGACCGACGTGCTGGCGCGGACCCTGGCACCCTTCTTGCAAAAGCACTTGTCCGGCGCGGCGAATATCGTCGTGGTGAACAAGCCGGGCGCCTCCGGCGCCATTGCGAATTCCTATGTGCAGCGCGCGCCCAAGGACGGCTATACGGTGGCAATGGTCAATACCCCGCCGATGAACTTCATGCCGCTGGTTCAATCGACACCTTACGATCCGGACCAGTTTGCCCTTATCGGACGGGTCGTCAGCGATCCGACCTTGTTGGTGGCACGTGATGACAGCCCTTACCAGTCGCTCAAGGAGTTGGTCGAGGCGGTCAAGGCCAAGCCCGGAAGCGTGTCGATCGGCCAAAATGGGCTGGGCAGCAATGGTGGGGTGGCCCTGAATGTGCTGATGCTGGAAAGTGGCGCTTCGTTTACCGAAGTACCGTTTGCCGGTACGGGCCAGTCAAAAATCGCACTGATGGGGGGGCATGTGGATATGATCTTCGCCAGCCACACGGCGGTTCCTGATCCCGCTGGCGAGAAAACCAGGCTGCGCCTCCTGGCGCAGTTCGTCGATGCGCGCGCTCCGATGCTGCCGAACGTGCCCACCGCCAAGGAAGAAGGCTTCGACGTGGTTGTTCCGTCCGATCGGGGGCTGGCCGTGGACAAGGGCGTACCGGTGGAGACGCGCGATCGCTTGCAGGCCGCCCTGGAGGCAGCGTTGAAAGACCCGGGTTTCGTGAAGGCGGCCCAGTCGTTCGCTGCCATTCTGGCCTATAAGCCGGGCGAAGCGTGGCAGGCAGACATTGAAGCAGCCAAGGCACCCTTGATGCGCCTTGCCGCCGAGCTCAAGCAGCGAGGGGTGGTGTCAGGGAAGTAGCGAGTTTCCCGCAAGCACAAGGGGCGGGCAGGCAGGTGTGTTCAGCCGGATGCCAGCCCCTGATCATCGTGCCGGGTATTACGTAGGTTCGGCCGGGGGATCCGGCAATAACGGCCGGGATCCGTCTTCCCCATCATTGCGCGCATCCGCCACCGAATGCCAGCCGGCTTCCCAGGCCCGCACCTTGGCCTGCCAGTCACGTATCGATTCACCAGAATGCGCTGGCATGCTGGCGGCTCGATAATAAGGGCAATCCAGCAAGCCCAAGCCTGCGCGGGCGGCCTGGGCGCCCAGGTGCCAGATTTCCATATCCATAAAGTGCTGCGGTAGTGAATATTTGAGTAGACCCGAAGCATGCATCCGACCGGCTTTGCCAGGAAGACGCCGGCCTACTAGTGCATATGGTGAGTTTTTACTAGTAGGGGCTGGCCCAGCGTTGTGCTTTCGGCTGCGCGAGGCCATTCAAGCAGGCAAAAAAATACCCCGCTCGGTAAACCGGGCGGGGTAAAAGCATTACCAAGATGTGTGTGTCGTACCTGGAGAGAGAGAGGTCTTCACACAGAACCTACGATAGACCAAGCGCGCGCGAATGGGGGCAGGCGGTACCCGCCGGCGTGCGTTCTAGTTGCGGCAGATCAAGCCGTGGCCTTGCTGACGGCCCGTGCGGCACGGATAACCAGGGGGGCGAGGTCTTGGCAGGCGCGTTCCAGCGACCAGCGCGGCTTGGGAACCGAGATGTTGATGGCGGCGATGGGCTGCTTGTCTTCGTTGGTGACGGTGGCCGCCACGTTGATGTCGCCCTGGAAGAATTCTTCGTCCGCGTAGGCGTAGCGGCTGTGGCGCGCCTCTTCTATCTGTTTGCGCAGCACGGCGATATCGACGGTGCTGTGGGGGGTATGTTTCTGCAGCGCGGTGGTTGCCAGCTTGCGCTCGAGTTCGTCTGGCGGCAGGTGGGCAAGTACCGCGCGGCCCGACGACGAGGCGAGCATGGGAATGCGCGTGCCCACGGGCATATAAATGGGTATGTGCTTCGAAGTGGGCACCCGCATCACGAATACCATGTGGTCGTCTTCATCGGGCACCGACAGGTTGACGATCTCGCCGCATTCCTGGTTCAACTGGTGTAGCACCGCATGCGCGCGCAGGAATAGCGGTTCGCGCGCCAGGTAGCTGTAGCCCAGGCCCACCGCTTTCACCGTAACCCGGTATCGCTTGGTGTGCGGGTCTTTTTTCAGATAGCCGCATTGTTCCAGGGTATACGCCACCCGCTGCGCGGAACCGCTGGTGATGCCGCATGCCTGGGCGATTTCACGCAGGTTCAGGGTCTCGGCCGCACGGAAAGCCTGCAGCACCGCGAGGCCTTTTTCCAGGGATTGGATGAACAATGCCGATTCGGCCATAAGCTGTCTTTCCTGGGAACCGGCACGAATCGCACCGCTATCGCCTGTCGGAAGGTGAATATTGACAGGCGATGTTATCACCCGCTTTTGTGCCCGGGCGGGAAGGGCGTTTCCTGATTGCCAAACCCAAAATTACGATAAATAATAATCGAATATCAAATTTATTTATCGCTATTCGATATGTTTGTGTCGGATCAAACTGTACCGCCCGCGGTGGACGTGGCCATTGTGGGCGGCGGCATCATCGGTATCAGTACCGCTTATGCGCTGGCCCAGGCCGGTGCGCGCGTGGCGGTGTTCGAGAAAGGCGTGCTGGCGGGCGAGCAGTCGTCGCGCAATTGGGGTTGGGTCCGCACGCTGGATCGCGATCCCGCTGAAGTGCCCCTGGCCATGCGGGCCGGCGAATTGTGGGCCGGTATCCAGTCGCGCGCCGATGTCGGGTTTCGCCGCACCGGCATGCTGTATCTGCAGGAAAACAGCCAGGACGCCGCCCGGCACCAGCGCTGGCTGGACAGCGCGCGCGCCCATGCGCCCGATGCCGTCTTGCTGGATCGCGCGCAGGCGCTGCGCTACCTACCCGAATCGCCTCGATCCTGGGTAGGTGCCCTGTACAGCGCATCCGATGGCGTGGCCGAGCCCACCATGGCGACCCAGGGTATTGCCGCCCTGGCCCGGCACCATGGCGCCAGTGTGCTGGAGCATTGCGCGGTGCGGGGGCTGGATGTGCAGGCGGGGCGCGTGACGGGCGTGGTTACCGAGAAAGGCCCGGTGCGGGCGCAGGCCGTGGTGCTGGCCGGCGGGGCGTGGTCGCGCTTGTTCTGCGGTAATAGCGGCGCCGAATTCCCACAACTGAAGGTCAGGGGGTCGGTGCTGCGCACCCAACCCTTCAGCGGGCCGCTGGCCGCCACCGTGAACGCCAAGGATTTCACCTGCCGCAAGCGCGCCGATGGCGGCTATACCGTGTCGCAGTTCGGTGCGTCGATGGCCGATGTGGTGCCGGACAGCTTCCGGCTGATGAGCAAGTTCATGCGCGCGTGGCTGGCGAACAATGCGTTCGTGAAAGTGCGCTTCGGGAAGCGCTTTTTCGAAGAGCTGGCCATTCCGCGCCATTTCGATCTGGACCGCGCCAGTCCGTTCGAGCGTCACCGCGTGCTGGATCCGTCTGCGTCGCCGCGCGCCATCCAGACCGCATGGCGGCGGCTGACGCAGACATTCCCGGCCTTTCACGCAGCCCGCATCGGACAGGCCTGGGCAGGCTATATCGACGTGACGCCGGATGCCTTGCCGGTGATGTCGCCGGTGGACGGAATTGCGGGGTTCTACCTGGCTTCGGGTTTTTCCGGGCATGGCTTCGGCATTGGGCCGGCGGCCGGTGAACTCATGGCCGACCTGGTGCTGGGGCGCGCGCCGCGCGTGGATGTCCGGCCGTTCCGGTTTTCCCGCTTTACGAAGTAAGGCCGCCGCGGCCCGAACATTTACATGACACAGCACAAGGGGAGTTGCATGAGTTCTACAACGGGCATACACGAACGCGCCACGGTGGTCGACGGGCTGGTGTTTTTCAGTGATGGCAGCACACGCGATATGCTGGCCGGCGGTGTCAGCGCCATCAACCTTACCGTTACCGATATGCGGTCCGATTTCGAGCAGGCGCTGAAAGACGTGATGACATGGCGTCAGCGCGCCCTGGACCCGGATTCGGGGTGGCTGCTAGTGGAAAGCGCTGGCGACATCGCGCGCGCCAAGCAACAGGGCAAGCTGGGCCTGATCATGGGATGGCAGAATGGCCGGCCGCTGGGCGACCAGCTCGATCGCGTGGCGCTGTTTCACACCCTGGGTATGCGCGTCATACAACTGACCTATAACGAAGCCAACCTGCTGGGCGATGGCTGTCTTGAACAGCGCAATGCCGGCCTGTCGGCATTGGGTGTCGAGATGGTGCGCGAAATGAACCGAGTGGGTATCGCCATCGATCTGAGCCACTGCGCACCGCAAACCTGCCTGGACGCAGCCCGGCACAGTTCGCGCCCGGTGCTGTTGACACATGCCAATGCCAATGCCGTGATAAGCCGGCCGCGCAACAAGTCCGACGATGTGATCAAGGCGGTGGCCGCCACGGGCGGAGTAGTGGGCTGCAGCATCCATGCGTACCTGAACTGGCGCGGCGACCCCCGGCAGCAGCCCTTGCTGGAAGACCTGGTGGCCAATGTGCGCTACATCGGCGAACTGGTCGGTTATGAGCATGTGGGCATCGGCACCGATTTCCCGGCCGTGGATACCTATGAAGCAGTACGCCATGTCATGGTGATGTCGCGCACCAAGTACGCCGCTTCCGGCGGTGACTTCTCGAATGCGTTCGGTGACGTGATGGAGGCGCGCTATCCCAGGGAAACGCCCACACCCGCCCAGTTTCCGCACTTGACGCGCGCCCTCGAACAGGGCGGCCTGAGCGAAACGCAGATCCTGGGCGTGCTGGGCGGCAACTTCCAGCGCGCCTTCGCCCAGGCCTGGGCTGCTTGATCGACGAGGAACCATCATGAAGATCCGTCATTTGCTGCAAGCCGTCGCCACGGCCGCGGCCCTTTCCTGTCTGGGCCTGGGTGCCGCGCATGCCGATTTTCCCGAGCGTACCCTGCGCATCGTGGTGCCATACCAGCCTGGGGGTTCTACCGACACGGTGGTGCGCAAGTTCGCCGAACTGGTCGCGCCCGAGCTGGGGCAGTCCGTCATCGTGGAAAACAAGGGTGGTGCCGGCGCCACCATGGGGGCCCGCGCCCTGGCTACCGCCCAGCCGGATGGCTACACGTTGGCCATTCTGCCCAGCCCGGTATTTCGCATGCCTCATATCCAGGATATGGGTTATGACCCCAATCGCGATTTCACCTATGTGATGATGCTTAGCGGGTACACGCTGGGCGTGGCGGTGCCGGCCGATGCGCCGTATCGGACGTGGGCAGATTTCGTTGCCTATGCGCGCGCGCATCCCGGCGAGATCGCCTATGGCACGGCCAGCGTGGGCAGCGCTTCGAATGTCATGATGGAAGATATCGCTCGGCGCAATGGCTTGACGTGGCGGCATATCCCGTACAAGGGCGAGTCGGACGTGCTGCAAGGCGTATTGGGCGGCCAACTGCAGGCCTATGCGGGTTCAACCACGGTGCTGCCCATGGTGCAATCCGGCAAGATGCGCATGCTGGTGACATGGGGGGGGCATCGCAGCGCGCAATTCCCGGATGTGCCCACACTGCATGAACTCGACGGCACGCCGGCGGCCTATGCGCCGTTCGGCATCGCCGCACCGAAAGGGCTGCCGCCCGCCCGTCTCAAGACCTTGCATGACACCTTCAAGCGCGTGGCCGAGTCGGATGCTTTCAAGGCCATCCTGACCCAGTACGGCCAGGAACTGGTCTACCTGGACAACGCCGCCTACGCCAGCTACGCGGCCGAGCAGTTCAAGGCAGAAGCCCAAATCGTGGAAGACCTGGGGCTGAAGACGAACTGAGGCCCCTTCGCACCGCGTTGCCGGCATACCAACCAAGGAGAGCTTCTATGGCCAACGCTGTAAACGACGACAAGAGTGGAATGTCCGGGCGCCGCCGCTTCGTGGCGGGCCTTCTAGGAGGCGCGGCCTTTGCGGCGGGGCTGTCGGCCAGGGCTGCCCCGGCCGCTGCCAACTGGCCCGGGCAGCCCATTCGCCTGGTGGTGGGGTACCCGCCCGGGGGCGGCACCGATACCGTGGCCCGCTTGCTGGCGCAGCAGTTTGCCGAAAGCCTGGGCCAGCAAGTGGTGGTGGAAAACCGCCCTGGCGCCAGCAGCACGATCGCCACGCAGCAAGTGGCGCGCTCGGCGCCCGATGGCTACACCATACTGTTTGCGACGGCCTCGCCGTTGACGGGTGCGCCGCTGACCATGAAAGGGCTGCAGTACGACCCGATGCAAGACCTGGATCCCATTACGCTGGTGGGCAACGGCCCGTTCATCCTGGTGGCCAACCCCGCGTTTCCGCCCAATAGCTTGCCGGAACTGGTCGAATACGCCCGCCAGCATCCAGGCGAGGTGAACTACGCGTCGCCGGGCAACAGCACGGCCAATTATTTTTTCTGCGAACTGCTGAACATGGAGGCCGGCATCAAGACCGTGAACGTGCCTTATAAGGGCAGTTCGGCGCTGGTGAACGACTTGATTGGCGGATACGTGCAATACACCCTGGAAACACCGGGCACGACCCTGCCGCTGATACGTCAGGGCAAGCTGAAGGCGCTGGCCATTCTGCATCATGAACGGCTGAGCAAGGCACCTGAAATTCCCACTGCGGCGGAAGAGGGTTTCCCGCAGTTGGTGGGGGGCTCGTGGTACGGATTGCTGGCGCCCGCGGGCACGCCGCGGCCCGTTATCGACAAAATCCAGCAAGCAACCGTGGCCGCGCTGCAATCGCCGGCCATGCGTACCGCGCTGGACGAGCGCGATGTGCTGGCGCAAGGCAATACGCCCGAAGAGTTCCGCGAGTTCATCCAAGCCGAATATCGCAAGTGGAAAGACGTGACCACGCGCATCGGCATTAAGCCGCAATGACTACAGGCTGCCTATCATGAACACCTCTCTGCATGCCGACCCCGACCTGACGCAGGGCAGTGCGCCGCTGGCCATGCGCCCCACGCTGGCGGGCCTGGACCACATGATCTCGGCGGGCCACTATCTGGCCACCCAGGCGGGGGCGCGAATCTTGCAGGCGGGCGGCAATGCCGTCGACGCCGGGGTGGCCGCCGGCATCGCGCTAGGTGTAGTGCAAAGCGATATTGTCAACTTCGGCGGGGTGGCTCCCTGCCTGGTGTACCACGCACAAACACGCAAGGTATGGAGCATTTCCGGCCTGGGGCACTGGCCCAGGGCGGCCAGCCTGGACCTATTCCTGGACAGGCACGGCGGCCGCATCCCCGCGGGAGTTCTGCGTACGGTTATTCCTGCCGCGCCGGACGCCTGGATTACCGCTCTGGAGCGTTTCGGCACCTTCTCGTTCGGCGACGTGGCGGCCTCTGCCATTCAGTATGCGCGCCAGGGTTTCGTCATGTACCCGCTGATGGCTGAAGTATTGGCCGATCACCAGGACGACTACCGGCGCTGGCCCTCCAGCGCGGCGGTTTACCTGCCGGGCGGGAAGCCCCCCGCGGCGGGCGAGGTGTTCCGCCAGACCGACCTGGCGGCCAGCCTGCAGTACATGGCCGACGAAGAGCGCGCCGGTAGCCGTGATGGCCGCCTGGCGGGGCTTGCGGCCGCACGCCGCGCTTTCTATCAGGGGGACATCGCGGCCGCCATCGTCAATTATCACCGCGTCCACGGCGGCCTGGTCACGCACGAGGATCTACGCGAATTCTCCGTCGAAGTCGAGCCGGCGCTCAGCACCGATTTCCATGGTACGCAGCTGTACAGCTGCGGTTTCTGGTGCCAGGGGCCCACGCTGCTGCAAATGCTGAACATCCTGGAATCGCGCGACCTGCGGCAGCTGGGCCATAATTCCGCGCCCTATATTCATTTGCTGACCGAGGCCATCAAGCTGGCGTTCGCGGATCGCGAGGTGCACTACGGCGACCCGCGCCACAAAGCGGTACCGCAGGAAACGCTGCTTTCCAAGGCCTATGCCCGCCAGCGGCTGGCCATGATCCTGGCCGACCGGGCCGGTCCCGATATTCCGGCTGCGGGCGAGCTGTCGGACGCCGGCCTGTCATCCCCGACCATGCAGGGGCCCGGCGATACGAGCCGCACCGACCCGCGCCTGGATACTTCCTATGTGGCGGTGGTGGACAAGCATGGCAATGCATTCTCGGCCACGCCCAGCGACGGTTCGTACAACACGCCGGTCATCCCCGGCACCGGGCTGTGCGCCTCCAGCCGAGGCAGCCAGTCGTGGGCCGAGCGCGGGCATGCCAGCGCTATCGGCCCGGGCCGGCGTCCGCGCCTGACGCCCAACCCATCGCTGGCAATCCGGCCGGGCAGCTATGTCATGCCGTTGGGCACGCCGGGCGGTGACGTGCAATGCCAGGCCATGCTGCAAACTTTCCTGAACATGGAGGTGTTCGGCATGGATCCGCAGCAGGCGGTCGAGGCCCCGCGCTTCGCCACATTCAGTTTTCCGTCCTCGTTCGAGCCGCACAGTGTGCAGCCCGGCCGCCTGATCATCGAAGATCTGGTGGCGCGGCCAGTGGGCGATGCGCTGGCGGCCATGGGCCATACGGTGCAATGGTGGCGCGACCGCAACTGGCGCGCGGGGGCCATGTGCGTGGTGCGTCATGACACTGCCACGGACATCCGCTGGGGGGCGGCGGATCCGCGCCGGCCCGCCTATGCGCTGGGGACTTGAGCCAGGCAGGCTCGTACAAGTAACGGACGGCTACCGCGAAACTGCGCGCATAGTTTGATGTCTTAATTTGTTTCTTTATGACTTAATAATTTACTTTGCTATTGGTTCGTAAACCGGGCAGACGAGTACAGTGAAAGGGCACGTTCCCTGTAAGTACCTTCAAGAACAACTGGAGAGTCCTATGTTTAATACATCCCCGATGCTGCGGCGCGGAGCCATTGCGGCCATGACCATGGCTGTTGCTGGCTTGGTATTTTCGGGCTGCACCACGACTTCTGACAAAGCGTCCGCCACTGCTACCGAGCAGCGACGGGAAATCAACGCGGGTGCCGACGCCACGCTGACCAAACTGTACGAGACTTCTCCGCAAGCCAAAGAACTGGTCGAGCGCGCCAAGGGCGTTTTGGTATTCCCCTCGGTGATCAGCGCCAGCTTCGTCGTGGGGGCACAGCACGGCAACGGCGTGTTGCGCGTGGGCGGGGCGCCACAGGCTTACTACAGCACCAGCGCCGGTTCCATCGGCTTCCAGGCCGGTGCCCAGTCCAAGGCGGTGGTCTTGTTGTTCATGACCGACCAGGCGCTTGAGCAGTTCCGCAACAGCAATGGCTGGACGGTGGGCGCCGACGCATCGGTTGCCGTGGCCAAGATCGGCGCCAACGGCCGCATCGATTCCAACACGGCCAAGCAACCCGTGGTGGGCTTTGTCATGAACAATGCCGGCCTGATGGCAGGTGTTTCGCTGGAAGGCGCGAAGATCTCCAAGCTTGACCTGTAATCCAGGCGCAGCCTGAGTCTTCCGTTTGCCGGCGCCCCGCGGGGCGCCGGTTTCATTTGCGCGGCCGGGGCGCGCAAGCTGTTTCAGGAAGAGGAATCGCCGCCGGCCTTGGGCGCCGCCTTGTCTACACACGTGAAGTCGACCGTGGCTTCCTTGGGCATCAGGCCGGTGGCATGATTGGAGCTGACCTTGGGCTGCGACCAGCGCTTGCCCAAAGATTCACAATGTTTTTCGGCCTGGTCGCGGGCAATGTTCTTCACTTCCACCCAGGTCTGGAATTTGGCGCCGGCGTTGTACGTGACACGGTAGGTGTCGGGGCCGGTGGCCGTGGTTTCGCTCAGGCTGGAGCATGCCGACAGCAGGCAGAGCGCCGCGGCGCAGGAAAAAGGGCGAAGCAACATGAAGATTCCACGAATAAAGTCAGCGCTATTACAAAGCACCGGGCGCCGATCACGCAAGTGCGCGGCCAAAGTCTTCGCACGGTTCCCCCTCGATGGGAGCATGCGCTAGCCGATGGCGTTGCGGCGGTCGAGCTTGCGGCTCAGCACAATCGAGGTCTGGGTTTGTTTCACGCCTTCCAGCAGGCCGATGTAGTCGAGTAGGTCGTCCAACTGTTCGTGGCTTTCGCAACGCAGGAATACCAGGTAGTCGAACGGCCCGCTGACGGACGACACCTCTTCCACTTCGGGGATCTTGCCCAGCTCGCGAATGACGGCGGCCGGCGTCTTGGGCAGCACGCTGATAAAGCAGTAGGCGCGGACAGCAGCGTCTTCCAGCCTGTGGCCCAGGCGTACGCCATAGCCCGCAATGGCGCCGTCGCGCTCCAGCCGGGCCAGGCGGCCCACCACCGTGCTGCGCGCCAGTTTCAGCTTGCGGGCAAGTATGGCAGCCGGTTCGCGTGCGTTGGCCTGAAGCAGGCTGAGCAACTGGCGGTCGATGGCATCGAGTTTTTCAGGCATGGAATCTCAGTCTGGCTCGGTAGGCAGCCCGCCATGATAAATGCGGCCTTCGAACTCGAACTGCGCAATGGTCTTGGCCGCGGCATCGAAAATCCGGTCTTTCTGTACCGGGGTCATCTGGCTGGCATGAGTCAAGGTGAAGCGGCAGGTGTCGGTCTTGCTGTGGTAACAGGCGCTGGCAATGAACTGGCTGACGCCGTAGTCGTCGGCAAAATGAGCGAACTCGCGCAGTTGTTCAAGTTCGTGGAATGCTCCTGATTGGCTGACCAGGGTCATGCCCAGCTTGGATTCCTGAGCCGGCCCTTGCGCGCCGCCGGTTCGCCTGGCTCCAGACAACGGGGGCGGGGGCGCGTCGTCGTGGTCGTCGAAGCGGGCGCCTATGGTGCGCATGCGCGCCAGCACGATGCGCCACTGCGCTGGCTCCAGGGCAAGCCGCGCGGCCAGGAAGAACAGGCGCTGCTGGCCCAGGGCATGCGTGGCAGGTGAAAGCGTGAAGGCGGCCCAGCCTGCCGCGTCGTCCAATCCGGCCAGCCTGGCCATCTGGGCGTTGCTGTAGCCCAGGCTGTCTTGCAGGTTGCGCAAGGCCTGCGGGGTGGGAGGAACATAGTGCTGAAGGGTTTTCATGGCACGGCTCCGAGGTGGCCGGGCGGCGTCCGATGCGCGGGCCCTCGATTCGATGCTAGCGTGGGGGCGGGCGCTTTGCCAAGCACCCTGCGTGCTAGCATGCCCGCCAGGCAATTCTTATCGCGAGGCTATATGGATACCCAGGAACAAATCGCCGTCATTGTGCATACCATTTCGCACCAGGGTGGGCGAATCGACGCGTTGAACGCCGTCATGGCTTCGATGCTGCATCTGGCCAAATCATCTCCGGGGCTGCGCGAAGCGATTGAAGCGCAACTCGAGCAAAACTATTCCAGCCTGTTGGGCCGTTCCGAAAACCCCCAGTACGTGGCCGGTTTTGAAGGGGTGCGCGATACGGTGCTCGCGGCCCTGAAGTAGCGGGGTTACTCACAGCTTCTGTGGGTAAGCCTTGGGATAGTCTGGGCACAGGGCAAAAATTTCCTTGTGCGACAAGGGCTTGGGGTGCGCGGTCAATCTCTGCGTTGGCCGGGGCCGGAACCGGCCTGCAGCCGAAGGCGCGCCCGGCGCGTGGATAATGAAGCCTACGCTGGCGATTTACCCACAGCTTTTGTGGACAAGTCTTGGGATAGTCTGGGCACAGAATCAAAATCTTCTTGTGCGACAAGCGCTTGCGTTGCGCGCTCAAATTCTGACAGTGTGGCGTGTTCAGGCCGCGGTGGCGATGATGCTGCCCAGCGTGCGCACGGCCTGCGCCATTTCCGGAGTGTAGGCCGAGCCGCAGCTCAGCCGCAGGAAATGGCTGTAGCGGTCGGAATTCGAGAACATGGTGCCGGGCGCCACCCGTATGCCGCGTACCAGGGCCTCCTGGAATACCTGCATGCTGGAACGCTGGCCGGGCATTTCTATCCACAGCAGCATGCTGCCATCGGGCATATTGAAGCGCGTGCCGGCCGGAAAATGTTGGGCCACGGCTTCGGCAACCTGCAGGCGCTGGGTTTTCAGCTGCCGTCGCAGGCGTACCAGGTGGCGGTCGTAGGCCTTGGATCCCATGTATTCCGCCACGGCGATCTGGGCCAGTGCTTCGTTGGGGCGGCTTTGCGCAAATTTCAGCATGGCGATGCGTGAACTCCAGCGCCCGCCGGTCATCCAGCCCAGCCGCATTCCCGGCGCCAGCGTCTTGTGCATGGAAGCGCAGTGGATGATATTGCCGGTGTGGTCCCATGCCTTGAGCGCCGGGCGCAACTGATTGTCGTCGCACAGCATGCCGTAGGTGTCGTCTTCGATCAGTGCCATCTGGTGGCGCTCGCACAAGGCTGCCAGCCGCATTTTCTCGGTGTCCGGCATGACGCAACCCAGCGGGTTCTGGAAATTCGGCACCACGACCACCGCGCGCAGGTGGGGATGAGTCTGCATTGCCAGTTCCAGGGCGTCTACCGACAGCCCGTATTGCGGACTGGTGGGAATTTCCAGCGCCCGCATGCCCAAACTTTCCAGGATCTGCAGCAGCCCGAAATACACCGGCGATTCCACCGCGATGGTGTCGCCGGGCCGGGCCACGGCGCGCAGCGCCAAGTTCACCGCTTCAATGCAGCCATGCGTCACGACGATATCGTCGGGGGCCAGGTTCATGCCCAGTTCGAGCGCGCGGCGTGCCAGCACGTTGCGCAATTCGGGGTGTCCCAGCGGTGGCACGCGGTCTACCAGCACGTTCGAATGCTTGCGCAGTGCCCGGGTCATGGCCTGTTTCAGTGCATCGGCGGGGTAGTGGGCGGGCGAAGCGGCGGCCAGGGCGAAGTTCACGCTGGTGACGTGGCGCTCGCATTGGGTAATGAAGTCGGATACGCGGTCATGGATGCCCACATAGTTCGCGGGGTCCAGCGGCACGCCGAGGTCTGGTTCCTGGGCGGGCAGCATGGCGTGGCGCGGCTTGGCTCGAACGAAGTAACCCGACCTGGGCCGGGCTTCGATCAGGCCGTCGTCTTCCAGTTGCCGGCATGCCTGCAAAGCCGTGGACAGGCTGACGCGGTGGGTGCGCACCAGCGCGCGCACCGATGGCATGCGTTCTGCGGGCGCCAGCACGCCCGCGTGGATGGCACGCCGATAGTGGTCGGCCAGGCGCTGGTATAGGGGTTGCGCGTCCATGTAAGCATGTTGCGCCCTGGCGGGCGTCGCGGTAAGGCACAGATCCCGGGAAAGCTCACCATAACAGATTGAAAATTCACTGTCTGTTACGGCACAGAAAGCCTGGCCGTGTATCTGTTGTGCCCTTGGCGCCGCGCGTAACCTGAAGGTCGTGTATCCGGTTACGAAGGAGATCTGCGATGGATGGCGAAGATGGCTGTATCTCGCGTCAAATCGTGCTGCGGCGCGGCGATGCCTGCACCCTGCGCGGCACGCCTGGCATGGTACTGGTGTGCGCCGAAGGCAGTGTGCGCCGCAGCGAACTCGTTCCGCGCGGCGACGAATTGCCTCCCCAGGCCGTGGACGTAGATCTGCGGCCGGGCGAATCCTATACCTGCGAACGGCCAGGGCCGGTGCATGTGCTGGCGCTTGCACCGGCGCGGCTGTTATGCGTGCAATTATTGCCTTGGTGGCGTGTGCTGGTTCGCCGTTGGCTGCGCGGTTATGCGAATCGTGCTATGATTACAAACATCAGACGCGGGGTGGAGCAGTCTGGCAGCTCGTCGGGCTCATAACCCGAAGGTCGTAGGTTCAAATCCTGCCCCCGCAACCAGTTCAAAAAGCCCGGCGCATGCGCCGGGCTTTTGCATTTGGCCTCCGCACGCCAGGGTTCCCCGCGGCCTTCGGTCGCTTGCATTGCACGCGGTAGGCACGTTTTGTGCTGTAGGCAGCGCAGGCGGCCCACTTGCATGGCCGCCCGCCACCGCGAGGAACCATGCAACAGAACGCCACTGCCTACACCACCGAACGCCGGCACCTGCTCGAAATCATCGATGGCCTGGTCGAGGGCATCGTGCTCATCGATATCAATCGGCACATTGTCTGGGCCAACGACACCGCGCTCGCCTTGCATGGCGTCGACTCCATTGCCGGGTTGGGCGGCACCGCGGCGGGCTATCGCAAGCGGTTTTCACTGCGCTATCGCAATGGGCGCGTGCTGCGCGCCAGCCAGTATCCATTCGATCGTGCCCTTTCCGGCCAGGCGTTCAGCGATCTGGTCGTGCAAGTCGGCAAGCAGAGGGAAAACCAACCCCTGTGCCTGCTGCAGATACGTTGTCTGGTGCTGACCGACGCGCAGGGCGATGCCGACGGCATGGTGCTCGTCATGCAGGACGTCACCGCGCGTCATGACGCCGAGGAGCGGTTCGAACGCACCTTTGCCACCAATCCGGCGCCCGCCTTGATCTGCCGGTTGAAAGGACTGCGGCACATCAAGGTCAATAAGGGCTTCCTGCAAATGACGGGCTACACCTGTGAGCAAGTGCTTGGCCGGACCTTGAAGCAATTGGACGTGCTGAACGAGGCGCGCGGCCGCAAGGCGTTGCTGGCGCGTCTGAAGAACCACGAAACCCTGCCGCAGACCGAAGTCTTGTTGCCCACCGCCGACGGCAGCTTGAAACTGGCGGTGATGGCGGGCCAGCCCATCGATGTGGATGGCGACCCCTGCCTGCTGTTCACCTTCAACGACCTGGAGCCGCGCCGTAGTGTGGAAAACGCATTGCGCAAAAGCGAGGAACGTTTCTCGACGGTATTCCGGCTGGCGCCGGTGCCCATGGTGCTGAGCCGGCGGGACGGGGTGGTCATCGAGGTGAATGAGGCCTTTGCCACGGTAACGGGGTACCAGGCGGACCAGATCGTGGGGCAGCAGGGCGGCCTGGCTCCGCTATGGGTCGACGAGGAGGCCCGGCAAAGCGTAGACGATGCGCTGGAGCGCGGCCAGGGCGTGCGCAACGTCGAGATGCTGTTGCGCACACACGATGGCACATTGCTGGACTGTCTGGCCTCGGCGGACCTGGTTGACATCGGCGAACATCGCTGCGTGCTCGGCGTCATCCAGGACATCACCGAACGCAAGCGCACCGAGGCGGAGCTGATCGCCGCGATCGAGGCTGTCATGCAGGACACTTCCTGGTTCAGCCGCACCGTGATAGAAAAGCTGGCCCAGATCCGCCAGCCGCACCGCGGAACGGCGCGCGGCGATGGCCAACTGTCCGATCTGACCGCGCGCGAACGTGAAGTACTGGGCCTGATCTGCCAGGGTCTGAGCGACGCGGATATCGCGCACCACCTGGGCTTGTCGCGCAATACCGTGCGCAACCACGTGGCTTCGCTGTATAGCAAGATAGATGTGCATCGCCGCAGCGCTGCCATCATCTGGGCGCGCGAGCGCGGGATCGTCGGCATGGAGCGGCCGGGGCGCCGTAATAGATGAAGCGCAAGGGGCGGGCAATGCCGGGCTTCCGCGATGCCCGGGCATGCGATACGATGCCTGAGCCGTTCGCCGGCTTTTCCAGGAGACGCGTCATGGGCACCGCCAAGTATGATCACCCCGGATACATCGCAGACGTCGGGCCGCAGGGCAAATTTTACGTAGGCGTGTGGTGCCCGCACGGCTATCCCGCCCACGTGCATATCGGCAATGCCGCGGCCGATTCCGATGCCAACCTGCGCCTGCGCATTCCCGACGGCGCTTTCCAGTCTTTGTCCGACGATTTCGAAACCCTTTGCCGCCGGGCCATCGCGCAGGCCCTGCATAGCGGCCAGCTGCAAGACAGCCTGGAAGGCTTCCAGGAAACCCGCCTGGCGCTCGACACGCAGCCCTGGAACGGGCCCATGCAGGCGGCGGCCCGGCAGCCGCCTGCAGTGGCTGCCGCCGCGGCG
>NZ_JAJMLX010000003.1 GCF_020991325.1 Bordetella petrii | reverse complement strand
TTTTGCCGTGGTCAACGTGACCAATCGTACCCACGTTCACGTGCGGCTTGGTACGTTCAAACTTGCCTTTTGCCATGGCTGACTCCTGACCTGGATTGAAGCTTCTGACTATGAAGAGAACAAAAAAGTGGTGCCCATGACGCGGATCGAACGCGTGACCTCTCCCTTACCAAGGGAGTGCTCTACCACTGAGCCACATGGGCAAATCTGGAGCGGGTGAAGGGAATCGAACCCTCGTCGTAAGCTTGGAAGGCTTCTGCTCTACCATTGAGCTACACCCGCAGGCTACCCTTTCACCACTCACCCGTATTCTGCAGTGCCCACCGCGCCACAATACCGCACGGTAACGTCGGGCCTTACATTGAAATCCAGGCACGAAGCCTGGATTCGGAATATGGGTCTCTGGTGGAGGAGGTTGGATTCGAACCAACGTAGGCGCAAGGCCAACAGATTTACAGTCTGCCCCCTTTAACCACTCGGGCACCCCTCCAGCGGAGAACTAGGGATTATGGACACTTTTAAAACGGAAGTCAAATGACTCTTGGGGTTTTCGCGCCCTGGGCTCAATATTGATTGAAAAATTCCTGCAGCCGGGCCGGGTCGCGGCTAATTGACAGCCCCAGCATCAGCAAAATGCGGGCTTTCTGCGGGCTGAGCTCGCCAGCAGCGATAAAGCCGGCGGCATCGTCGTCGACTTCCACATTGCGTCCGACCCGGCCGCTGCCGGTGCGGCTGGCGCGCACCACCGCCACACCCGCTGCAGATGCCCGCTGCAAGGCCGCCAGGGCGCCGTCGGTGGCATTGCCATCGCCCACCCCGGCCAGCACCAGGCCGCTTGCGCGGGCCGCCAGGAAATCGATCAGGTCGTCCCCAAGGCCCACCCCCGCATGCACGACGTCCACCCGGGGCCATCCGGCCGCTTCCAGGGCCTGCAGCGAGAAAATGCTGTCGCGGGTATGCACGGTGTCGTTGCGCGAAAAAAAATGGGCCTGCGCGGCCCGCATCACCCCTGCCCTGCCGCGATTGGGCGACGCAAAGGCGGCAACGCCCGCGCAGGCCATTTTCTGGACCTCGCGCGCGTAATGGATGTCTTCGTTCATGACCACCAGCGGGCCGCGGCCGCGCGCGGCCGGGCAGCCGGCCAGCGCCACGGCGTGGAACAGGTTGGCGGGGCCGTCGGCGCCCGGAGCCGTGGCCGGACGCATGGCGCCCACCAACACCACAGGCTTGTCGTGGCGCGTGACCAGGCTGAGGAAATAGGCGGTTTCTTCCAGGGTGTCCGTGCCGTGCGTGACGACGATGCCATCCACCGAGGCCTCCTGGCACAGGACATCGACTCGCTGCGCCAGGGCGGCCCAGACGGCATGCGTCATGTTCTGGCTGCCGACGCTGGCCACCTGCCCGGCCTGTATGCGCGCCAGTTGGGCCAGGCCGGGTACCGCGGCCAGCAGGTGTTCGACAGACAATGCGCCCGCGCGGTAGGCATGCGAAGCATGCGCGGATTGCGCCCCGGCAATGGTACCGCCCGTCGCCAATACGGCTATGGTCGGCAGCCGGCGGTCAGGCATCCAGAACCCCGGACAGGCCCTGCCGTTCAAGCAGGGAATTCAGGTGTTCCCAGCCATGGAAGTCGATAACGATCTGGCCTTTTTCGCGGCTGCCCACTTTCAGGGCCACGCGGGTGCCCAACTGGTCGGACAAGGCTTCTTCGAGACGGGTGACGTCGCGCGACGCGCCATTGGTTTTCTTGCGCGGTGCGGTTTCCGATTCTTTGGCGGCCTTGGCCACCAGTTTCTCGGCCTCGCGCACCGACAGGCGCTTGGCGATGACCTGGTTGGCCAACTGGATCTGCACGGCGGCTTCGACGGCCAGCAACGCGCGCGCGTGGCCCATGTCGATATCGCCGGCCAGAAGCATGGTTTGCACCGGCGTGGCCAGATTCATCAGGCGCAGCAGATTGCTGGTAGCCGAGCGCGAACGGCCTATGGCCTGGGCGGCCTGCTCGTGGGTAAGGCCGAATTCGTCCAGCAGGCGGCGCACGCCGTGGGCTTCTTCAAGCGGGTTGAGATCTTCGCGCTGGATGTTCTCGATCAGCGCCATCACGGCGGCGTTCTCGTCGGCCACCTCGCGCACCAGCACGGGCACTTCTTTCAGCCCGGCCAACTGCGCGGCACGGAAGCGGCGTTCGCCGGCAATGATTTCATAGTGGCCGGGGTCGTCGCCCAGTGCGCGCACCAGGATGGGCTGCATGATGCCCTGTGTGCGTATGGATTCGGCCAGTTCGTTCAGGGCGCCCTCGTCCATGCGCGTGCGCGGCTGATACTTGCCGGCGCGCATCTTGGTGACGGGCAGTGTAGAAGGTGGGCCCTCGGGCTTGGCGGATGCCTTGCTGATGTTGTCGATGGCAGGTCCGTCCGCGCCGAGCAGGGCGTCCAGCCCCCGGCCTAGTCCCTTGGGTTTCTTGGTAGCCATGTCGAGTAATCCTTTTACAACTTTCTATTCTTGCTGCGACTTTCCCCTTGGCCGCATACGTGTCCGCCTGCTTGGCCGGACCATCCGTTGGGCGCAAACTGGGACGATACGCCTGGCCGCGAATACGGCGCACATGTGGATAACCCCAACTTGCCGATTCGGGCAGCCATGCTGGGGTCAGTCCATGGTTTCGACGCGCTTGACCATTTCGGCGCCGAAGGAAATGTAGGCCTGGGCTCCGCGCGAAGCCTGGTCGTACACCACGCCCGGCAAACCATAGCTGGGCGCCTCGGCCAGGCGCACGTTGCGCGGGATAACGGTGGAAAACACCTTGTCGCCAAAATGCGATTCAAGCTGGGCAGACACTTGCTGCTGCAGCGTCATGCGCGGGTCGAACATGACACGCAACAAGCCGATCAGGCGCAGGTCGTCATTGATATTGCGATGCACGCGCTTGATGGTGTTGACCAGGTCGGAAAGCCCTTCCAGGGCGAAGTATTCGCACTGCATGGGAATGATGACGCCATGGGCGGCGGCCAATCCGTTGAGCGTCAGCAGCGACAGCGTGGGAGGGCAGTCGATCAGGACAAAGTCGTATTGTTCGATGACTTCGTCGATGGCCATCTTCAACTGGCGTTCCCGTTCTTCCATGGTGACCAGGTCGATCTCGGCGCCGGACAGTTCGCGGTTGGCAGGCAGCACGTCGTAGCCGCCGGCCTCGGAGCGCACGCGCGCCTGTTCGATGCTGGATTCGCCGATCAGCACTTGGTATAGATTGGATTCCAGGGTGCTTTTATCGATGCCGCTGCCCATGGTGGCATTACCCTGGGGATCGAGGTCGACCAGCAGCACGCGCTTGCCATGCGTGGCCAGGCCCGCGGCCAGATTGATGGCGGTGGTGGTTTTGCCCACGCCGCCCTTCTGGTTCGCAATGCAGAATACGCGGGAAACAGGCTTGCGGGGCGATGTGGTGTTCATAGAGTTCCTTGACTGCGGCGCATCCAGATCAGGCAGCGTTGCGCATCCAGCGTGGGCACCTGCAGCGCCTGGATGTCGTGCACCTGCCATTCACCCTGCTCATGCAGGGCCTGTATCTCGTCTTGCGGGACCTTCCCTTTCATGGCGACGAGCGTACCATCGTTGCGAACGTGGCGACCGGCCAACGCCGCAAAATCCTTGAGCGAAGCAAACGCGCGTGAAATGACCACGTCGCTATCCGCGGGCGGGAGATCTTCCACGCGCGCATGCAGGGCCCGCAGATTGGGCAGCGACAAGGCGCCGGACATCTGGCGCACGAATGCCATCTTTTTTTCTACCGCGTCCACGCAGTTGACCTGCCAGCCTGGCCGAAGAATGGCAAGCACGACCCCGGGCAGCCCTCCGCCCGATCCGATGTCGTACACGGCCGCCGGCCCCGCTTCATTCAACACACGTCCCAATGGGTTAACGACACTCAGGCTGTCGAATAAATGCTGCACCAGCATCTGTTCCGGGTCGCGGATGGCGGTGAGATTGTAGGTACGGTTCCAGCGCTGCATCTGGGCCAGGTAGGCCAGCAGTTTTTCCGCCCGCGCGTTATCCACAGGCAGGTCCAGTGCCTGACAGGCCTGTGCCAGCCGCGACGCCAGGCCGGAGTCCGGCGCGGGGCTCATGCGGCTTGTTTGCGCGAGCCGTAGTGCAGGCGCTTCAGGTGAATAAGCAGCAATGAAATCGCGGCGGGCGTCACGCCAGAAATACGCGCGGCTTGCCCGATGGTTTCGGGGCGGTGGTCTTTGAGTTTCTGGCGCACTTCAAACGACAGGCTGGTGACCGCGTCGTAGTCGATGTCGGCTGGAATGCGCTGCTGTTCATGCGCCAGGTGTTTTTGCACTTCGTCCTGCTGGCGGGCGATGTATCCGGCGTACTTGACCTGGATCTCGACCTGTTCCGCCAAGATGTCGTCCGCCGCCACGCCCGGGCCAGCCAGCAGGCTGCCGTCGACATTGCGCGCCGCCATCAACGTGGCATAGGACACCGCAGGCCGCTTGAGTAAATCTGATAGTGAGTACTCACGTTCAATAGGTTTGCCCAACAAAGGCTCGGCCGCCTCGGCGGGAAAGCTGCGAGGATTCACCCAGGTGGATTTCAGGCGCTCGACTTCCGCCGCCACGGCATCGCGCTTGCGGCTGAATGCATCCCAGCGCGCATCATCCACCAACCCCAGCTTGCGTCCGATTTCGGTCAAGCGTAGGTCGGCATTGTCTTCACGCAGGCTGAGCCGATATTCCGCTCGCGAGGTGAACATGCGGTAGGGCTCGGTAACGCCGCGCGTGACCAGGTCATCCACCAATACCCCCAGATAGGCTTCGTCGCGGCGTGGCGTCCAGGCCTCGCGCTGCAGTGCCTGCAACGCGGCATTGGCCCCCGCCAGCAAGCCCTGGGCGGCGGCTTCTTCATAGCCAGTGGTGCCGTTGATCTGGCCAGCGAAGAACAGGCCGGCAATTGCCTTGGTTTCCAGCGTGCTTTTCAGCGCACGGGGGTCGAAGTAGTCATACTCGATGGCGTAGCCGGGCCGGAGGATGTGGGCGTTTTCCAGGCCAGGCAGGGAATGGATCAAATCCCACTGCACGTCGAAGGGCAAGCTGGTGGATACGCCGTTCGGGTAAACCTCGTGCGTGTCCAGACCTTCTGGCTCTAGAAAGACCTGGTGCGACGCCTTGTCGGCAAAGCGATGGATCTTGTCTTCGATGGATGGGCAGTAGCGCGGCCCCACCCCTTCGATGACGCCGCTGTACATGGGCGAACGATCCAGCCCGCCCCGGATGATGTCATGGGTACGGGCGTTGGTATGGGTGATCCAGCAGGGTAGTTGCCGCGGGTGCATGGCAGCATTGCCCATGAACGAGAATACCGGCATCGGGTTCAGATCGCCGGGTTGCTCCTCCAGCGCGCTGTAGTCGATGGTGCGCCCGTCGATGCGAGGCGGCGTGCCGGTTTTCAAACGGCCTTGCGGCAATTTTAGTTCTTTTAGCCGCTGGCCCAGGCTGATGGCCGGTGGATCACCCGCGCGCCCGCCCGAATAGTTTTGCAGCCCCACGTGGATCAGGCCGTTCAGGAAAGTGCCCGCTGTCAGCACTACCGAACGTGCCCGGAACTTCAGGCCTATCTGGGTAACCGCGCCGACCACATGGTCGCCTTCAACCATCAGATCGTCCACCGCCTGCTGGAAAATCCACAGATTGGGCTGATTTTCCAACCGGCTGCGTATGGCCTTGCGATACAGCACCCGGTCTGCCTGTGCACGCGTGGCACGCACGGCGGGGCCCTTCGAACCGTTAAGAATGCGGAACTGGATCCCCGCCTCGTCCGTGGCGATGGCCATGGCGCCACCCAAGGCATCGACCTCTTTGACCAGGTGCCCCTTGCCTATGCCGCCAATGGACGGATTGCAGGACATCTGACCCAGGGTCTCGATGCTGTGCGTCAGCAATAGGGTTTTGGCGCCGATGCGGGCTGCGGATAACGCGGCTTCGGTGCCGGCATGTCCGCCGCCGACAACGATTACGTCAAATTCGCGGGGGTAATCCATGATGAAGAGCAAGAAAGGTGGGGGCTGGCTGGGGTCCATTATAGAGGCGACCTGATTGATGTTTCACGTGAAACATCGACAGAGTTGCAACTACTGGCGTCTGAATGGCATGGGCACAACGATGTTTCACGTGGAACATCGCGGGAACTGGTGGAAAGAAGGGTTGGAGCGTGGCTAGGGGTGTGGGGTGTCGGGCTATTCAGTTCTTACGGCGTCGGTGGGGTTGGGGGCGACGGCATCAGCTTCACGGTACCGTACGGGGCGCCCAGCGCGCCCGTGCCCGGCCCCGAGGCGCCGATGCCGTCGCCCCCAACCCCACCGACTCGCGGTTACTCAGATAAGCCACACTATCGGAACGACCATCGTTCTTGCATGCTTGCCCCAGGTTGGCGGGAAAGAAGAACATCGTGCAGGGCCGGCAACTCCAGGCGCCCTGCACGCCTGGAGTTGCCATTCGCATAGTGGTATGTGCCGGGTGTTGGTCCGGCTCACGGTGTCAAAGAACCAAGCTCACGGCAAGGGGGTGGGAGAAGTACAGCGATAACTACCTATTCGAACAGCCGACAATTGCTACAGGTGCCGGCGGGGATATAAGGTACCGCTACGCCGCGCACTATCATTCATTGCCCGCATGGGAACAAGTCGGTCGAAGCTACGTCTATGTAGGAACAGGCCTACACAGCCGTTGCCACCCCTGACTACCTGCCATTACGGGCCATCACTTGGGTCGCGGTACTTGCTGTTGTGAATGGCGAAAATCGCTGGCTAGGCGGAGTTGTTATTCATTGGGGCAGTCTGACTGGACAGGCCTGGCCCTTCGATCGACCTGACCGCTTCTGAAGCATTCGCAGCAGATGTTCGTATATGGGAGAAACTCGAGTCCAAGTACAAGTGTGCTGGGTGATTGGCACCGCGAGACAAGGATTGTCGCTAGCTCAATGCCGACGCCTGACGGCAATTGATACCCTGGGGTGTTCTACCTCAATAATGGTGCCCAGAGATGGGCGCATGTGGTGGCAAGGGCTGCACATCTACGCCCACGATGTTCCACGTGAAACATCATGCAGACAAGCAGATAGCCCTGTTGGTAGTTACGGTTACGATGGGCCGTCAAATGCTTATCAACAGCCCGCCGCGAAACCACTGGGGCGCCCCGCCGGATTGCCCATCTGGGACGGAGGGAAGCAGGCTATCCACAAAGTACCCCACAGCGGAACAGCCACTGCTGGACGCATCAAAAGATACAAAAGAAATTGGGGATATCTTTGTGAACAACTCGGACGACACTGCGCGTCCGCCCGGGTACGGAGCAGGCGTGGCGCGCGGCGCGCGTTACCGCATAGCCCAGGGAATCACCTGCATCTCCTGGGTAAGCCCCCGAAAACAAGGGAAATTTTTCGCCCCGCCTGGTTTGCGGCCTGCCGTGGCGCCCTATAGCCGATTTGCTATGAAGACAGATATACGTATAGCAGCTCTTGTGTAAAACCCGCGGGCTGGACGCCAACGAGCACCGGTACACGCCGCTGTCCGCCGTATCGGCGAAGAACTATCCACAGACTTGTTCACTCAGTTACCCACAGCCCTGGAACATGCAGGGCACGGCGGCCGTAAACGACAACGCCCCGAAGCCATGACAGCCGCGGGGCGTTGCAACCAGGGATGAAGCCCTGGTTCACGGGAAAGCGGATTTCCCGGTTTAAAGCGGGCGAATATCGGCCGCTTGAGGTCCTTTCGGACCTTCCTTGACTTCGAATTCGACTTCCTGGCCTTCGTTCAGGCTGCGGTAGCCGCGGCCCTGAATAGCCGAGAAATGCGCGAAAACGTCGGTACCGCCAGTGTCCGGCGTGATGAAGCCGAAACCTTTATCGGCGTTGAACCATTTGACCTTGCCCTTCTGAACCATTTGTGTAGCGTCCTGGTGATAAAAACGAATGCGAGTGAATCAAGGACGCCGAAGCAAAAGGGGCCTGTGCAACACTTGAATCAACTACGAAAGTCAGCATACTCACCGGTCTTGGACAAAACAAATAGTTGTTTACCCGAATGTGGCTTTTTATCCATGCATGCCCGAGGAAATATGCATGTCACCTGCGGGCATTTGTTGCCCCCGGTTAGTGGGATACTTATGCGGTTTATCCGAATCCTTTCCGCTGCTTCCTGCCCATGATCCGATCTAAATTGCCCGACGTCGGCACCACCATTTTCACCGTAATGAGCCGATTGGCCCTGGAACACAAGGCCATCAACCTGGGGCAGGGCTTCCCCGATTTCGACCCGGATCCGCGCCTGTGCGAACTGGTGTCGCGCGCCATGGCCGAGGGCCACAACCAGTACCCCTACATGCCGGGCGTGGCCCCCCTGCGACAAGCCATTGCCGACAAGGCCCAGGCCCTGTACGGCCGTGCCTACGACCCCGAAACCGAAATTACCGTCACCAGCGGCGCCACCGAAGCCCTAATGGCCACGGTGCTGGCAGCCGTCAGCGCCGGCGATGAAGTGGTGGTTATCGAACCTTGCTACGACTCGTACCTGCCGGCCATCCGCCTGGCTGGCGGCACCGCCGTGCCTGTACCCTTGCGCGCCCCAACCCCGGAAGACCCGTATTACCGCATCGACTGGCAACGCGTGCGCGACGCCATCAACTCGCGCACGCGCCTGCTGATGCTTAACTTTCCGCACAATCCCACGGGAGCGGTGCTGGATGACAGCGACCTGGATGCGCTGGAAAACATAGTGCGCGACACCGGCATTCTGCTGTTGTCGGACGAAGTGTATGAACATATTGTGTTCGACGGCCAACCGCACGCCAGCCTGGCCAGGCGGCCGCTGCTGGCCGAACATGCGTTCGTCATTTCATCGTTCGGCAAGACGTACCACACCACCGGCTGGAAAATCGGCTATTGCTGTGCGCCGCGCCAGCTCAGTGCCGAACTGCGCAAGGTGCACCAGTTCATGGTGTTCACGGTGTCTTCGCCCATGCAGTTCGCCCTGGCCGAATTCATGCGCGACCCCGAACCCTATCTGGGCCTGCCGGCGTTCTACCAGGCCAAGCGTGATCGCCTGGCGGCCGGCCTGGCCAAGACCCGCTTCAAACCTTTGCCCAGCCCCGGCACGTTTTTCATGCTGGCCGACTACAGCGCCATCTCGAAACAATCGGAAGCCGACTTCGCACGCGACCTGACCTTGCAGCATGGCGTCACCGTTATTCCAGTGTCGGCGTTTTATCAGCACCCGGAAGCCGAGGCATCAAACCACGGCCTGGTGCGTTTCTGCTTCGCCAAGAAAGACGCCACGCTGGATGACGCCATTGCGCGCCTGGTCCATGTATAAAAAAAGGGGCCGGATGGGTTGCAACCCACCGGCCCGAAGTTGAGCACCAAGTGCTCAGGCGGCAGTAGTCCGTGCCTGCCGGCGTTCGCGTAGTTTGCGCAGCGACTGCGGCACGATCACGACCGCCGCGGCGGCAATCCACAAACCTATCGATACCGAGCTGGAATACAGCACGGCGACATCGCCGTTGGTAATGGACAGCGCGCGGCGCAAGTTCTGCTCCATCATGTCGCCCAGCACCACGCCCAGCACCAAGGGCGCCATGGGCACGCCGAACTTGCGCAGAAAGTACCCGATGGTGCCGATGCCCACCACCAGCAGCAGGTCGAAAGTGCCCGAATTGATGGCATAGACGCCGATGTAGCTGATGCTGAGAATGCCCGGCACCATTAGCCAGCCAGGCACCGACAGCACCTTGGAAAACACGCGCACCATGGGCACGTTCATCAGGAACAGCAGCACGTTGGCGATGAACAGCGATGCAATCAGGCCCCAGACCAGCTCGGGCTTGGAATCGAACAGCACAGGCCCAGGCGTGATGTTGTACAGCGTCAGCGCACCCATCATGACCGCGGTGGTTCCAGACCCAGGTACACCCAGCGTCAGCATGGGCACAAACGAGCCGATGGCCGAAGCAGTGGCGGCCGATTCGGGCGCCACCAGGCCGCGCATATCGCCCTTGCCGAACTTGGCGTCGGGATCCTTGTTCTCGATGATGCGCTTTTCCTGCGAATACGCCACCGCGGCAGCCACGCTGGCCCCCGCGCCAGGCAGCACGCCCACGCCGAAGCCCACGAACGAACTGCGCACAATACTCCACCAGGTGAAGGCCAGTTCCTTCATGTTGAACAGCTTGCGGCCGCTGGGCTTGACCTCGACACTGTGGCCAGCCACGACTTTCTCCAGCATTTCCAGCATCTCGGCCACGGCGAACAAGGCAATCACCACCACCACGAAGTCGATACCGTCAGACAAATGCACCGATTCGAATGTGTAGCGATACACCCCCGAATTAGCGTCGACGCCTATCACCGATATGCCCAGCCCTATCATGGCGGCCAGCACGCCCTTGATGGGCTGCTTGCCCAGCAGGCTGGTCAGGCAGCAGAACGCAAACACCATCAGCACGAAGTATTCGGCCGGCCCGAACGCCAGCGCCCAGCGGGCCAGCAGGGGCGCCAGCAGGATGATGCCGGTAACCGACACAATGGCCCCCACGAACGCCGAGGCGGCAGACAGGGACAGCGCCACGTTGGCCATGCCCTGGCGCGCCAGGGGATAGCCGTCCAGCGTGGTCATGATGGCGCTGGCTTCACCCGGGACGTTCAACAGGATGGATGTGATGCGTCCCCCATATTCTGCACCCACGTAGACCGCGGCCAACAGGATCAGGGCGGTTTCCGGAGGCAGGTTCATCGCAAAGGCGATGGGTATCAACATGGCCACGCCGTTGATGGGCCCCAGGCCCGGCAGGACGCCGACCATGGTGCCGATGAAAGAACCGATCGCGGCCACCAACAGGTTGGTGAGCGAGAACGCGACACCAAAACCAATGGCCAAATGATCCAGCACAGCGCTCATAGCAAGTCTCCCAGCAGGCCGGCGGGCAGGACGACATCCAGCGCCTTGTCGAACAACAGAAAGAAGAAGATGCCCATGGCCAGGCCGCCCACTGCGCACTTCAACCACGAGCCGCCGAACAGCCGGCCCACGAATACCGTCATCAGCGCCGTGGCAATGACGAATCCCAGCCACTGGAACAGGAATGCGTAGCCTGCGGCGCACAGCACCATCAGCCCGATGCGGGCATTGGCCCCGGGCGAGTTGGCTTCGATGGGATTGCCTCCCTTGACGGCCAGGCGCAGGCCGCACAGGCCGATGATCAGCGCCACCAGCATGGGGAAGGCGCGCGGCCCCACGGGTTCGTAGGCAAAGGGGGCTTCAATGTCCCAGCCCGCCCACGTCATGAAGGCGGCCAGGATCAGGGCCAGGATGCCCAAAGTTCGATCATTCATGATCCAGTTTCCGGTAGATCGGGAGAAACCGCCGCCGGCCCGGCATGGCGGCCGGCAGCGCGTACGGCGTGGAAACAGGGCGGGCGGAACGCGCCGCCCCCTGCTTATTTCTTGACCAGTCCGAAGCTGTCGGCCAGTTCGTAGTACTTCTGCACACGTTCCTTCACGTAGGCGTCCAGTTCGGCGCCCGTTTTATTGAACGGGAACAACCCCTGCTGCTCGCGCAACTTGGCGTATTCGGGGGAGGCCATGGTCTTGTTGAACGCATCTACCCAGAATTGGTAGTCTTTGTCGGACACTTTGGGGCCTACGTAGAAGCCGCGGATGATGGGCCAGTCGATGTCGTAGCCCTGTTCCTTCGCGGTGGGCACCGAATTCAGCTTGCCCGGCAGGCGTTCGCTATTGAACACCGCCAGCACGCGGATGGGCGCGCCGCCTTCCAGCATGGTGAATGCCTCGGCGGCATCGCCCATGTAGGCCTGGATATGGCCGCCGCGCAACGCCGTCACGGCTTCGCCACCGCCTTCGAACGCCACAAAGCGCATCTTGCGGAAATCTACGCCGGCCGCCTTGGCCGTCAGGGCGGCCTTCATCCAGTCCTGGCTGCCCACCGTGCCGCCTGCACCCAACACGATCTTGGTGGGATCCTGCTTGAAGGCCTCCATTAGGCTTTTCAGGTCGGTATAGGGCGAATCGTTGCGCACCACGGCCACGCCGTAATCGGTGCCGATGCCGGCCAGCCAGCGCACGTCGTTGACGTTGTACTTGCCGAACTTGCCCTGCGCCAGGTTCAACAGCGACCCGCCCGAGAACGCCACGATGGTGCCGGGCTCGTCAGGATGCTGGGCCACCACGTTGTTGTATGCCACGGCGCCGATGCCGCCCGGCATGTACACGATGCGCATCGGTTCTTTCAAGGCGCCGCTTTGCTTCAGGCCTTCGGTGGCCAGCCGGCAGGTCAGGTCGAATCCGCCGCCAGGCTGTGCGGGTGCAATGCATTCGGGCCGGCGCGGTTCTTCGGCGGCCTGTGCGGCCATGCCCATGAACAGCGCACATGCGCCTACAACCGCCGCCAGGCGGGCTTTCAGAAGGGTATGCATCTTGCGGTCTCCGTGAATCGCTTTTTAGATGTCGTATTAGGCGGACCGGATCACGCACGATGCGTGCACCTGGCCAACGGATCGAACCGTACCGAACCCAGGCTTTCCGGAACCTTTCAGATTCCGGCGATTTCGTGCCGCGATGCAGCATTCGGGAAGGAATTAAGGGTAAACACCAATGCCGCACGCAAGCCCGGCGCGGGGCTGCGGTTTTCCAGCACCATCGTGCCGCCATGGATTTCGACGATAGTGCCGACGATGGCCAGGCCCAGTCCGGCGCCCGGCTTGTTCTTGCCGGCCGCGCCGCGGCGGAACCGGACGCTGGCCCGGGCGATGTCCTCGGCCGGCATGCCCGGGCCGCTGTCTTCCACGGTGACCCGGGCATGGCGCTCGTCGCCGTAGACGCGCACCGTGACCTGGCTGGCGGGCGCCGTATAGCGAATGGCGTTATCCACCAGGTTGCTGAGGGCTTCGCGCAATAACCAGTCGACGCCCTGGATGCATACCGGCAGGCTGGAAGCCTCGAGGCCCAGGTCTAGCTGGCGGGCACGGGCGGCCGGCAGCAGGCTGCGTATAACCCCCTGCGCCACCTCGGCAAGGTCGACCCGCTCGGATGCCAGCCCGCCTTCGGTCAGCGACGCATCCTTGGCGCGCGCCAGCGCCAGCATCTGGTTGGTGGTGCGTACCGCGCGGTCCAGCCCCTCTTGCATGGCCTGCAAAACCTGCCGGACTTCCTGGGGGTCGGATTCGCGCAAGGCGTAGGCCGTTTGCGTACGCAAAACAGACAACGGCGTGCGCAACTGGTGCGAGGCATCGTCCAGGAACTGCCGCTGCAGCCTCGCCTGGGCCGCAAAACGCGCCGTATGGAGATTTACGGCGTCCACCAAGGGGGTGACCTCCCTGGGGATGTCTGGCGCGTCTATGGGGCTTAAATCGTCCACCGGGCGCCGCTCGACTTCGCGGCGCAGCCGTTCCAGGGGACGGACCGCCATGAATACGCTCCACACCACGACCAGCACCACGATGAGAATCACCACGATATCGCGTTCCACGGAGCGCAGCAGCGCCCTGTGGAGAAAGTCCTGGCGCGATTCCAGGGTCTCCGCCACCTGCACCACCACCCGGCCGCCCACGTCGTTGTACAGCGGCGGATCCATGGGACGCGCCATGGCGCCCACCCGCAGGGGAACTCCCTGGTATTCGGCATAGAAGAACTGGGGTTGCCCCGAAATCAGGGGCTTGTCCGGCAGGGGCAGGCCGGGGCTGCCTATTTCGGCCAGCCCGTCTTCAGTGGCCACCCGGTAATACACACTGCCGTTGGCCGTGAGTTCAAAAAACTCCAGCATCAGATACGGCTGCTCCATGGCCAGGCCGCCGCTGGCTGTGGATATGTTGTGGTCGATGGAACGCAGGGCGCCCAGGAGAGAACGGTCGTACGCCGTATCCACCTGGTTGCGCAACTGGTGGTTGGATAGCCACAGCGCCGCCAGCATGATGCAGACCAGGGCGGGAATCAGCCACCAGAGCAGCAGCGACCTGAGTTTCCGATGGCGCGCCCGCCCTGGCGGCCTGGCCTGGCTATTGCCCAAGAATAGCCTCCAGGCAATAGCCCATACCGCGCAGCGTGACGATCTGCACGCCCGTGTCTGCCAGTTTTTTGCGCAGCCGGTGGACAAGGACTTCGACGGCTTCCAGGTTGACATCCGAATCATCGGTCTGGATGCGGTCGAGAATCTGCTGCTTGGTCATGGGTTCGCCGCTGCGTTGGATAAGTACGCGCAGTACAGCATGTTCTCGGGGGGAAAGCTGCAAGGGCTGCCCATGGACGGTGAAACGTTGCGCAGACGTATCCAGCATCAGGTGGCCCAGCGCCAGGCGGGGATGCTCGCGTCCCCGGCTGCGGCGGATCAAGGCTGTCAACCTGGCCTCCAGCTCTTCCAGCACGAATGGCTTGGGCAAAAAGTCATCGGCGCCTTCGTGCAGCGTGCCCACTCTTTCGGCCAGGGAATCGCGCGCGGTCAGTACCAGCACCGGGGTACGGTCGTCGCGTGCCCGGATCCTGGACAGCAGGGTATGGCCGTCCATTCCGGGCAAGCCCAGGTCCAGGATCACCGCATCGAATTCTTCCATGGCCAGGCGGCGCTCGGCCAACAGGCCGTCGTCGGCCCATTCCACCACAAAGCCGGCGTGCCGGGCCAGGCTGCGCGACAGCCATCTTGCCAGTTCGGCTTCGTCTTCTATAAGCAGGATACGCATGACCAGGATTTTGGCATTGGCGGGGCGCTGGTAGGGCAGAACTGTTTTTTCTCTTCTTTTCTTCTATATATAAAGACTAATGATTAATAGAGCCTGTGGACAACTGCATCAACTCAAAAAAGCCCAACGAATTCATTTGCTTGGCGGGATTTTTGGCTGTGCAAGACGTCTGTGTGGATAACTGGACTGACTTGAACAACTTTTTTGGCAACCTTGAAAACCGGGTTTGTTCAACTTGGCTCCACATCCTGTGCACAGTGCCGCTACTTAGAGGTTATCCACAGGCGGGTTTGGGGTGGGATGCGGCTTCATTTATGAGGGTGAATACTTACTTCAATATGCCTCGGGCCGGTAGGGGCCGTGACGGAATTCAAGCGCAAGAGACAGAGTTCTTGCGCTTGAATTCCGTACTACATTGGACTGGTCGATACTCCGCGGAAGCCGCCATGATTCTTGCCCATTCCGGGTCGCCCGTGCCTGATACCGCCAACTACGCCACAGAAGATGCCCGCTGGCTGGCGGTATGCCTGCGCGATGCGCAAGCTGACGGACATTTCGTCTACGGTGTGCGCACGACAGGCGTATATTGCCGGCCCAGCAGTTCAGCCCGCCTGCCGCGCCGCGAGAACGTGGAATTCTTTGATACCGCGGCAGCGGCCGAAGCCGCCGGTTATCGCGCCAGCCGGCGGCCGGCGGCGGACCGCAGCAGCGCGGCGGCGCGCCGGGCCCAGTTGGTGGAACAGGCATGCCGCCGGATAGAGCAGGCGGAAACCCCGCCCACCCTGGACGAGTTGGCCGGCCAGGCCGGCCTCAGCGCATTTCATTTTCATCGCGTGTTCAAGGCCGAAACGGGGCTGACACCCAAGGCCTACGCCGATGCGCATCGCGCGGCGCGCCTGCGCAACGAGCTGGGTGAAGCCCAGACCGTGACCCAGGCAATCTATGACGCCGGGTTCAACTCCAATAGCCGCTTTTATGAAGCATCGGCCGGCCTGCTGGGCATGCAGCCGCGCGACTATCGTGCTGGCGGGCGCAATGTGGATATCCAGTTTGCGGTGGCTCAGTGCGCGCTGGGAGCGATTCTGGTGGCGCGCAGCGAAACAGGAATATGCGCCATTTCGCTGGGAGATGACCCCGATCAATTGGTGCAGGCCCTGCAAGACCGTTTTCCCAAGGCGCGGCTGCGCGCGGCGGATTCGGGTTTCGAGCAGCAGGTTGCCCAGGTAGTGGGTTTCGTGGAAGCGCCGGCGCTGGGGCTGAACCTGCCGCTGGACGTGCGCGGCACCGCGTTCCAGCAGCGCGTCTGGCAGGCGCTGCGCGAGGTGCCTGCTGGCGCCACAGTCAGTTACGCCGACATCGCCAACCGCATCGGCGCGCCGCGGGCCGTGCGCGCCGTGGCCCAGGCCTGCGGTGCCAATCCGTTGGCGGTGGCCATTCCCTGCCATCGCATTGTCAGGCGTGACGGCGACATATCAGGCTATCGGTGGGGTGTCGAGCGCAAACTGGAATTGCTGCGGCGCGAAGCCGCCACCGAACCGGGCGAATAATCAGCCGGCAAAGCCGCCTTCGTCCAGGAAGGCCTGCTCGTCAGGGCTGGTTTGCCGCCCCAGCAAGGCATTGCGATGGGGAAAGCGGCCGAAGCGCTCGACGATGCGCTGGTGATCCACGGCGTGATACAGCCAGGGCTCGCCCAGCGCCCGGTGCAGCGCCACGGATTGACGCTGGTCGTCAGCGTTCTCGGAGTGCGACAGCGGTAAATAGCAGAACACCCGCAACTGGCTTTCGATATCGGCATCGCGACCGGCCTGGATCATGCGCCGCGCGAAATAACGCGCCAAGGGATCGGTGGCGTACATGTGCCCCGTGCCCCGGAAGGCATTGCGGGGCAACTGATCCAGCAGAATCAACAAGGCCAGCGTGCCGTAGGCGGTGTCTTCCCAGTGGTCCAGTTCGCGCCGCGCCGCGGCCATGTGCAGGTCCAGGTAGCGGTCACGAAACCCGCGATCGAAAGCCTCGTCTTTCTTGAACCAGCTGTCCATGCCGGCATCGCGCCAGAACGCCACCACGGCGTCCGGTTCGTTGGGGGTCGTGCTCATGAAGAGTTCCTGCCAATAGGGGTTGAGAACGCTGCCTGCCCGAGCATACCCGCCGCTTGCCGGAAGGACTAGTCACAATGCCGCGACCAGGCTGTACTGTCGGCGAATAGCCGGGCGATGAACGACTGCCTATTGTGGGCGCATGTCCAATGACATACGTGAGTCCACCATGGCACAGCCTAATTCAACGGGTACCGCGACCCGTGTCCTGATCTCCAGCACTTTTGCTTTCACGATCTGCTTCGCGGTATGGATGATTTTTGCCGTGCTCGGCATTCCCATCAAGGCGCAACTGGGCCTGTCGGAAACCGAATTCGGCCTGCTGGCCGCCATGCCGGTACTGAGCGGGTCGCTAGTGCGCGTGCCGCTGGGCATCTGGACCGACCGCTACGGCGGCCGCGTCGTGTTCTTCCTGCTGATGCTGGTGTCGGTGCCTGCCGTGTGGCTGCTGGCGTACGCCACGCAGTACTGGCAGTTCCTGGTGCTGGGCTTGTTCATCGGCCTGGCGGGCGGGTCGTTCTCGGTGGGCACGCCATACGTGGCGCGCTGGTTTCCCCGCCACCGCCAGGGCCTGGCCATGGGCATTTTCGGCGCCGGCAACTCCGGGTCGGCCGTAACCAAGTTCGTTGCGCCGGCGCTCATTGCCGCCGCGGGCGGCGCCTGGATCATCGTGCCCAAGGTATACGCCGTGGCCCTGCTGGCAACGGCCCTGCTGTTCTGGATGATCTCGGCAACCAACCCGGCCCACCAAGTGCGCGGGGGCGCCAGCCTGAAGGCGCAGTTGGCCATGCTGCGCGATCCGCGCGTGTGGCGCTACTGCCAGTACTACTCGGTGGTGTTCGGCGGTTATGTCGCGCTGGCGCTCTGGATGACGAAGTACTACGTGGGCGAATACGGTTTCGACATGAAAGTGGCTGCGCTGCTGGCGGCGTGCTTCTCGCTGCCGGGCGGCGTACTGCGCGCTGTGGGCGGGTGGATATCCGACAAGGCCGGCGCCTACCGCACCACCTGGTGGGTGATGTGGGTGTGCTGGGTAGCGTTCTTTATTCTCAGTTATCCGCAAACCCATTTCATCATCCAGACCGACACCGGTCCGCGTGAATTCGCGCTGACGATAGGCCCCACCCTGTTCACGATTCTGCTGTTCGTGGTGGGTATCGCCATGGCGGTGGGCAAGGCCTCGGTGTTCAAGTTCATCTCGGATGAGTTTGGCGAAAACATCGGTGCCGTGTCCGGCATTGTCGGCCTGGCTGGCGGCCTGGGCGGGTTCGTGCTGCCCATTCTGTTCGGCGTCTTGCTCGACCTCACCGGCGTGCGTTCCAGCGCCTTCATGCTGATGTACGGCACGGTATGCGTGTCGCTCATCTGGATGCACTACAGCTTCCGCCCCACTGCCCTGCGCATGGCGCAACAAGCGGCCTGACACCCATTCACATTATCCCGCCGGACGCGTCGGCGTCCGGCTTTTCGACTGCGAGACCAACATGTCCAGCTATGTACTGACCCGCTGGGAGCCGGAGAACCAGAAGTTCTGGCGCGACACCGGAGCCCGCATCGCCAATCGCAACCTTTGGCTATCCATCCCCGCGCTCAGCCTGGCGTTTGCCATCTGGATGCTGTGGAGCGTGGTGGTGGTCAACCTGGACCAGGTCGGCTTCCAGCTCACCAAGAACCAGATGTTCTGGCTGACAGCCCTGCCCGCGCTGTCGGGCGCAACCTTGCGCATCTTCTATTCGTTTCTGGTGCCTGTGTTCGGCGGGCGGCGCTGGACGGCCATTTCCACCGCCACGCTGCTGATTCCAGCCGTGGGCATGGGTTATGCGCTGCAAGATCCCAACACCTCATACCCCACCTTGCTGGTGCTGGCGCTGCTGTGCGGTTTTGGTGGTGGCAACTTCAGTTCCAGCATGGCCAACATCAGCTTCTTCTACCCCAAGGCCAAGAAAGGTTTCGCCACGGGAATGAATGCCGGCATCGGCAACCTGGGTGTATCGCTGGTGCAGTTCGTGGTACCGGTGATCATCACGGTGGGTGTGTTCGGGCCGCTGGGCGGCGCGCCCCAGCTGCTGATGGTGGATGGTGTGGAACACCAGCTATGGCTGCAGAACGCGGGCTTCATCTGGGTGCCCATTATCCTGGCCGCGACGATCGCGTCGTGGTTCGGCATGAACGACATTGCCGACGCGAAGGCGTCGTTCGCCGACCAGGCCATCATATTCAAGCGCAAGCACAACTGGCTGATGTGCTGGCTGTACGTCGGCACCTTCGGCTCTTTCATCGGGTTCTCGGCAGGCTTCGCCATGCTGACCAAGACCCTGTTTCCCGACGTCAATCCCATTACCTACGCTTTCCTGGGGCCGCTGGTGGGTTCGCTGACCCGCCCGCTGGGCGGCTGGATTTCCGACAAGCTGGGCGGTGCGCGGGTCACGCTGCTGGTGTTCGCCGCCATGATCGCCGCCGTGGCGGCCCTGCTGGTCTTCGTGCCCGGCCCTGGCAGCGCAGGCAACTTCGAAGGCTTTCTGGCGATGTTCATCGTGCTGTTCGCCCTGACTGGCCTGGGCAACGGTTCGACTTTCCGCATGATTCCCGTGATCTTCCTGCACGAGCGTACGCAGGCGGCGCGCGGCCGCGGTGAACAGGCCGAGAAACAGGCCCTGATCGACGCGGGCAAGGAATCGGCCGCGGTGCTGGGCTTTTCGGGCGCCATTGGCGCGTACGGCGGTTTCTTCATCCCGCGCAGCTTCGGCACTTCATTCGAAATGACGGGAAGCGTGGCCGCGGCGCTGTACTGCTTCATCGCGTTCTACGTCAGTTGCTTGTGCGTCACCTGGTGGTTTTATGCGCGCCGCAACGCGCCGGTGCCGTGCTGAGCCCCTGCAGTAACTAGTCACTTCGGCACATGCGCACTAGTGCGCATGGCGCGGCGGTCCTCTACCAGTGATGAATAGTAGGCCGGCCCGTACATCAATACAGTGATAGCTAGACCACGCCGGCGCCGCCGGCGTACACGGAGAAAATAATGAGTCACTTCCTGGACCGGCTGAAATTCATGTCGCGGGTGAAATCCACCTTTTCCGGCGACCATGGCGAAGTGGTGAACGAAGACCGCAGCTGGGAAAACGCCTATCGCGGACGCTGGCAGCACGACAAGGTGGTGCGCTCGACGCACGGCGTGAATTGCACGGGTTCATGCTCGTGGAAGGTGTATGTCAAGAATGGCCTGATCACCTGGGAAACCCAGCAAACCGACTACCCGCGCACGCGTCCCGACCTTCCCAACCACGAACCCCGCGGCTGTCCGCGCGGTGCATCGTACAGCTGGTACGTGTACTCGGCCCAGCGCGTCAAGTACCCGATGATCCGTGGCCGCCTGATGGAAATGTGGCGCGAAGCCCGCAAGACGCTGGACCCGATTGCCGCGTGGGAATCCATCAGCCAGGATCCGGCCAAGGCCCGGCATTACAAATCCGTGCGCGGCCAGGGCGGTTTCGTGCGCGCCGACTGGGATACCGCCACGGAAATCATTGCGGCGGCCAATGCCTACACGATCAAGCAGTATGGGCCGGACCGCGTCATCGGGTTCTCGCCCATTCCCGCCATGTCCATGGTCAGCTACGCGGCCGGTGCCCGTTACCTGAGCCTGCTGGGCGGGGCGTGCCTGAGCTTCTACGACTGGTATTGCGACCTGCCGCCAGCCAGCCCGCAAGTCTGGGGCGAACAAACCGACGTTCCGGAATCCGCCGATTGGTACAACTCCACGTACCTGATGGTGTGGGGCTCAAACGTACCGCAAACCCGCACGCCCGACGCGCACTTCTATACCGAAGTGCGCTACAAGGGTACCAAGACCGTGGCGGTGTCCAGCGACTTCGGCGAAATGGTCAAGTTTGGCGATATCTGGCTGGCACCCAAGCAGGGTACCGACGCTGCCCTGGCGTTGGCCATGGGCCACGTGGTGCTGAAAGAATTCCACCACGGCGGTACATCCGGCTACTTCCGCGACTACGCCAAGCGCTACACCGACATGCCCATGCTGGTGCAGTTGAAAGAACAGAATGGCTGCCTGGTGCCCGACCACTTCCTGCGCGCGTCGCAACTGGTGGGTTCGCTGGGCCAGGAAAACAACCCCGACTGGAAAACCCTGGTGGTCGATGCCAGCGGCGAACTGGTCGCGCCCAACGGCAGCATCGGTTTCCGCTGGGGCGAAGCCTCTGTGGACGGCGGCGCGAAAGTGGGCCGCTGGAATCTGGAAGCGCGCGATGGCGGCAGCGGCCGGGCCATCGATCCCACCCTCAGCCTGATCGACAGCCACGACGCCGTGGCGGGCGTGGGCTTTCCGTATTTCGGCGGCGAACACGGCAGCGTGCTGGTGCGCAACGTGCCGGTGCGCCGCATTACCTTGGCCGATGGCAGCCAGGCCTGCGTGGCTACCGTGTACGACCTGCAAATGGCCAGCTATGGGGTCGACCGCGGCCTGGGCGGTGAAAACGTGGCGGCCTCGTACGACGACGATGTCCCGTACACGCCGGCATGGCAGGAAAAACACACCAGCGTTCCACGCCACCTGGTCATCCAGGTGGCCCGCGAGTTCGCGCAGAACGCGCATGACACGCAGGGCAAGTCCATGGTGATCGTGGGTGCCGCGCTGAACCACTGGTACCACATGGACATGACCTACCGCGGCATCATCAACCTGTTGATGATGTGCGGCTGCGTGGGTAAAAGCGGCGGCGGCTGGGCCCACTACGTGGGGCAGGAAAAATTGCGTCCGCAGTTCGGCTGGGCGCCGCTGGCTTTTGCCCTGGACTGGTCGCGCCCGCCGCGCCAGATGAACGGCACGTCGTTCTTTTATGCGCATACCAGCCAGTGGCGCCATGAGAAACTGCCGGTCAGCGACGTGCTGGGCCCCACGGCCGATGCCGCACGCTACGGCCAGCTCAGCATGATCGACCTGAACGCCAAGTCGGAACGCATGGGCTGGCTGCCGTCGGCGCCGCAGCTTGAAACCAACCCGCTGGATGTGGTGGCGCAGGCCGAGGCCGCCGGGCAGGATCCGGTGGCGTACGCCGCCGCCCGTCTCAAGAGCGGAGAGCTCGGCATGAGCTGCGACGACCCCGACAACCCCGCGAACTTCCCCCGCAATATGTTCGTATGGCGCTCGAACATCCTGGGTTCCAGCGGCAAGGGCCACGAATACTTCCTGAAGTATTTGCTGGGTACCCAGAACGCGGTGTTCGGCGACGAAGCCGATGCCATCAAGCCTGCGCAGGTGCGTTACCGCCCGGCGGCCGAAGGCAAGCTGGATTTGCTTACCGTGCTTGATTTCCGCATGAGCACTACCTGCCTGTACGGCGACATCGTGCTGCCCACGGCCACCTGGTACGAGAAAGACGACCTGAACACCTCGGATATGCATCCCTTCATCCATCCCCTGTCCGAGGCGGTGCAGCCCCTGTGGGAAAGCAAGAGCGACTGGGAAATCTACAAGCTGCTGGCGCGCAAGTTCAGCGACATCGGTGGGCCCTACCTGGGCAAGCGCAAAGACCTGGTGCTGACCCCCCTGCTGCACGATACCCCGGGCGAACTGGGCCAGGCGTTCGAACCCAAGGACTGGAAGCTGGGCGAATGCGACCTGGTACCGGGTAAAACCGCGCCTTCCATGACGGTGGTGGAACGCGACTACAACGACATCTACCGAAAGTTCACGTCGGTGGGCCCGCTGCTGGACAAACTGGGCAATGGCGGCAAGGGCATCAACTGGAACACCGAACACGAGGTGCACGAGCTGGGTGCCTTGAACCGCTGCGTCGACGATGACGGCGTTAGTGCCGGCCGCCCGCGGCTGGACACCGCCATCGATGCCGCCGAGATGATCCTGACTTTCGCGCCCGAAACCAACGGCCACGTATCGGTCAAGGCCTGGGAGGCCCTGGGCAAGATCACTGGGCGCGACCATACCCACCTGGCCGTGGGCCGCGAACACGACAAGATCCGCTTCCGCGATATACAGGTGCAACCGCGCAAGATCATCTCCGCGCCTACCTGGTCGGGGCTGGAAAGCGAAGAGGTCAGCTACAACGCCGGCTACACCAATGTGCACGAACTGATTCCATGGCGCACCCTTACCGGCCGCCAGCAGTTCTACCAAGACCACCGCTGGATGCTCGACTTCGGCGAGGGATTCTGCGCGTATAAGCCGCCCATCGACACGCGCACGGTTGCGCCGATGCTGGGGCGTTATCCCAACGGCGAACGCGAACTGGTGCTGAACTGGATCACGCCGCACCAGAAGTGGGGCATTCACAGCACCTATACCGACAACCTGCGCATGCTGACGCTCAGCCGCGGCGGGCCGCACATCTGGGTATCCGAAACCGAGGCCAAGCAGGCGGGGCTGGTCGACAACGACTGGGTGGAAGTGTTCAACGTCAACGGCACCCTGACAGCACGCGTGGTGGTCAGCCAGCGGGTGCCGGTGGGCATGTGCCTGATGTATCACGCGCAGGAAAAGATAATCAACGTGCCAGGCGCCGAAACCAGCGGCATGCGCGGCGGCATTCACAATTCCGTGACGCGCGCGGTGCTCAAGCCCACCCACATGATAGGGGGCTACGCCCAGCAGGCCTATGGTTTCAACTACTACGGCACCGTGGGCAGCAACCGCGACGAATACGTAGTAGTGCGCAAAATGAAGAAAGTGGATTGGCTGGAAGGCCCGCTGGCGCAGCCGCAGTTCGAGGAAGGAAGCAGAAAATGAAAATCCGTGCCCAAGTCGGTATGGTGCTGAATCTGGACAAGTGCATCGGCTGCCATACGTGCTCCATTACCTGCAAGAACGTCTGGACCAGCCGCGATGGCGTCGAATACGCCTGGTTCAACAACGTGGAAACCAAGCCCGGCATCGGCTACCCCAAAGAATGGGAGAACCAGTCGCGCTGGAACGGCGGCTGGACACGCAACGCGGCCGGCAAGCTCGAGCCGCGCCAGGGCGGCAAGCTGAAGATACTGGCCAACTTGTTCGCCAACCCCAATCTGCCGGCCATCGACGACTATTACGAGCCTTTCACCTACGACTACGAACACCTGCAGAAAGCGCCGCTGAGCCAGACCCCGCCCACCGCGCGCCCGGTGTCGGTGCTGACGGGCAAGAAAATGGACAAGATCCATTGGGGCCCCAACTGGGAAGACGACCTGGGCGGCGAATTCAGTTCGCGCAGCCGCGACGCGCTGTTCGAAGGCGTGCAGAAAGAGATGTACTCGACCTTCGAGAACACTTTCATGATGTACCTGCCGCGCCTGTGCGAACATTGCCTGAACCCGGCTTGCGTGGCCAGTTGCCCGTCGGGTTCCATCTACAAGCGCGAAGACGACGGCATCGTGCTGGTCGACCAGGACAAGTGCCGCGGCTGGCGCATGTGCATCTCGGGCTGCCCCTATAAGAAGGTGTACTACAACTGGCAAAGCGGCAAGGCCGAGAAATGCACCTTCTGTTATCCACGCATCGAATCCGGCCAGCCCACGGTGTGCTCGGAAACCTGCGTGGGCCGCATCCGCTACCTGGGCGTGCTGCTGTACGACGCCGACCGCATCGAATCGGCCGCCGCCAGCCCCAGCGAACAAGACCTGTACCAGGCCCAGCTGGATGTGTTCCTGGATCCGAATTCGCCCGAGGTCATCGCCGAGGCGCGGCGCCAGGGAATTCCGGAATCGTGGCTGCAGGCCGCGCGCCAGTCGCCCGTGTACAAAATGGCCTGCGAATGGAAGATCGCCTTCCCGCTGCATCCGGAATACCGCACTCTGCCCATGGTGTGGTACATACCGCCGCTGTCGCCGATCCAGTCGGCCGCCGAGGCCGGCCACATGCATCACAAGACCATCGGCCAGACGGCCGTGATCCCCGATGTATCGACGCTGCGGATCCCGATGCGCTACCTGGCCAACCTGCTGACGGCTGGCGACGAGACACCCGTGCAGCACGCCCTGGAGCGCCTGCTGGCCATGCGCGCCTATATGCGCGCCGAATCGGTGCATGGCGAACGCGATGACAGCATCCTGCAGGATGTAGGCCTGGACCACGCCACGGTGCAGGACATGTATCGCATCCTGGCCATTGCCAACTACGAAGACCGTTTCGTGGTGCCATCCAGCCACAAGGAAATGGTCGAAGACAGCTTCAACGACAAAGGCAGCTGCGGGTTCACGTTCGGCAACGGCTGCTCGGGCGGGGTGTCTGAAGGCGCCTTGTTCGGCAAGAAACCGCGCGGCAGCGAGATCTTCATCGAGATGCCCAAGTCGCGCAAGAAAGCGGCGCTGAGCTGATTGCACGGGACGACACCATGAATATCTACCGCATTCTTTCCGCCCTGCTGTCCTATCCCGAGCAGGCGCTTATCGATGCCATGCCCGAGATCGACGGCGCGCTGGAAGCATTCCCCGAGACGCAAGACCAGCTGTCGCCGCTGACTGACTTCCTGAAGGCGCATGGCCTGATCGCCTTGCAGGAAAACTATGTGGCCACCTTTGACCGCAACCCGTCGCATTCGCTGCACTTGTTCGAACACGTTCATGGCGAAAGCCGCGATCGCGGACAGGCCATGGTAGACCTTCTGCAAGAATACCGACGCCACGGGTTCGAGCCGCAAGCGGCCGAACTGCCCGACCATGTCCCGCTGTTTCTCGAACTGCTGGGCCTGATCGAGCCCGCGCAAGCAGGCCTGTTGCTGGACGAGGCCATTCATGTGCTGGCCGCCATCGGCGCCCGGCTGGCGCGTTCCGGCAGCCCGTATTCCACAGTGTTTGCAGTGCTGCGCGGCCTGACCACCGTGGTGCCGCGCGAACAGAGCGACCCGCCCATACGCGACATGGATGAAGCCATGGAAACCTTCGGCGTGGGCGCCGATGGCGTAGAGCCACTGCTGCCGCATGCGGCGTCCGGCACGCACGTCATGCAGTTCCATCCGCGCATGCCTGGCGCCCACCAATAAGACCGCGAGCCTAGCTATGAACACCCTGCATCAGTTCGTTTTCGGTATCTATCCCTATATTGCGCTCGCGATCTTCCTGTTCGGCAGCCTGGCACGCTTCGAGCGCGAGCAGTACACCTGGAAGAGCGATAGTTCGCAGATGCTGTACCGGGGCCAATTGCGCCTGGGCAACATCCTGTTCCACATCGGCATACTGGGGTTGTTCTTCGGCCACCTGGTGGGCCTGCTGACGCCGGTGGTGGTATGGGACACGCTGGGTGTGTCGCATACGCTGAAACAGGCCGTGGCCATGGCGGCGGGCGGGGTCATGGGCACGCTGTGCCTGGCGGGCCTGCTGATCCTGCTGCACCGCCGGCTGGCGCACCCGCGTATTGCCCGGGTCACGCGCACGGGAGACAAGATCCTGTTGCTGTGGCTGCTGGTCACGCTGCTCCTGGGGCTATCCACTATTGTGGTGTCGGCCGGCCACATGGACGGCCACATGATGGTGCTGTTCATGACCTGGGCCCAGCACATCGTCACCTTCCAGGGCGATGCGGCCGGTTATATCGCCGACGCGCCCGCGCTGTTCAAGGCGCACCTGTTCATGGGACTGACGCTGTTCGTGATCTTTCCCTTTACCCGGCTGGTTCACGTCTGGAGCGGTTTTGCCTCGATTGGCTATCTGGGCCGGGCCTGGCAGTTGGTGCGGCCGCGCTGAACCACGTGCCGCCGGCCTGGCCGGCGGCTAGGAACGAACATGCCTGTCATCGTCAATGGCGTTGAACTCAGCGACGCCGACCTGGAAAACGAACTGTCCTGCCATGCCGATGCGCCGAACCCGCAGCGGCGCGCCATCACCGCCCTGGTGCTGCGCCGGGTGCTGCTGGATGAGGCGCGGCGCCTGGCCGTGAAGGCCGACAGCGACGAGGCCGCCATCGACGCGCTGCTCGCCACGCAGGCCAGCGCGCCGCAACCCGATGATGCCGCTTGCCGGCGCCACTACGACATGCACCCCCACCGCTACATCGTGGGCGAACTGGTGGAAGCCGATCACATTCTTTTCCAGGTAACGCCCGACGTCGATCTGGCGCTTTTGCGCGCACGCGCGGAGGCGGTGCTGCGGGAAGTGCAGGCCGACCCTGCAAGTTTCGGACAGCGCGCCCGCGCGCTGTCGAACTGCCCGTCGGCTGCCGTGGGCGGCAGCCTGGGGCAGCTGGTACGTGGCGATACGGTTCCCGAATTCGAGCGCGCCGTATTTGGCCAGGCGGCCACGGGCATCCTGCCGCGCCTGGTCGAGACACGCCATGGCCTGCATATCGTGCGTATCGCGCGATGCGTGGCTGGCCATCGCCTGCCGTATGAAGACGTGGCGCCGCGCATTGCCCAGGCACTGGCCGCCGCCAGCCGCGATACCGCCTGGCGACAATACCTGCGCCTGCTGGTCGGCCGCGCCCGGATCGAAGGCATCGAACTGGAAGGCGCCGACGGGCTGCTGGTGCAGTAGGGGATGGCGATGGCGGGCGTTTCCACCCTGATCGACGGCCACGGGCGGCGCATCGACTACCTGCGCGTCTCGGTGACCGATCGCTGCGACCTGCGCTGTACCTATTGCCTGCCCGCCGGCTTCCGGCATTTCGATACGCCCGCGCACTGGCTCAGCCACGCGGAAATGGCGCGGCTGGCGGGAATTTTCGTGGGCCTGGGGGTGCGCAAGCTGCGCCTGACGGGCGGCGAGCCGCTGACGCGTGGCGGCGTGCCCATGCTGGCGCGGGCGCTTGCGGCCCTGCCCGGCCTGCAAGACCTGTCGTTGTCCACCAATGCCACGCGCCTGGCGCGCCACGCCGCCGAATTGCGCGCCGCGGGAGTAAACCGGCTGAACGTCAGCCTGGATACGCTGGACGCCGCCGCCTATGCGCGTATTACCGGCCGCGATTGCCTGGACGACGTGCTGCGGGGGCTGGATGCCGCGCATGCCGCGGGGTTCTCGCCCATCAAGCTCAACGCCGTGGTGCAGGCCAGCACGCCCGAGCCCGACCTGGACCGGCTGCTGGCCTATGCCGGCCGCCAGGGCTTCATACTGAGATTGATCGAGCCCATGCCCGTGGGCGACACCGGCAGGCGCGCGGCCGGCATCGACCTGACCCAACTGGGCAGCCGCCTGGCGGCCCGCCATGCCTTGATACCGGCCCTGGCGGCGGCGGGTGCGGGGCCCGCGCGATACTGGGGACGCGATGGCGGCCCGCCCTTGCTGGGCGTCATTACCCCGATGTCGCAGCATTTCTGCGCTACCTGCAACCGCGTGCGGTTGGGCGCCGATGGGACCCTGTACCTGTGCCTGGGCCAGCGCGACAGCGTGCCGCTGGGCGCCATGCTGCGCCAGGGCGCCAGCGATGCGCAGTTGGCCCGGTCTATCGCGGCCGCCATTGCCGTCAAGCCCGAGCGGCACGACTTCCGCACGCACCCTGAACGCATCGTGCGCTTCATGTCGCAGACTGGGGGTTAGAAAATGCCCAATACCAGTACGGGGGACTTGCAGCGTTTTATCAGCGGGTTCCAGCGTTTCCAGCAGCATTATTTCGATGATGCGCCCGGCTTGTTCCGCAACCTGTGCCGGGGCCAGAACCCCGGCACACTGCTGAACGGCTGCTGCGACTCGCGGGTGGATCCGGCATTGCTGCTGGGCTGCGACCCCGGCGATATCTTCACCGTGCGCAACGTGGCCAATCTGGTGCCCTTGTCCGAAGACCTGGGCGGGCAGCAAGGGGTGCTGGCCGCCATCCAGTTCGCCGTGGAGCAATTGCAGGTGGGCCGCATCATCGTGCTGGGCCATAGCCAGTGTGGCGGGATCCGCGCATTGATGGAACAGCGCCTGGCCGGCGACGGCGATCGCGAGGGCGACTACATCGGCCGCTGGGTCAATATCGCCGGACCCGCGCGCGAGCAGGTACTGCGGCAACTGCCGCACGCCAGCCTGGCCGAGCAGCGCCGCGCGTGCGAGCAGGCATCCATCCTGATCTCGTTGCGCAACCTGGAATCGTTCGCCTGCGTCAAGCGGCAAATGGACCGCGGCGCCCTCAGCCTGCATGGCTGGTACTTCGACCTGAATGCCGGCACCTTGCTGGCTTACTCTCCGCGCGCCGACGCGTTCCTGCCGATGTCCTGACCCTACTCGGACGCGGTTCCGCACCCGTCCGGCACCCATGAAAAAAGCTACACTGCTCATGTCCACTCGCTGGCGCCGTGACATGAACTCTTCAGAATTCCCGGTGGGCCCCGACGGCCTGCCCTCCCTGCGCGACCGCCTGTCCACGCGCATCATCACCAGCTCGCTTATTGCATTGGCCGTGGTATTGAGCATGGTGGCGTGGTCGCTGTGGCTGTCGTGGGGCCTGGAGGGCGCGGGCGCCGCCATCAACGACACCGGCAGCCTGCGTATGACGGCCAACCATGTGGCGGTGGAACTGATGCGGCCGGCTCCGGCGCGGGCGGAGCAGGCCGATGAACTGGTGCGCAAACAGGACGAAACCCTGGCTCTGCTCGAGCGCGGCAATTCGGCGCGGCCGCTGTTCCTGCCGGCGGATCCCGCCATACGGGCCCAGCTGGACGTGGTGACCACATTCTGGGACCAGCGCATGAAGCCGGCCGTGGCGCTGGCGCAGCGGGACGCCAACCTGTGGCCCTACCTGGACGCCCTGCCCGGCTTCGTGGCCGAAGCCGACAAGCTGGTGCGCATGATCGAAGCCGACAATGCCGGCAAGACCACCCTGCTGCGCTTGTCGCAAGGCGTGTTGACGGTAATAGGCTGCGTCGGCACGCTGGCGATGATCTATCTGCTGTACCTGTGGATAATCTCGCCGGTGCTGCGTTTGCGCGACGGGCTGCAGCGCATGACCGCCGGCGAGTTCAGCGCGCGTCTGCCCGTGGAAAGCCGCGACGAGTTCGGTGTGCTGGCCCACGGCTTCAACCTGATGGCCGACAAACTGGAAAGCCTGTATCGCAGCCTGGAAAACCGGGTGCGCCGCAAGACGGCGGAACTCGAGGCCCAGAACCGCGATATCGGCGCGCTGTACGATATGGCGGCTTTCCTGAATCAGCCCAATAGCATCGAGGCCGTTTGCCGCGGGTTCCTGCAGCGCGTAATGACGCAGTTCAAGGCCAACGGCGGCACCATCCGCACCCTGAACCCCACCGACGACAAGCTCAGCATGATGGTGTCCGAAGGCTTGTCCGAAGAACTGGCCGAAGCCGAACGCTGCATGCGGGCCGACCAGTGCTACTGCGGCACTGTTACCCAGGAAGGCACGCAGATCGTGCGCGATTTTCGCAAGCTGACCACCATCGAATCCTTCCACTGCGCCAACGAGGGTTTTCGCAGCCTGGCGGTGTTCCGCATCGTGGCCCGCGAGGAAGTGCTGGGGTCGTTCTCGCTGCACTTCAATCAGCCTACCCGGATCTCGCCCGCCGAAACCCAGCTGCTGGAGACCCTGGGCCAGCACCTGGGGGTGGCGCTGGAAAACCGCCGCCTGGATGCCAAGGCGCGCCAGCTGGCGGTGGTGCGCGAGCGCAACCTGATGGCGCAAGGGTTGCACGACAGTATTGCGCAGGGGCTGAACTTCCTGAAGCTGCAGCTGCAATTGCTGGACGATGCGCTGGCGCGTGGCGATAAGCAGGAAATCGAAGAAATCGTGCCCCTGCTGCGCACGGGCGTCGAAGAAAGCTATCAAGATGTGCGCGAGCTGCTGGTGAATTTCCGGACCAAGCTCGAACAAGGTGAACTTCCCGATGCCATCCGCGTCGCGGTCGAGCGTTTCCAGCGCCAGACGGGCATCGAGGTTGAACTGGACCAGCAGTACGGCGCCGACCGTCCCTTGCCGCCCGAGCAGCAACTGCAGGTGCTGTTCATCCTGCAGGAAGCCCTGTCGAATGTGCGCAAGCATGCCGAGGCCGGCCGCGTACGCGTGCGGTTGCGCAACGACAGGGATTTCGAAATGGAGATTTCCGACGATGGCGTGGGTTATGACCCCGAGTCTGTCGAGCAGCAGGGGGAGAACCACGTGGGTTTGCACATCATGCGCGAACGCGCCGCGCGGCTCAACGCTGTGATAAAACTGTCGTCTCGGCCAGGGGCCGGCGCCACCGTGCAGTTATTGCTGCCGGGCGCCGAACGCCGGGCGGCCTGAAGGTTTCCGTTCTCTCATGGCAATCCGTATTCTCCTCATCGACGACCACAGCCTGTTCCGTTCCGGCATCAAGCTGCTCTTGCAGCGCCAGCCCGATTTCGAAATCGTGGCGGAAGCCTCCGACGGCCTGGAAGGCATCAAGCGGGCCAAAGAGTTCCAGCCCGACGTGGTGCTGCTGGACCTGAACATGCCGGGCCTGTCCGGCCTGGAAACCCTGCAGCTGCTGGTGCAGGACGTGCCAGGCTGCGCGGTGGTCATCCTGACGGTGTCCGAAGAAGCCGATGAACTCAGCCAGGCCCTGCGCGACGGCGCTCGCGGTTATCTGGTGAAGAATATCGATGCCGAAGCCCTGAAGGCTGCCATTCGGCGTGCCGCCACCGGCGAGCCCGTCATTGCCGACAACATGACGGCGAAGCTGGTGGACCGGTTCCGCGAACAGGCCACCCACCTGGGTGCCAACGGCGCCGGGGGCGGGGAACGCACCCGCCTGACGGCGCGCGAACGCGAGATCGTGCAGTGCCTGGCCCACGGCGCCAGCAACAAAGTCATTGCGCGGCAGTTGGACATTGCCGAAAGCACTGTCAAAATCCACGTCCAGAATATTCTGAAGAAGCTCAACCTGACCAGCCGCGTACAGGTGGCGGTGTACGCCGTCGAACACGGGCTGGTTACCGACGACTGACCCGGCAGCACTCGCCGGGGTAACCGGGGAAATTCATGGCGGTAGATGGCGGCACGGGCGAACTCGCCAAGGTCGTGGTGTTGCTGGGCGCGGCGGTGGTGGCGGTGCCCTTGTTCCGGCGCCTGGGCCTGGGTTCGGTGCTGGGGTACCTGGCTGCCGGCCTGGTCATCGGGCCATTCGGCCTGGGGCTGTTCCGCGACCCGCAGGCCATATTGCACACGGCCGAACTCGGCGTGGTGATGTTCCTGTTCATTATCGGGCTGGAAATGCGGCCGTCGCACCTATGGGCGCTGCGCGGCGAGATCTTCGGGCTGGGCAGCCTGCAGGTACTGGTGTGCGGGCTGCTGCTCACGGGTGTGGGCGTGGCCTTCGGCTTTCCCCTGGCCGTGTCGTTCATCTGCGCCATGGGCTTCGTGCTGACATCCACGGCGATCGTGATGCAGGTGCTGGGCGAGCGCGGCGACATTGCCACGCCGCGCGGCCAGAAAATGGTTTCCATCCTGCTGCTGGAAGACCTGCTGATCGTGCCCCTGCTGGCGCTGGTGGCGTTCATAGCGCCGCCAGGCGCGCGGCATGCCGAGACCGCCACCGCGGCGTCGCGCTGGCTGGACGTGGGAATCGGCGTGGGGGCCGTGGCGGCCCTGGTGGTGGCCGGCATATGGCTGCTGAACCCCCTGTTCCGCCTGCTGGCGCGCGCGAAGGCGCGCGAGGTCATGACGGCGGCGGCCCTGCTGGTGGTGCTGGGGTCGGCGTTGCTGATGCAGTGGGGCGGGCTGTCGATGGCCATGGGCGCCTTCCTGGCGGGCGTGCTGTTGTCCGAATCCACCTTCCGCCATCAGTTGGAAGCCGACGTGGAGCCCTTCCGTGGCTTGTTGCTGGGCCTGTTCTTCCTGAGCGTGGGCATGTCGCTGGACCTGGACGTGGTGGCGCGCAACGCCCCGCTGATCGTGGCCGGCGTATTGGTGATGATGGCGGTGAAGGCGCTGTGCATCTATGGCACCGCGCGCCTGGCGCGCAGTTCGCCCGCCGAGGCGCTGGACCGCGCCGTGCTGATGGCGCAGGGCGGCGAGTTCGCTTTCGTGCTGTTTGCCGGGGCGCTGGCCAATGGGGTCATCGACCCCGTCATCAACGCCAATATGACGGCCATCGTGGTGTTGTCGATGGCGCTGACGCCGCTGGCCGTACTGGCCCACAAGCGCTGGGCGCCGCGCGCGGGCGTGTCCACCGAAGGCCTGGAAGCCCCCAGCAACCAGATCGGCCGCGCGCTGGTCATCGGCTTCGGCCGGGTGGGGCAGATTGCCAGCCAGCACATGCTGGCCATGGGGGCCGACATCACCATCATCGACAACGACCCCGAAATGATCCGCAGCGCAGCCACCTTCGGCTTCAAGGTCTATTACGGCGACGGCACGCGCACCGATGTGCTGCATGCCGCGGGCGCGAAAAACGCGCAGGCCATTCTGGTATGCGCCAACGGCACCTCGACCGTGACGCAGATGGTGGAACGCATCAAGGCGGTGTGCCCGCATTCGCGCATCCTGGCGCGCTCGTTCGACCGCGAACACGCGCTGGCGCTGCACAAGGCCGACGTGGATTTCCAGGTACGCGAAACCTTCGAATCGGCCATGGTGCTGGGGCGTCAGGCCACCATGGCCTTGGGCGCAACGCCCGAGGCGTCCGAAGAAATCGCCGACGAGATCCGTCGGCGCGACGCCGAACGCTTCCAGATGGAAGTCACGGGCGGGCTGTTCGCGGGGCGGGCGTTGCTGCTCAATAATCAATCGGCCGAGCAGACGCGGCACTGATCCGCCGGCCTGCAGGGCCTGTTCACAGGCCCTGGCGAAACACCAGCAACCAGATCAGGGCCACGGCCAGGCACAGGCATAACCCTTTCCAGAATGCCAGCGGGTTGCGTTCCAGCAAGGGCTGGCGCGCATGCGCGGCGTCGGTGCTGTGAGGGTGGCGCAGCGCATACACGAACTCGGACAATTCCTGGTAACGCGCCTTCGGGTCGGGGTGCACGGCCTTGCCCAGCACGCTGTCCATCCAGGCCGGAATGGGCCGCTGTTCGTCCAGCGCCGACTCGTATCGCAGCCGCCGCTGCGCGGCGCGGGTGCGGGTCTTGGCCACTTCCGCCCCATAGGGCAGCCTGCCGGTCAGCATCTGGTAGGCAATCACCCCCAGGGAATAGATATCGGATACCGGGGTGCCGGCCTCGCCCAGGAAGTACTCGGGCGCGGCATACTGCGCCGTGCCCAGCATCTGGGGCGTGTCGCCCGCCGGTGCCACTTCGGCGATGCCCGCCACCTTGGTCGAGCCGAAGTCGATGATGCGCGCCGTGCCGCCGGCATCGATCAGGATGTTCTCCGGGCGTAGATCCTGGTGCAGCATTTCCTGGCGGTGGAACGCCTGCAGGCCCTTGGCGACCTGTTCGACGATATCGACAACCTGCTCCAACGGGGCGCCGGGGTGTTCGGCCATCCAGCGGGCCAGGGTGACACCATCCAGGTACTCGCTTACGGTGTACAGGTAATGGCGCGGACGGGCCTGCGGCCAGGCTTTGGCCACGTGGCGGCTGTCGATGCGCCGCGCAATCCATTCTTCGATCAGCAGGCGTTCCAGGTAGGCCGGGTCGTGGCGCAGGTCCAGCGACGGAATCTTGATCGCCACCATGGCGCCGGACTCGATGTCGGTGGCCCGGTAGACGTGGCTACGGCTGCTGGCATGTACTTCTTCGACAATGCGGAAGCCGTCGAATGTTTCACCGTCCCGCAACAGCGGCGGGCAGGGCAGCGCGCCGGCCTGCCGCGCCATCTCGCCGGCATCGGGCGAAGGCAGTTCGTCCACGCGCACAATCTGCACGGTCAGGTTGTCTTCGCTGCCGCAGGCGTAGGCCAGATCCACCAGGGCTTCGGCCGCGCGGTCCAGCTCGCGCGCGTGCATGGTGACGGCCTCGATCATGGCCTGGGCGTCCACGTGTTCGTGCACGCCGTCGGTGGCCAGCACGTACACATCGCCCATCTCGACGCGCTGCGAGTGGTAATCCACTTCCAGGTGCGGCGACAGGCCCAGCGCGCGGCTCAGGTAACTTTTGTCGCGTGACACCCACAGCCGGTGGTCTTCGGTCAGTTGTTCCACCGCGCCCGCCCGCACGCGGTAGATGCGCGCATCGCCCACGTGCAGAATGTGGGCGGTGGTGGACTTCAGCACCAGCACGCTCATGGCGCACACATAGCCGCGGTCCTGGTCATGGCGATGCGGGCTTTGGCGGGTTTGCGCGTGCAGCCAGCCGTTGGCCGCCGCCAGCACGCGTTGCGCCGACTTCTTTACCGACCAGGTTTCCGGGGTGCAGTAATAGTCTTCCAGGAAACTGGCCACCGCCGTCTCGCTGGCGATATGGCTGACATCGCTGCTGCTGATGCCGTCGGCCAGCGCCACCGCCACGCCCTTGGCGCCCAGCAGCGGTTCATTCGGCACGCACAGGCCGTGGAAGTCCTGGTTGGCCGGCTTGCGGCCGCGGTCGGAATACTGCCCCGCCGCCACGCGCAACTGGCTGGCGGCGGGCCGCGATACCGGCGAATCCATGCGCGCCGAATTATCCACAGGTCAGTTGAAGCTGCGCTTGGGCGCGGTCTTGATGTGCGTGGTGTACAGGGTCAGGCCGGTTAGCGAGATGCCGCCCACCAGGTTGCCCAGCACCACGGGAATCTCGTTCCAGATCAGGTAGTCCATGACCGAGAAGTTGCCGCCCAGGATCAGGGCCGACGGGAACAGGAACATGTTCACCACCGAATGCTCGAAACCCATGAAGAAGAACAGCATGATGGGCATCCACATGGCGATGACCTTGCCGCTGACGGTGGTGGAGATCATGGCGCCCACCACGCCCAGCGATACCATCCAGTTGCACAGCACGCCGCGAATGAAGATGGTGAGCATGCCGGCCGCGCCGTATTCCTTGTAGCCCAGGGTGCGGTTCTCGCCGATGTGCGAGATGACATCGCCCACCTTGCCGGCCGGCACCGAGAACCCATAGGTGAACACAATGGCCATCAGCACCGCCACCGTCAGGGCGCCCAGGAAGTTGCCCACGAACACCACGCCCCAGTGCTTCAGGATGGCGGCGGGCGTAACGCCGGGGCGTTTTTCCATCCAGGCCAGCGGCGTCAGCATGAACACGCCGGTCAGCAGGTCGAAGCCCATCAGGTACAGAATGCAGAAGCCCACCGGGAACAGCGCCGCGCCCAGGATGGGGCTGCCGGTCTGCACGGTGATGGTCACGGCGAACACGGCGGCAATGGCCAGGATGGCCCCTGCCATGTAGGCGCGGATCAGCGAGTCGCGGGTGGCCATGTAGATTTTCGATTCACCCGCGTCCACCATCTTGGTGACGAATTCTGAGGGAGCCAGGTAGGACATGAAGGTGTTCCTGTAGGAGTGCTATGGAAAGAAACCGGCAAAAAAAACGCCTCCAGACCCGCAGGGGTCTGGAGGCGCCGTTGCCTGGGACTGCACAAGTTGTGGTGCCGAACGTGGTTCGTCAGGCAGGAATCAAGCAACAAGCATGCCAGGACGGCGGCCCGCAAGTTGCTGGCGGGCCTGCTTGCGGGCCGCCACTACGGTTCTTCAAGTTGGTGCAGGCTGCTCGATTCGGTGCATGCGGCTGCACCTTGGTGGGGCGGGAGCGCGCGGCGATGGCAAGAACTATTCCTGCGGCCCTGTGTCGCACTTTCTCATTAACAACATCACGAGGCTCGCATGTTCAAACCTGTCCTTACCGCGGCGGCACTTCTCTTGGCTGCCGGCGTTCATGCACAGACCCAGGTGCCGGATTACGGACCGCGGCTTGAACGTTTTGATTACCCCTACAAGGTGGGCGAGTTCAACCTGGATTCGCAGGGACAATCGCTATCGATGGCATACATGGATATCCGGCCCGAACAAGCCAATGGCCGCACGGCACTGTTGCTGCATGGCAAGAATTTTTGCGGGGCCACCTGGGAAGGCTCGATACGCGCGCTGGCGCAGGCGGGTTACCGCGTGGTGGTTCCCGACCAGATCGGCTTCTGCAAGTCCAGCAAACCGGCCGCGTACCAGTACAGCTTCCATCAGCTGGCCGCCAACACGCATGCCCTGCTGCAAACCCTGGGGGTGGAGCGAGCCGTGGTCATGGGGCATTCCATGGGCGGCATGCTGGCCACCCGCTATGCGCTGATGTACCCCGGCGAAGTGGATGCCTTGGTGATGGTGAACTCCATCGGCCTGGAAGACTGGAAAGCCAAGGGCGTGCCCTACCGTACCGTGGATGAATGGTACGCGCGCGAACTGAAAGCCAATTTCGAGGGCATGAAGAAGTACCAGCAAAACACGTACTACGCCGGGACATGGAAACCGGAATATGACCGCTGGGTCGAGATGGCCGCGGGCATGGTGCAGGGGCCGGGCCGCGAGCAGGTTGCATGGAGCCAGGCGCTGACCTACGACATGCTGTATACCCAGCCCGTGGTGCACGAATTCGGGCAGGTCCGGGTGCCTACGCTGTTGCTGATCGGCGAGCAGGACAATACCGCGCCAGGCAAGGACGCCGCCAGCCCCCAGGTGGCGGCCACGCTGGGCAACTACAAGGTACTGGGACCGGCCACCGCCAGGGCGATTCCGGGCGCCCGGCTGGTGACCTTCCCGGATATGGGCCATTCGCCGCAGATCCAGGATCCGCAGCGTTTCCATGAGAACCTGCTGCAAGAGCTGAACCAGATGCTGTAGGGCATCCCGTCCGCGGCCACGCCTTGCGCCCAGGCGTGCCCGTGGCGGCTATCTACCGGGCACCGGTTCCTTGGCGGCGGAGTCGAACAGTTCGTCGTTGATGGGCGAGCGCAGCCGATCGTTGTTCAGCAGCTTCAGCAGCAGTTCGACGGTGTCTGGTTCGACGACGATCTTGTCCTGGTAGATCTTGAGATCCCATTTTTCGCTCTGGCTGACGGCTATCAGCTTTTTCATGTAGCCCGGCTGTTTGTAGTAGCCGGATTTGCGAATGGACGACAGCTTGCGCAGGTGGTGCAGGTTGGTGCCGACGTATTCGCGGATGATCTTCACGTCGTCGACGAGCTTGAGCTTTTCGAAGTCCGACAAAACTTCCGCCCCATTGGCGATCATGCCTTCCCGGAAGTTCATGGCACTTTCGAACTGCCGCTTGTGGGCGATGAAAATGGTGTCTTCGAACACGAAAAAATCGTACCGGGGGTCGATCAGGAAAATTTCCTTTTCGTCGATGTCCACCAGTTTGTGATGCTGGAAAAAAGTCGCGCTTTTGGATTTGACCTTCCTGGGCTGGGTTTCGGCGCTGATTTTTCGACAGGCATAAAGCCGCTTGCCGCCATTTTCGAATAGCGCGATATAGGCCCATGAGTTCAGCAGTTCGTCGTAGTTCTTTGCAAGCGGATTGTCGAATCCTGCTTCGACTGCCGCCTGGATGTTCACGAATTCGGTGGCGTCTGCCGCGATGGTGAACAGCACGTCGTCGCCGTCGGCATTATTGAAGTCATAAGATGAAAGATGGAAATCCCGGTCCTGCAATTGCTGCTTCAGGAAGCCCTGGAAGCGCTGTTGCAACCGGGTGTCGGTATCGACGCGCAGCACATCGTAGTGCGCTTTCTTGCGGGCGATCTTCTTCTTCACCAGCCAGAAGGTTACAGGCCAGCCGCTGAAATCGGTCGCCTTGATCTGCGCCAGCTTCTTGGCGGCGGTGTCAGTGCCCATCCTGGTTCTCCGTCTGGCCGGGTGCCGGCGGTGCCGCGATGTACAGGTAATACGACAGCCGTTCCAGGCGGCAGGTATCGCCCACGCCGATGGGCCGACGGGTAATGACCATGGCCTGGGTGATGGTTTCGCCTCGCTTGAACGTGCAGTCGATCAGCATGTATCCGGCGATGGCCAGGATGGGGTTGATGAATACGGTTTGCGTGCGGTACGCCATGGTGAACAGCACCGCCAGCAGGATCAGCAGGCTGGCCAGCGTCTGCCAGTCGCCCTCGTCCATGCGAATGAACGACACGATGTAGGGCACGCTGTAGCCGAACATGTCGCCCGACCGGTTGGCCGCCTTGGTTACCACCACGGGCAGTCCCGCGCCGATGTCCCTGACGGCCCGCAGGGTGACCAGGCTGCTGGCCACCGCCAGCACGATGAGCAGGCCGCTGAACACGGGCTTGCCCAGCAGCCAGGGGTGCGAGGCGTCCATGTCCTTGATGACCAGGATGACCATCAAGGGCGAATACGCGCTCAGGAACAGCAGCAGCGATACCAGCGGGCGCAGTCGCAAAGAGGGGGCGCTCATGGCGAGTCAGGTGGCGGTGTGGTGGCGGGTACGTCCGGTGTCCACTTTACCGGCCTTGCCGGAATGGGTGCAAATGGGTGGGGAAACGGCGATGTAGGCGCAAGGAACTTGGCAGACCTTGCTTCGACATGTCCGGGATTCCGCGGTTTACGGTGGGAAGCTCAGGGCGGGTTCACTTCCCGATGCAGAAGCTGGAAAAAATCTCGCCCAGCAGATCGTCGCTGGTGAAGCGCCCAGTAATGCTGCTGAGGCTGTCGTGCGCCAGTCGCAGTTCTTCGGCGAACAGGTCCAGCACCCGGTCGTCCTGCGAGGCATGTTCGGTGGCCGCCGCCAGATGCCGGGCCGCATCCTGCAAGGCATGCACGTGCCGTTCGCGCGCCAGCCAGGGCGATTCGGCGCCCGGGTTCCAGCCGGCCAGCGCCAGCAGGCGGGCGCGCAGTTCGTCCAGCCCCAGGCCTTCGCGCGCCGAAATGCCCAACTGCCCCGCGGAGGGCGTGAATGGGCGGGCCAGCAGATCCACCTTGTTGAACACGGTAAGCAAGGGGGTGCGTTCGGGCAGCCGGGCCACGATCTGGGTATCCAGTTCGTCGCCGGGCCGGGTGGCGTCCTGCAGGTGGAGGATGACATCGGCCCGTTCGATTTCTTTCCAGGTACGGGCGATGCCCAGGCTTTCCACGGTGTCGTCGGTGTCGCGCAGGCCGGCGGTGTCGACGATGTGCAGGGGCACGCCGTCGATGTGGATTTCCTGCACGACCTTGTCGCGCGTGGTGCCGGCAATGGGGGTGACGATGGCCACTTCGTCGCCGGCCAGCGCGTTCAGCAGGCTGGACTTGCCTACGTTGGGCTGGCCCGCCAGCACTACGTGCAGGCCTTCGCGCAGGATCACGCCCTGGCGCGCCTGGGCGATCAGGGTGTCCAGGTCGGCGGCCAGCGCCTGCAGCGTGGGGCGGGCCTGGTATTTTTCCAGGAAATCGATTTCCTCTTCCGGGAAATCCAGCGTGGCTTCCACCAGCATGCGCAAGTGGATGATGCGGTCCGACAGATCGTTGACGCGGGCGGAGAACTCACCCGACAGCGAGGCCATGGCGCCGCGCGCGGCGGCAACCGATGATGCATCAATCAAATCGGCCACGGCCTCGGCCTGGGCCAGGTCCATGCGGTCGTTCAGAAAGGCGCGCCGGGTGAATTCGCCCGGCTCGGCCAGCCGCAAGCCCAGGTCGGCGCCGGCCTGCAGGCAGCGGTCCAGAATGCGCCGCAGCACCGCTGGCCCGCCGTGGCCCTGCAGTTCCAGCACGTCTTCGCCGGTATAGGACTGCGGGGCGCGGAAATACAGGGCGATGCCCTCGTCCAGGGCCTCGCCGTCTGCGGCGGTAAAGGGCAGGTAATGCGCGTGGCGCGGCGTCAGGTCGCGGCCGAACAGGCGGCGCGCCAGCACCGATAAATCAGGGCCGGAGACACGGACGACACCGATGCCGCCCCGTCCCGCGGCGGTGGCGATGGCGGCGATGGGGGCGTGCGTGGAGGGGGCCATAAAAGGAGTCGATTCAGGACGGCAATAAGGGAATATAACTGTTGCGTGCCCGCGTGTTTGCTGGTTAAGGTGTGCCGGCAGTCCAACCTGCAGAACAGACTCGGGAGAGCATGATGGCATCTCAGTGGTTACGTTTATTGGCTGGCGGCACGTTGACGATGGCAATGGCCCTGGGCGCCATCACCCCCGCGGCGGCGCGCGACTTGGTGGTGGCCCTGAAGACCGAGCCCAGCTCACTGGACCCGCAATACCATGCCCTGACTCCCAATACCCAGATTTCCCACACGCTGTTCGACGGCCTGGTGCGCACCGATTCGAAGCTGCAGCCGCAGCCGGCGCTGGCCGAGTCCTGGACGGTGGATGGCAATGTCTGGACGTTCAAGCTGCGCCCCAACGTGAAGTTCTCGGACGGCAGCCCGTTCACGGCGGAAGACGTGGTGTTCACGTATGAACGCGTGCCCAAGGTGCCCAACAGCCCTTCGCCGTTTACGCTGTACCTGGGCGCGGTGGCCAAGGCCGAGGCGGTGGATCCGCTGACGCTGCGCATTACCACCAAGGGCCCGGCGCCCATGCTGCTGGTGAACCTGGCGCAATTGCCCATTCTGTCGAAAAAGGCGGCCTCGGGCCCCGCGCCGGAAGGCAAGACCACCACTGAACTGAACAGCGGCGACGGCCTGGTGGGCACGGGCCCGTACAAGTTCGTGTCCTGGAAGCGCGGCGCGGAACTGGTGTTCGCGCGCAACGAGCATTACTGGGGCAAGAAGCCCGACTGGGACAAGGTGATCTACCGTCCCATGTCCAACGCCGCCGGGCGCGTGGCCGCCCTGCTGGCGGGCGATGTCGACATGATCGAAGACCCGCCCACCGACGACCTGCCCAACCTGAAGAAGAACAAGGGCCTGTACATTGAAGAAACGCCGTCTGTGCGCGTCATGTATGTGGCCATGGACCAGCATGCCGAGCCCACGCCGGGTATTACCGGGCTGGACAAGAATCCCCTGAAAGACAAGCGCGTGCGCGAGGCGCTGTCGCTGGCCATCAACCGCGACGCCATCGTCGACCGCGTGATGGGCGGGGTGGCCAAGGCGGCGGGCAATGCCCTGCCGTATCCGATGTTCGGCGCGTCCAAAGAACATGCCGAGGCGCCCAAGGCCGACCCGGAAAAAGCCAAGGCCTTGCTGAAGGAAGCGGGCTACCCCGATGGGTTTGCCATCACCCTGGGCGCGCCTTCGGGCCGTTATGTAAACGATTCGAAGGTGGCGCAGGCGGTGGCGTCGATGTGGTCGCGCATCGGCGTGAAGACCAGTGTCGAGGCCCTGGCGCCTTCCGTGTTCTTCAAGAAGCGCGACAGCTATGGTTTCAGCGCCTACATGGCGGGCTGGTCGGCCACCAGCGGCGAGATGTCCAACCCGTTGACATCGCTGCTAATGACGCGCAACCCGGACGCGGGCGAAGGCACTACCAATCGCGGCCGCTATTCGAACCCCGACATGGACAAGCTGGTGCGCGAGGCGGGCGCCACCATGGACGACGACAAGCGCGCCAAGCTGCTGCAGCAGGCCAGCAACCTGGCCATGGACGATTTCGCGCTGCTGCCGCTGCACTTCGAGTTGTCGGTGTGGGCCATGAAGAACGACGTGCGCTACGAGGGCCGTCCGGACCAGACCACCCTGGTGCAGTACGCCACGCTGAAGAAGTAGGGCGGACGGTAGCGCAACGTGCTGGCAACCATTATCCGCAGGCTGCTGCAAACGCTGGTGGTGATGTTGGTGATGTCGGCGATCGTGTTCGTCGGCATCTACCTGGTGGGTGACCCGGTATCGATGCTGGCCAGTCCCGAGGCCACGGATGCGCAGCGCGAGGCTATCCGTGTGTCGCTGGGGCTGGACAAGCCCCTGCTGATGCAATACCTGGTGTTCATCGGCCAGGCCGTGCAGGGCAATTTCGGCAACAGTTTCCTGACCGGCGAGCCGGCCATGCGCCTGATCGTGGAACGCATGCCGGCCACGCTGGAACTGGCCACGGTGGCCATGCTGATGTCGGTGCTGATCGGCGTGCCGCTGGGCATTCTTGCGGGCCTGAAGCCCAAGGCGGCGGGGTCGCGCGCCATCATGACGGGATCAGTGCTGGGTTTTTCGCTGCCCAATTTCTGGGTGGGCCTGATGCTGATCATGCTGTTCGCGGTAACGCTGGGCTGGCTGCCGGCCAGCGGGCGCGGCGCTACCGTGCCGGTATTCGGCGTGCCGCTCAGTGTGCTGACGCTGGATGGCTGGGCCAGCCTGATCCTGCCCGCCACCACGATCGCGCTGGCCAAGTGCGCCATGATCGTTCGGGTGACGCGAGCGGCCACGCGCGAGTCGCTGCCCATGGACTACATCAAGTTCGCGCGCGCCAAGGGCCTGTCGGAAAAGCGCGTGCTGGGCGTGCATCTGCTGAAGAACATTCTCATCCCCATCGTTACGGTGGCGGGGCTGGAGTTCGGCCAGGTGGTGGCCTTCGCCGTGGTGACGGAAACCGTGTTTTCCTGGCCGGGCATGGGCAAGCTGCTGATCGATTCCATCGTCAACCTGGACCGCCCGGTGGTGGTGGCCTACCTGATGCTGATCGTGTTCTTCCTGGTCATGTTGAACCTGGTCGTGGACATCATCTATACGGTGCTGGATCCGCGCGTACGACTGGAGCGCCGCGCATGACGACGCCTGTTTCCGCTGGCCCCCAGGCGGCCGCGCCGGTCGCGGCGCGGCCCGACACGCCGCTGCGCCGCTTTGTGGCGGACTTCTGTGCCAGCAAGCTGGCGCTGCTGGGCCTGGCGCTGCTGCTGCTGACGGTGGGCGCGGCGCTATTCGCGCCCTGGATCGCGCCGCAGAACCCCTTCGATATCGGCACGCTGGATATTCTGGATTCGAAGCTGCCGCCGGGCAGTGTCAGCGGCGACGGCAGCATTACTTACTGGCTAGGCACTGACGGGCAGGCACGCGATGTGTTTTCGGCCATTCTGTACGGCATGCGCACCAGCCTGATGGTGGGCGCCATATCTGTGCTGGCGGCGTTCGCCATTGGCGCCACGGTGGGCCTGGTGGCGGCGTACTTCGGCGGACGGGTCGATGCCTTCCTGATGCGCATCGTGGATATCCAGTTGTCGTTCCCGGCCATTCTGGTGGCGCTGATCTTGCTGGCGGTGCTGGGCAAGGGGGTGGACAAGGTCATCATCGCGCTGGTGGTGGTGCAATGGGCCTACTTCGCGCGGGCCGCGCGCGGGGCCGCGCTGGTGGAGCGCGGCAAGGAATATGTCGAGGCGGCGCGCTGCTTGTCGCTGGGCTGGGGGCGGGTGCTGTTCCGCCACGTGCTGCCCAACTGCATGCCGCCCCTGATCGTGATCGCCACCATCGACTTGGCGCACGCCATTGCGCTGGAAGCCACGCTATCGTTCCTGGGGGTGGGGGTGCCGGTGACCGAGCCCTCGCTGGGCATGCTGATCTCCAACGGTTTCGAATACCTGCTGTCGGGGCTGTACTGGATATCGTTCTTCCCCGGCATTGCGCTGGCGATTGCCATCATTGCCATCAACCTGGTGGGCGACCACCTGCGCGATGTGCTTAACCCGCACAACGCGGCCTGAGCAACCCATGGCCAGCGACCACCACTTCGACCCCGGCGCGGCGCCCATGCTGGACGTGCGCGGCCTGAAGACGCACTTCTTCACGCGCGCCGGCGTGGTCAAGGCCGTGGACGGCGTGGATTTGTCGGTGCGGCCGGGTGAGATCCTGGGCCTGGTGGGCGAGTCGGGGTCGGGCAAGAGTATTACCGGGTTTTCGCTGCTGGGGCTGGTGGACGCGCCGGGCCGTGTGGTGGATGGCGAGATCCGCCTGAACGGCGAAGACTTGCGGCAGGTGTCGCCGGCGCGCTGGCGCGCCTTGCGCGGCAGCGATATCGCCATGATTTTCCAGGATCCGATGATGACGCTGAACCCCGTGTTGCGCGTCGATACCCAGATGATAGAAACCGTGCTGGCGCACCAGCGCGTCAGCCGCACGCAGGCCCGGGCGCGCGCGCTGGAGGTGTTGACCAAGGTGGGCATTCCGTCGCCGCAGGACCGCCTGCGTGCGTATCCGCACCAGCTGTCGGGCGGCATGCGCCAGCGGGTGGCCATTGCCATTGCGCTGTTGAATTCCCCGCGCCTGATCATTGCCGACGAGCCGACCACCGCGCTGGACGTGACCATCCAGGGCCAGATTCTGTACGAGATGCAGAAGCTGTGCCGCGAAACCGGCACCGCGCTGATCTGGATCACGCACGACCTGGCGGTGGTGGCGGGGCTGGCCGACCGCGTGGCGGTGATGTACGCCGGGCGCGTGGTGGAAACCGGCAGCACGGCGGATGTGATCGGGCGCGCCCTGCATCCGTATACGCATGGCCTGATCGCGTCGATTCCCACGCCGCAGACGCGCGGCCAGCCGCTGGAGCCCATTCCCGGTATGACGCCATCGCTGTTGAATTTGCCGCAGGGCTGTGCGTTCCGTACGCGTTGCGCGCGCGCCACCGAGGCCTGTACGCAGGCGCCGCCGGCCGTGGAACACCGGCCCGCGCATTGGGCCCGTTGCTGGCACGCAGGAGAACGCTAGGTGCATACCGCCGCTTCCCCACCCGGGCCCACGCCGCCGTCCATTCTGTCGCTGCAGCAGGTAGAGCAGCATTTCGTGCAGCCGGTGGACCTGGCCGGCCGCATCGCCAACCTGTTCGGCGCGGGCCTGAAGACGCTGGTGGTGCAGGCCGTGGCGGGGGTGGACCTGGAGGTGCGCGCGGGCGAGGTCATTGGCATCGTGGGCGAGTCGGGCTGCGGGAAGTCGACGCTGGGCCGCATGGTATCGGGCATATTGCGGCCCACGGGCGGGCAGATTCACTACCAGGGCAAGGCGGTGGCGCAGATGCCGGCGGCCGAGCGGCGCGCGTACGAGCTGGGCGTGCAGATGATTTTCCAGGATCCATATGCCTCGCTGAATCCGCGCATGCGGGTGCTGGACATCATCGGCGAGGCGCCGGTGGCGCATCGCCTGATACGCCCGGCCGAGAAGGCGGAATACGTGGCGGGGCTGATGCGCCAGGTGGGGCTGGACCCGGCCTACGCGCAGCGCTACCCGCACCAGTTTTCGGGCGGGCAGCGCCAGCGCATCGGTATTGCGCGGGCGCTGGCGCTGAAGCCGTCGGTGATTGTGTGCGACGAGGCGGTGGCGGCGCTGGATGTGTCGATCCAGGCGCAGGTGTTGAATCTGTTCGCGCAGTTGCGGCGCGAGCTGGACCTGACTTATCTGTTCATCAGCCATAACCTGAGCGTGGTGAGCCATATTTCCGACCGGGTGGCCATCATGTACCTGGGGCGCATTGTCGAGATCGCGCCCACCGAGGTGGTGTTTTCGCGGGCCAATCATCCGTATACGCAGGCGCTGCTGGAAGAACTGCCGGACTTGCAGCCGGGGCGGCGGGATTACCGTCCTATCAAAGGGGAACTGCCTTCGCCGTTGGCGCCGCCATCGGGGTGTGCGTTTCATCCGCGCTGTCCGCATGCGATGCCGCGGTGTTCTGTTGAACGGCCGTTGTTGCGGGCGGTTGCCTCGGGGCATGCTAGTGCTTGCCATTTGAATGATGGGGCGGGTGCGGGGTAAGTTTCTGGTGCTTGGTGCTTGGTTCTTGGTTCTAGCCCCGTCCCGTGCCAGCTTGAACCGTTGTCTGCAGGGCCGGGTTTGCGCACTTCTGGGTCGTGGGAGTCGGCGACCGTATTCAACGAGGCCACGTTCAAGGCGCTGGCGGTTTCCTGTTTCATGGTGAGACATTGCCAGCCTCGGCGCCCTGGGTTTGGGTGGGGCCGGGCGAGTTGACCGGCGGGGCAGCCCGCGCAGCGGGCCGAGGGTGCCTGTATGCACCCGAGCCCGACGGGCTTCGCCTGGCCCCACCCAAACCCAGGGCGCCGAGGCGACCTATGAATGCACAATCGGAAAATCAACAACCCGGCAGCGGTATGCTACAAAACTTGCATAAGACTATTTCGGAACGCCGAGCATCGCCATGAAAACCCTAGATGAAATCGAACGCGCCCATGCCGACCTGACCGCGCTGCGCCGCGATATCCATGCCCATCCGGAACTGGCTTACCAGGAAACCCGCACTTCGGCGCTGGTGGCCGAACGGCTGCGCAGTTTCGGCATCGAGGTGCACACGGGCTTCGGCAAGACAGGACTGGTGGGCGTATTGAAATCGGGCACCGGCGGCAAGTCCATCGGCCTGCGCGCCGACATGGACGCATTACCCATGCCCGAGCACAATCGCTTCGCGCACAAGTCCACCGTGGATGGGCGCATGCATGGTTGCGGGCACGATGGCCACACTACCATCCTGCTGGGCGCGGCGGAGTATCTGGCGCGGCACCGGAATTTCGACGGCACGGTGCACTTTATTTTCCAGCCCGCCGAAGAAGGCGGCAACGCGGGCGCCCGCGCCATGATGGAAGACGGCCTGTTCGATAAATTTCCCTGCGATGCGGTGTTCGGGCTGCACAACATGCCCGGCATGCCGGTCAACCAGTTCGGCTTTCGCAGCGGGCCCGCCATGGCATCGAGCAATCGCTGGGACATCACCATCAAGGGCGTGGGTGGCCATGCCGCGCAGCCGCACGGCGCGGTAGACCCCATCATCGTGGCGGCCGACATGGTGCACGCCTTGCAGACGCTGATATCGCGCAGCAAAGACCCGCTGGAATCCGCTGTATTGTCCATTACCCAGATCCACGCCGGCGACGCGTATAACGTGATTCCGGGCGAGGCCGTGTTGCGCGGCACCGTGCGTACGTACACCGTGGATGTGCTGGACAAGATCGAGGAAGGCATGCGCCGCATCGCCACCACCTTGCCCCAGGTGTATGGCGGTACCGGCGAACTGGATTTCGTGCGCGCCTATCCGCCGCTGGTGAACTGGGAAGAACAAACGGCGTTCGCCGCCCAGGTGGCGCGCGAGGCGTTCGGCGACGAACAGGTCAACTGCGATATTCCGGCCTTCATGGGCGCCGAGGATTTTTCGTTTTATCTGGAAAAGGTGCCGGGCTGCTATCTGTTCCTGGGCAACGGCGATGGCGACCACCGCGTGGCCACCTACCATGGCATGGGCCCGTGCCAGCTGCACAACCCCAACTACGACTTCAACGATGCGCTGTTGCCGGTGGGCGCCACGTACTGGGTCAAGCTGGTAGAAAAGTTCCTGCCTGCCGCATGATGGGCGCGGGTGGATGTCCGACTGCGGGTTTCGGATATATGAATATAGCCGTGCCTGCATATGACACCAGGCTCTGTTCAAACACCCATATCTTCGTTTGAGCAGGAACAGGCTCTTTGCATAATGGATCGCTCTGAATTCTGGAGCGATCCATGTCTGTTGCCAGCAACGCCTTGCGCCGCGATGAGTTCGTCGGCCCGGCCTCGCAGGATTTCGATGTGCGGCCCTTGCCCGGCGGGACCGGCGCGGAGGTCGTCGGCATCGACCTGGGCCGTACGCTGAACGATCTTGACTTCGCCCGCGTGCGCCGTGCCCACCTGGATCACCACGTGGTGGTGTTCCGCGACCAGCGCATCAGCCCGCAGCAGCATATCGATTTCAGCCGCCGTTTCGGCAAATTGATGATCCACGTGCTGCACCAGTTTCATCTGGCGGGGCACCCCGAGATCCTGATCGTTTCCAACATCGTCGAGAACGGCCAGCCCGTGGGCCTGGGCGATGCCGGCAAGTACTGGCATTCGGATATTTCGTATAAGCCCCTGCCCAGCCTGGGTTCGCTGCTGCATGCGCAGGAGCTGCCGGCCGAAGGCGGCGACACGCTGTTCGCCGACATGCACAAGGCGTACGACACACTGCCGGCGCATCTGCGGCGGGCCGTGGAGGGGCGGCTTGCGGTGCATTCGTACCTGGCCAAGTACGGCCAGATGCAGAAAGAGGCCAATTGGCGCCCTAATCTCAGCGCCGAGCAGCTGGCGCAGGTGAAAGAAGTGGTGCATCCGGTGGTGCGCACGCATCCCGACACGCGCCGCAAGGCGCTGTTTGTCAGCGAGGGCTTCACCACGCGTATCGAAGGCCTGCCCGAAGATGAAAGCCGGCAGGTCCTGGACGAGCTGTTCGCCCACAGCATCAAGCCCGAGCACATTTACCGGCACGCCTGGCGCGAACACGACCTGGTGTTCTGGGACAACCGTTCGCTGATACACCTGGCCGCGGGTTGTCCGGCACACCTGCGCCGCAAGCTGTTTCGCACCACGATCGAAGGCGACCTGCCTTATTAAGCCGGACTGGACATGAACCACTTTCTGACTCTGAAACAACGCCTGGCCCGATATGCCGGCGCAAGCGCCCTGGCGCTGGTCATCGCCGTGCTGGCCCTGGTGTCGCCCACGCCGGCGCTGGCCGAAGGCCGGCTGCGCATCGCCGAGCAGTACGGCATTGTCTATCTGCTGCTGAACGTGGCGCGCGACCAGCAGCTGATCGAGAAATACGGCAAGCAGGCCGGCGTGGACATCGATGTGGAATGGGTGAAGCTGTCGGGTGGAGCCGCCGTCAACGATGCGCTGCTGTCCGGGGGCGTGGATATCGCGGCCGCGGGCGTGGGGCCCCTGTTGACGATCTGGGACCGCACGCACGGCCGCCAGAACGTGAAGGGCGTGGCGTCGCTGGGCAATTTCCCCTATTACCTGGTGTCGAACAACCCGGCCGTGAAAAGCATTGCCGACCTCAGCGATAAAGATCGCATCGCCCTGCCCGCGGTGGGCGTGTCGGTGCAGGCGCGCGTGCTGCAGCTGGCCGCCGCCAGGCAATGGGGCGACGATCAGTACGCCAGGCTGGACGCGATATCAGTGGCCATGCCGCACCCGGATGCCACTGCCGCAATCATTTCCGGCGGCACGGAGATCACGGCGCACTTCGGCAATCCGCCTTTCCAGGATCAGGAACTGGCGCAGAATCCGCAGGCCCGCATCGTGCTGAATTCCTACGATGTGCTGGGCGGGCCCAGTTCTTCCACGGTGCTGTTCGCCACCGAGAAATTCCGCAACGAAAACCCCAAGACCTACGGCGCTTTCCTGAAGGCATTGCAGGAAGCCGCGCAGTTCGTCACGGCGCACCCCCAAGAAGCCGCCGATACTTACCTGCGGGTAACGGGCGCCAAGCTGGACAGGGATTTCCTGGTAAAGGTCATTACCAACCCCGACGTATCGTTCACTTTGCAGCCCAACAACACGCTGGTGCTGGCCCAGTTCATGCACAAGATCGGCGCCATCAAAAACCCGGCCGCCAGCTGGCGCGACTACTTCTTCGAAGACGCCGCCATCGGGCAGGGAAGCTGACATGGCGGCGCCCCAGCCCCTGCTGCAGGTACGCGACCTGACGCTGGAGTACAAGACGCCGCAGCGCCGTGTACGCGCCACGCAGCAGGTCAGCTTCGACGTGCACGCAGGTGACCGCTACATTCTGCTGGGGGCCTCGGGCTGCGGTAAATCCACCCTGCTGAAATCGGTAGCGGGGTTCGTGGCGCCGGCGGCGGGCCAGATCCTGCTGGACGGCCGCGCCGTGGCGGGGCCCGGTCCGGATCGCGTCGTGGTGTTCCAGGAATTCGACCAACTGCCGCCGTGGAAAACGGTGCTGAACAATGTGGCGTTTCCCCTGGTGGCGTCGCGCAAGCTGGGGCGCGCCGAGGCCCGCGAGCGCGCCCTGCACTATCTGGATAAAGTGGGCCTGTCGGCCTTCGCCGATGCCTACCCGCATACGCTGTCGGGCGGCATGAAACAGCGCGTGGCCATTGCGCGCGCGCTGGCCATGCAGCCGCGCGTACTGTTGATGGACGAACCCTTCGCGGCCCTGGACGCGCTGACGCGCCGCAAAATGCAGGAAGAGCTGCAGGCCTTGTGGGAAGAAGCGCGCTTCACGTTGCTGTTCGTGACCCATTCCATTGAAGAGGCGCTGGCCCTGGGCAACCGCATTCTGCTGCTGTCGCCGCATCCGGGCCGCGTGCGGGCCGAACTCAATGCGCACCAGTTCGACCTGCGCGGCCAGGGTTCGGCGGCGTTCCAGGCCGCCACGAGGCGTATCCACGAGCTGCTGTTCGACGTGCCGGCCGACCCCGAACCGCAACGCGCGGCAGCCTGAGGAATCGCCCCATGATCTCGACCGCCCAGGGCACCGCGCTGCGCCCGGAAATCGAACACGTGCTGCCGCCCTTGCCCGAATTGGCGGCCGAGGCGCCGCTGCCCTGGCACGAGCGCCTGCGCAATCATTCGGCGTTGCGCAAGACGCTGATATTGCTGCTGCTGGCGTTGCTGTGGGAAGCCGCCGCCCGTTATACCGGCAACGACTTGCTGCTGCCCGGGGCCTGGCAGACGGCCCAGGCGTTCGCGCAGGGCCTGGCCGACGGCGAGCTGCCGGCACGCGCCCTGCAGTCGCTGCAAGTACTGCTGAAGGGGTATGTGGCGGGCATTGCGCTGGCGTTCGTCCTGACCACGCTGGCGGTGTCCACGCGCGTGGGCCGCGATTTATTGTCCACCCTGACGGCGATGTTCAACCTCCTGCCCGCCATCGCCCTGCTGCCCCTGGCCCTGCTGTGGTTCGGCCTGGGCGAGGGCAGCCTGGTGTTCGTGTTGATCCACTCGGTGCTGTGGGCCCTGGCCTTGAATATTTATTCCGGCTTTCTGGCGGTGCCCGAAACACTGCGCATGGCCGGCCGCAACTATGGGTTGAAAGGCCCGCGCTATGTGCTGGGCATTCTGGTGCCGGCCGCCTTGCCGGCCATATTGGCCGGCCTGCGCATCGGCTGGGCGTTCGCTTGGCGTACGTTGATCGCGGCCGAACTGGTGTTCGGCGCGTCCAGCGGCAAGGGCGGGCTGGGCTGGTACATCTTCCAGAATCGCAACGAGCTTTACACCGACCGCGTGTTCGCCGGGCTGGCGGCGGTGGTGATGATAGGGCTGGCTGTCGAGAACCTGGTGTTCAATGCGCTGGAACGCGCCACGGTGCGCCGCTGGGGCATGCAGCGCTAGGCTCGCTGGTTTGTCCGCGGGCCGTTTGCAGTACCTGGTGGGCGCCTTTTTCCCCGATCATGATGCTGGCGGCATTGGTGTTGGTGGACACCATGGACGGCATGACGGACGCGTCGATGACCCGCAGCGCGGCTATCCCGCGCACGCGCAGTTCGGGGTCGACGACGCAGGTGTCGTCCTGCCCCATCTTGCAGGAGCCGCTTGCATGGAACACCGTGCCTCCGCCGTGGCGGGCAAAGCGTTCCAGGCCGGCGTCGTCGTTCACCGCGTTGCCAGGCAGATATTCTTCGTCGGTGATCAGGCCGCGGAATGACGGCTGGTGGAAGATGTCACGCAGTATTTTCAGCCCCGCGACGAGTACCCGCGCGTCGTGGGGTTCGGTCAGGTAATTGGTGACAATGGCCGGTGGATCCAGCGGATCGGCCGTTCGGATCCGGACGCGGCCGCGCGACAACGGCCGGCATTGGGTGGCCGACGCCGAAAAACCCGAAAATCGATGCAAGGGGTCGCCCGGCTTGTCCACCGACAATGGCATGACATTGAGCAGCAAATCCGGGCGGCCGCCCGTTGCATATTCGCTGCATACCATGCCTCCCACCTGGCCCGCGCCGACGGTCAGGGGGCCGGACTGCGAAAGCAGCCAGCGTGCGCCCATTGACAGCAGGCCCAGTGGGCTACGCGCCTGATCATTGAGCGACATTTTCTCGCGCAACTTTACGATAACGCGAGCCTGATAATGGTCTTGCAGATTCTCGCCCACGCCAGGCAGGTCGGCGTGCACCTCGATACCGTACTGGCGCAGCAGATCGGCCGGGCCGATTCCGGATAGTTGCAGCAGTTGCGGCGATTGCAGCGCGCCGGCCGCCAGCAGCACTTCGGACTCGGCGTGGGCCGATTCGAGCGTGCCGTCGCGCAGCCATTGCATGCCCGTCGCGCGGCCGTTCCTGATCAGCACGCGTGTGGCATGGGCGCCGGTCAGCACGGTCAGGTTGGGTCGGTGTAATGCCGGCGCCAGGAACGCCGAGGCGGCGTCGCATCGCCAGCGTCCGCGCAAGGTCAGCTGGTAGGAGCCCAGGCCATTGGCATGCGCGCCATTGAAATCCGGATTGCGGGCAAAGCCCGCTTCGTTGCCGGCCTGCAGCCAGGCCTGGCAGTACGGGTGGTCGTTGCGCAACTCGGACACGCACAATTCGCCCGAGCCGCCATGGTATTCGCTTTCGCCGGCCTCGTGGCGTTCCGACCGCTTGAAGAACGGCAGCACCTGGCGGTAGTTCCAGCCGCTAGCGCCCGACTGGTGCCAGTCGTCGAAATCGGCATGTTGGCCGCGAATGTAGAGCAGGCCGTTGATGGCGCTGGATCCTCCCAGCACGCGTCCTCTGGGCCAGACAATATTGCGGTTGCCGGTGGCGCCCTGGGCCTCGGTCTGGAATTGCCATGAATAGCGCGGATCATAGATGGTGCGGAAGTAGCCGATGGGCAGCCGCAGCCAGAAGCTTCCGCCCTTGCCGCCGGCCTCGAGCAGCAGAACCCGGCAGGAAGGATCCGCGCTGAGCCGGTTGGCCAGCACGCAGCCCGCCGACCCCGCGCCTACGATGATGTAGTCATAGCCGGAAGCGGCCTGGCCGTCGCGGTTCGGGTTCATGGCGCGGGTGCCACCAGGCCCAGGCGCTGGTAGGCTTCCGGGGGCGCGTCGTTTTCGCGCATGATCTTCATCATCAAGGCCTGCAGGCGCTGTTCAATGCCTGGGTCACGGAATGGCCTTTGCTGCGCGTAATCGTTGTCCAGGTCATAAAGCACGGTGGTGGTGTCTTCGTAGCCGCCGCCCTGGCCCTGGTGCCCGGTGGGCTGCCCGCGGTCATTGCGCCGCGCGGGTACCTTCAGCAGCGGTACGCCCTGCGTGAACGCGAACGGTGCTGAAAGCTCGGCGCCGCGCAGGTCGTCGACGTGGAACATGGTTTTCAGGTGCATGGGCATCAGCGTGTATTCATACAGCTGCTGGCGCGTCATGTCCTCGGGATACAGGAAGTAGGTATAGCGTCCGTCGGTAATGTTGGTGCCGGCGCCGAACATGCCGTATAGCGCGGCCTCGCGTCCCGGGCCGTCGCGCTCGAGCAGCGGCAGCAGCGACGTTCCGTTGCAGGTTGCCGGCGCCGCCACGCCATGCAGCGCCAGCAGGGTCGGCATGATGTCGATGGTTTGCGTCAATGCCTGCCGGCGCTCGCCCGCATGATTGGCGTAATCGGGATGATGAACGATCAATGGGATATGTGCGATCTCGTTGTAGAACGGCATGCGATTTTTGCCCCACCAGTCGTGTTCGGCCAGCAGGAAGCCGTGATCGGTCGTCAACACGACGGCTGTATCCTTCCACATGTCGTGCTGGTCGAGGAAGTCGAGCAGGCGTCCGAAATGGCGGTCGCACATCGCGACCAGCGCGGCGTAGTTGGCGCGCAGTTCGGCGATTTCGCTGGCCGACTCTTCGTTGCGTTTGTAGCGGGGCCAGTCGAGGATGGGGCCGTCGTAGTCGCTGGGATAGCGTTCACGATACTCGGAGGGCGCGTGGAACGGTTCGTGCGGATCGAAGCACTCCAGGTGCAGCAGCCAGTTGTCGGCGTCGCGGTTGCGTTCCAGGAACTCGAAGCCGGCCGCGAACGTACGGGGGCAGCAATAATCGGCCTCGTCCCGCATGAACTCGCGGTTCACCATGGCCTGCAGGCGTCCGTCGCCCTTGCCCGCGGGTTGCTGCATCGGGTGGTACATGTTGCGGAAGCGCTCCAACGGAGGTTGCACCATCGCCTTCCACTTGTCCCATTCTTGCCCGCGCACGAACTCCCAGGTGGAGTAGCGGTTGTGATAGGTGGCCCCGCCGTCTTCCCAGTAGTGATAGTGATCGGACACCAGGTGCGTGTAGATGTCCTGCGCCCCCAGCAACTGCGCAAACGATTGGTCGAAGGGTTCCAGCGGGCCCCAGCTTCGGTGCAGGAAGTTCAGGCGTCCGGTGTGCATTTCGCGGCGCGCGGGCATGCACGGCAGGCTGCCGACGAAATGGCGTTCGAAGGTGACGGCTCGCTGGGCGAAGCGATTGAAGTTGGGCGTCTCGATGGCGGTGCCGCCATAGCATTGCAATGCCGATCTCATCAAGGAGTCGAACAGGACAAAGATTGTGCGCATGGCCTCACTCCACCTTGATGTGCGCGGTGCGCACGATGTCTGTCCATTTGTCGAGGTCGGCCTGGACCAGCGTCTTGAATTGGCCGGCGCTGATGGGGGCGGCGGCCGTGACGCCGCTGCGGGTCATGGCATCGCGCACCTTGGCGTCGCCCAGCGCCTTCGAGGCCGCCTGGTTCAGGCGTTCAACGACTGCGGCCGGCGTCCCCGCTGGCGCCAGCAGGCCGATCCACTGGTCAGTGTTGAAGCCCGGTTCCCCGGCTTCCGCCATGGTCGGAACTTGCGGCAATTGCGGCATCCGCTTGTCGCTGGCAACCGCCAACGCGGTGACCTTGCCGGCGGTGATCTGCGGCAACGCTACGGCCGCATTGGCGAAATGGAAATCGACGCGGCCGCCGATCTGGTCTGTCATGGCTGGCGGGCCACCCTTGTACGCGACATGCAGGATGTCGAGCTTTTCTCGTGATTTCAGCCATTCGCCCGCCAGATGGCCAGGCGTGCCGTTGCCGGCCGAGGCATAGTTGAGTTGTCCGGGCGCCACCCGGGCACGTTCGATCAGGTCGGCCACGGATTTCGGCCCTTTGGTCGGATGAGTGACCAGGATCAACGGTGCATAGGCCAGCGGCGCAACGGGCTGGAAGTCTTGCAGCAGCTTGAATGGCTGTGGCAGCCCCACAGCCTGGTTGATCGCGATCGCGCTGGTGGTCACCATCAGGGTGTAGCCGTCGGCGGCCGCCTTCGCGACGGCATCGGCTCCGATGGTGCCCCCGGCGCCCAGTTTGTTCTCGACAATGACCGTGGTGCCCAGTTCGGCTTGCAGCGCGTCGGCCAGCAGGCGGGCCGGCAGGTCCACCAGGCCGCCGGCGGGCCATGGCACGATGATGCGGATGGGCCGGTCAGGGTAGCCGGCGGCCATGGCGCCGGCCATGCCGCCGGCAAGGATGGCGCCCGCCATGCCGGTGACCAGCCGGCGGCGCACATGGTCGGGTTTGCTGCGGGCAGGTTGCCTCATGTGTCTCTCCTTTGGTATGCGAGGCCGGCTTGGCGGAGTGCTGCTCTCTGTTCCGGTGGCTGGCGCTCGTTGGTTCACCGCCCGGTGCCGGGCTGTTGTTGTTATCGGCCATGCCGATCATGGCTTTAATCATCTAAACGTTCTATAAACCATACGACCGTAATATTGGCTATGTCAATGCGAGTTTTACCTGCTGCCGTCTATTGAGGAGGCGGAAATGCAGAATGCCTCCAGGACGACAGGGTTCTGGAGGCATTCAAGAGGCCGGTGTAAAAGCCCCGCCGCCGCGGGGCCCTGGCCATGCAGGGCGCCTACTTCAGCCCCAACGCCGCCGCCACGCCGGCGGCGTAGTCCGGGTCGGCGCGGCGGAAGTGTTCCAGCTGGCGCCGCTGGATGAATTCCGGCACGCTCGCCATGTGGCGCGCGATATTGCCGAACAACACCTGCTTTTGCTCGTCGGTCATCAGGCGGAACAAGGCGCCCGGCTGCGAGTAATAGTCTTCGTCGACACGGTGATTCCAGCGGTCGGCCGCCTGGCCGTCCAGGGGCATCGGCGGCTCGGCCGTATCCGGGGCTTCCAGCCAGTCGCCCGCGCTATTGGGCTCGTAGTTGATCGTGCTGCCCAGGTTGCCATCGGTGCGGCCCGCGCCGTCGCGATGGAAGCTGTGGAACGGGCAGCGCGGCGCATTCACGGGCACCTGGTGATGGTTGACGCCCAGCCGGTAGCGGTGCGCATCGCCATACGAGAACAACCGGCCTTGCAGCATCTTGTCGGGCGAGAACCCGATACCGGGCACCACGTTGGCCGGGGTGAAGGCCGCCTGCTCCACTTCGGCGAAGTAGTTTTCCGGGTTGCGGTTCAGTTCCAGAATGCCCACGTCGATCAGCGGATAGTCGGCGTGCGGCCATACCTTAGTCAGGTCGAATGGGTTGATGGCATAGGTGGCCGCGTCGGCCTCCGGCATTACCTGGATCTTCATGGCCCAGCGGGGGAAGTTGCCCTGCTCGATGTTGTCGTACAGGTCGCGCTGCGCGGTTTCGCGGTCTTGCCCCACCCGCTCGGCGGCCTGCGCGTCGGTGTAACAAGCGATACCCTGCATGGATTTGAAGTGGAACTTCACGTAGAAGCGTTCGCCCTGCGCGTTGATCAGGCTGAAGGTGTGCGAACCGAAACCATGCTGCTGGCGGTAGTTCTGGGGCAGTCCGCGGTCGCTCATCAGGATGGTGACCTGATGCAGCGATTCGGGGTTCAGCGACCAGAAGTCCCACGCGGCGGCGGCGTTGCGCGTATTGGTTTGCGGGTCGCGCTTCTGAGTGTGGATGAAGTCGGGAAACTTCAGCGGGTCGCGCACGAAAAATACCGGCGTGTTGTTGCCCACCAGGTCCCAGTTGCCTTCTTCGGTGTAGAACTTGATGGCGAAGCCGCGCACGTCGCGTTCGGCGTCGGCCGCGCCACGTTCACCGGCCACGGTGGAAAAGCGCAGGAACAGCGGGGTCTGCTTGCCCACCTGGGCAAACAGCCTGGCGCGCGTATAACGCGTGATGTCGTGGGTGATGGTCAGGGTGCCGTAGGCGCCCGAGCCCTTGGCATGCACCACGCGCTCGGGGATACGTTCGCGCGCGAAGTGCGCCAGCTTGTCGATCAGCCAGACGTCCTGCAGCAGTACCGGGCCGCGGGGGCCGGCCGTGACGGAATGATTGTTATTGGGGACAGGCGCGCCGGCGGCGGTGGTAAGCGTTTTGTTGGTCATGAGCGGGGCTCCTATCTTGATGTTCCAGTCCCGGCGTGGCTGGCGCCGGGCTTGCCGGCGGCTGCCGGCGTGCATCAATGGTAGGAGTCGCTGATGGCCGAAGGGAAATTGTATTAATTACCCAAATCGATAAACAAAAACTAATTGTTTACATAAATTGATAGGGCAGCCGCGCCCGCCAGGCGGACGCGGCTGCCGCCGTCAGCGGTTGGCCGCTGCCGCGGCACGGCGTTCGATGCCGCGCGTAATGCTCCACTGCTGCAGGATGGACAGCGTGTTGTTCACGCACCAGTACAGCACCAGGCCCGCCGGGAAGAAGAACATCATCCCGCCGAACACCAGGGGCATGATCATCATGACCTTGGCCTGGATGGGATCCGGAGGCGTGGGGTTCAGTTTGATCTGCAGGAACATGGTGGCCATCATGAAGGCCGGCAGGATGAAGTACGGGTCGCGCACCGACAGGTCTTGCACCCACAGGATCCAGGGCGCGCCGCGCATTTCCACGCTGGCCAGCAGCACCCAGTACAGGGCGATGAACACTGGAATCTGCACCACCATGGGCAGGCAGCCGCCCAGCGGATTGATTTTCTCGGTGCGGTACATCTCCATCATGGCCTGGTTGAGCTTCTGGCGGTCGTCGCCGAACTTCTCTTTCAGGGCCTGCAGGCGCGGCGCCACTTGCTTCATGCGCGCCATCGAGCGGTAGCTGGCCGAGGCCAGCGGGTAGAACACGGCCTTGATGATGACCGTCAGCGCGACAATGGCCCAGCCCCAGTTGCCCAGCAGGCCGTGCAGCCAGGTCAGCAGCGAGAACAGCGGCTTGGCGATGATGGTGAGCCAGCCGTAGTCGACCACCAGTTCCAGGCCGGGCGCCAGGGCGCCCATGGCTTTCTGGTCTTGCGGGCCCACCCACAGGTGCGAATCGACCTGCGCGGTGGCGCCCGGTTCCACCGTACCCACGGCTTCGATGCTGCGCGCGGCGTACAGGTTGGGCTGCACCTGGATCAGCTCGTTGGTGCGCTGCTTGCCCTGCGGGGGCACCCAGGCCGTGGCGAAGTAGTGCTGCACGATCGCCAGCCAGCCGTTGTCGGCCTGCTTGATGTAGTCGCTTTTGTTCTTGGCGATGTCCGAGAAGGTGATCTTCTGGAATTTTTCCTGTTCGGAATAAACCGCCACGCCGGTAAACGTGTGATAGAAGCTGGACGTATCGGCCGGATCGTTGCCGTCGCGTTCGAGCTGCAGGTACAGCGAGGGCGATACCGGCTGGCCGGCCTGGTTGGTCAGGGCGTGGCGCACGTCGATGTCGTAGCGGCCGCGATGCAGGGTGTAGGTCTTGGTGACCTTCAGGCCGCCCGATTCGGCTTCGAACGCCACCTGCAGGGAATCGCCGGTGAGTTCGGTTTCGCCGGGCACCAGGCGGAACGGTGTCTGGTGGTTGGGAAAGCTTTGCCCATTGGGCGCGCCCACCAGGCCCGACTGCACCACGTAGGTGAGTTCGGGCGAGCGGTCGAGCAGCACCGTGGGCTTGTTGGCCTGGCCCGTGGTGGGGTAGTTGAGCAGTTCGGCGCGCACCAGCTGGGCGCCGGTGGTGTCGAAGGTCAGGCGCAGCACGTCGGTGGTGATGACGACCTGCTCGGCCTTGGCGGCCGGCGCGGCCGAGGCGCCGGGCACCGTGCTGGGCGCGGCCGCG
>NZ_JAJMLX010000299.1 GCF_020991325.1 Bordetella petrii | reverse complement strand
GTGGCCCAAGGCCAGCGGCTGGGCCGCGGCGGCCGGCCTGCGCATCGCCCTTCCCCGGGCGGCGGACACGCTGGCCTACCTGGCCGAACAAGGGCCGCGGGCCTTCTACGATGGCGATATCGGCGCGGCGCTGGCGCGCGACGTGCGGGACAAGGGGGGCTGCCTCAGCCACCAGGACCTGCGCGATTACCGCGCCGCGCTGCAGGATCCGTTGGCCATCGACTACCGTGGCGGCCGGCTCTACGCCACCCCGGAAATGACGGCCGGCCCCAGCCTGGCCCGCTGCCTGCAACGCCTGGAAAAGGCGCTGGACCCGGGCCAGGCGCCCGGCGCCGATGCCTTCGCCGCCTACGCCCAGGTGCTGCGCGACGAATACTGCTGGCGCCTGTCCAATATGGGCGATAACGAAGATCCGCGCGCGCCGGCCTGCACCACCCATTTCAGCGTGGTGGACCGCCACGGCAACCAGTGCGCCGTCACGCAGACCCTGCTGTCGGCATTTGGCTCGCACGTGGTATCGCCGTCGACCGGCATGCTGCTGAATAACGGCATCATGTGGTTCGACCCGGAACCGGGCAAGGCCAATTCGCTGGCGCCGGCGCGCCGCTGCCTGATGAACATCTGTCCGGTCATCGGCGAGACCGGCGGGCGGCGCTTCGCGCTGGGCGCCTCGGGCGGACGCAAGATATTGCCCGCCGTCATGCAATTGACGTCATTCCTGATGGACTACGGCATGTCGCTGGAAGACGCCTTCCACCACGCCCGCCTGGACGCCAGTACCGAGGTGCTGACGCTGGATCCCAGGCTGCCCCGCGAGGCCTACGATGCCGTGGCCGCGGCGCACCCCCACGCGGCCGCCCCGCGCACCCTGTACGCGTATGCCTACGCCTGCCCGTCCGGCGTGCTGCGGCACGACGGCCGCAACGAAGGCTGCACCGAGATCATGTCGCCGTGGGGCGATGTGGCGATCGAGCAGCGGGCCGTGGAAACGCCGTGAGCGGCGGCGGGCAACCCAATATCTCGCTGCTGCAGCTCAGGGCATTTCTGGCTGTCAGCCGCTACGGCAGCTTCACGCGCGCCGCCGAGGTATTGCACCGCACGCAACCGGCTGTCACGCAGCAGATCCGGTCGCTGGAAGAATCGCTGGGCCTGAAATTGTTCGACCGCACGACGCGGCAACTGCGGCTGACGGACATCGGCGTGGATCTGGTTCCCGTGCTGACCGCGATGCTTCAGCAACTGGACGATATCGTCGACGCCACGCAAGACCTGCGCCACAAGCGCACCGGGACAGTCCGGCTGGGCTGCTTGCCATCCGTCGCATCCCTGTACCTGCCCAGCCGCATCGCGGAATTCCGCCGGCACCACCCAGGCGTATCGTTCCTGTTGAGCGACGGCCTGGGGGACCAGGTGGTGGCGATGGTCAACCGGGGAGACATCGACTTCGGCATCACCGACGTCCCCCGTCCGACGCCCGACCTGGCCATTCATCCACTGCTGCGCGAGACGATTTGCCTGCTGTACCTGGAAGGCCACCCGGTACAGCACGCCGAAACCGTGGATATCGACGAACTTTCCAGGCATGACTTGATCATGATGGCGCCAGGCAGCACGGTGCGCCGCATCGTCGATACGGCCTTCGCCGCCCAGGGCAGGATTGCAATGGCCAGTTGCCAGGCGTCGTACAACACGACGGCAATCGGCATGGTGCAGGCGGGCTTGGGGATCGCCTTGTTGCCGGCAAGCGGCTTCGACCTGGCGCTGGACCCGCGGTTGCGCTCGCGCGCCGTGGACATCCAGGGAATGGACCGGCAATTGGGCATTGTTCGGCTCAAGGGCAAGGTGCTTCCGCCGTCGACGCAGGCGTTCATGGCAATGCTGGAAGCCGAAAAAACACTGGGCTCGTTGCGGGACGCAATCTGACGCACATGGATAACGGTACGCCGGGCGGCCCTATTAATAAGAAAGACTAATTTTTCTTTAAGAATAAATGATTTAACTAATATATATGCCCTCGGTAGCATGGCTGTTCCAGGTCTTGAGACGGGATTATCTTCCTGTCGCTTCTTTCCGAGGACGATCCATGAAGACCATTCCCCTGCGCGAGCTGGCGCATTCCAGGTCGGGGGAGAAAGGCAACGACTCGAACGTTTCGGTCATTGCCTACGACCCCGCGCTCTTTCCGTTGTTATGCCGGCATGTCACCGTCAGTGCTGTCAGGAGCCTCTACGGGCCCATTACCCGGGGCTCGATCACCCGCTACGAACTGCCAGCCATCGCCGCGCTGAACTTTGTGCTGGAAAATGTTCTGGACGGCGGGCGTTCCCGCACCCTGGCTTTCGAAGAATCGGGCAAGGCCCTGGCGTCCCTGATGATGACGCTTCCGATCACGGTGCCGGACGATACCCCGGAGCGATCCGCCACGTTGCGCGCGCAGGAGGCGCAATGAAGACTATTCGCCTGGGATGCGGCGCGGCATGGGCGCGCGACCGCCACGACCATGCGCCCGACCTGGTGGAACGCGGCCAGCTGGATTACCTGTGCTTCGACTCGATGTCGGAAGTCACCATGAGCGCGGCGCAAGTCGCAAGAATGGAAGACGCCGGCCAAGTTCCCTACGACCCTTACCTGGTCGACCGCATGCGCCCAATACTGCGGGACTGCAAGCGCCGCGGCATCCGTATCGTGACCAACCAGGGCTGGCTCGACCCAGTGGCGGCGGCGCGGCGCCTGATTCAACTGGGCAAGGAACTCGGCATCGAGGACTTGCGGGTCGCCGCGGTATCGGGCGGACTGCTGCACCAATCCATTGCGGACCTGGATGTGAACTTCACCGAAACCGGGGAACCCGTCGCCCGCGCGCGCGACCGTATTCTGTCGGCAGAAGTGTATTTGGGAGCAGAAGGGATCGTACAGGCGCTGGCCGACGGCGCCGACATCGTCATCACCACCCGCGTGGCCGATGCCTGCGTCTACCTTGGGCCGCTGGCCCACGAATTCGGCTGGTCATTCGACGATCACCAGGCGATGGCACGGGGCATGATCATCGGCCACCTGATGGAGTGCGGCACACAGGTGAGCGGCGGCTATTTCGCCGACCCTGGCTATAAAGAAGTGCCCGACCTCGCGAATGTCGGCGCGCCCATCGCCGAAGTCACCGACACCACGGCATTCATCACCAAGCTGCCCGGCACGGGCGGCGTGGTGTCTGAGGCCACTTGCAAAGAACAGTTGATCTACGAAGTGCAGGATCCGTCGGCCTATCTGTGCCCGGACTGCATTGCCGACCTGACCCGCGTGTCGTTCCGGCAGGCCGGGCCCGACCGCGTCGAAGTACTGATAGACCAGGCGGGGCGCCCCCGCACCGGCACGCTGAAAGCACTGATCGGCCTGGATGAAGGCTACATGACCGAGGAAATGGTGCTTTTCGCGGGACCGGGCGCCCTTTCCCGCGCGGAACTGACCAAGAGCATCCTGCATGAGCGATTCCGCAAGATCCGGCTGAGTGCCACGGAAATACGCATGGATTACGTGGGGTTGAATGCCGTACACCGCGAGTCCACCCCTGCCGGGGCGGCTCCCCCGTATGAGGTGGTGCTGCGCATTGCCGTGCGCACGCAAACCCGCGCTGAAGCGGACAAGCTGCGCAGAGAGGTAGATCCGTTGGCCGTCAACGGAACGTACGGAACCGGCAAATGGGCCACCACCTCGCCAGGCACCCGGGTGCGTCCGGTAGTGGGACTGAGCTCGGCATTGATCCCCCGGCATCAAGTGCCCTTCCAGGTGACTATTCACACAACGGCCGAAGGGCAGTAACGGGCCTCACATGCCCGCGCATTACCAGAACTGGGACACATAACCCATTCCAGAGGAGACATCGATGAAGCGAACCGCGAGCCCCGCCCAGCCAAGCCTGAGCCGCCGGCTGAGAAAAACCCTGCTTGCGGGCATGATCCCGCTGGCTGCCCTCGCTACGGCCAATGCTGTGTGGGCCGCCGGGGACTGGCCGACCAAACCCATGCGCCTGATTCTTCCCGCCGCGCCTGGCGGGTCGTCAGATCCCACGGCCCGCCTGTTGGCCGAAGAGATGTCGAAGCTCCTCGGCCAACCGATCGCGGTACTCAACCGGCCCGGGGCCGGCGGCAATGTGGGGATGGCCGAAGCGGCCCGCGCCGAACCCGACGGCTACACCATTGTCCTGAGTTGGACGGGCCCGCTGGCCACCAACATGGCGCTATACAAAGACCTGTCCTTCGACTCGCAGAAAGACTTCGCCCCCATCGCGAAGGTTGGCTGCGTACCCAACATTGTCGCGGTGAACAAAGACTTGCCCGTGAACAGTCTGGCGGAATACATCAAGCTGGCCAAATCGCGGCCGCAGGGGCTGACCTACGGATCCACGGGCACCGGCAGTTCATGGCATATCGCGGGCGCCATGATCCAGCAGGATACCGGCGCAAGACTGGTACACGTTCCTTATACCTCGCCCGGCGTCGCCACCACGGACTTGATGTCCGGCCAACTGGAATCCATGATGCCGCTGGTCATCATGATGGTGCCGTACGTCAATGACGGACGCGCCAAGGGCCTGGCGGTCATGTCGAAAACCCGGTCCCCGGTGCTTCCGCAGGTTCCCAGCACTGCCGAGCTCGGCATGCCGGAACTGGTCAGCGACACCTGCTTTGCGCTGCTGGCCCCCGCGGGAGTACCCGGCCCCATCATCGACCGCTTGAACAGCGTGGCCAACGCAGTACTGGCCGACGCAAAAGTCAAGGCGCGCCTGGAAGCCAGCGGAATAACGGTAGAAGGAGGGTCGGTGGAGCATTTGCGCGACTACATCAAGACCGAGACCGCGCGCCAGGCGGATATCGTCAAGGCAATCAACGCCAAGGCCGGTTGACGATATTGTCCGCAGTGCCAGTGCTTCACCGCGCCGGCACAGCCTGCCCGGCGCCGCCGGCTTCCCACAGGCGCTCCAGCAGCACCTCGCGGCGCCGGCCGCCGTCCAGCATGGCGGCGATGTGGCGTACCCGTTTCAGGTACAGGTGCATATCGCATTCCCACGCGATGCCCAACGCGCCATGAACCTGGATCGCGTTCTGCGCCACGCGCGGCGCGCTTTCCAGGGCCAGCAGTTCAGCCACTGCGCAGGCGCGGGCCGCGGCGTCGGCGTCGCCTTCGTCCAGGCAACGCGCCGCGTCCTTGCCGGCCAGTGCCGCATCGTCCAGCGCCATCCAGTCATCGGCAAGCTTGT
>NZ_JAJMLX010000298.1 GCF_020991325.1 Bordetella petrii | reverse complement strand
TGTCTTGCTGGCCCCGCCATACCTGAGCAGCAAAGCCGAACTCGATATGGCGATGGATCTGCTGGGCAAGGCGCGGTCCGCGGGTTGGCCAGCGTCGGGCCGCCAGGCCACGGTATGGCGGCCGAACACCGGCGCGGGAGCATCGCCGTCGGCGTCGACCAGGGCGATGGTGCGCAGGTCGGGCAAGGCATCCTGCGGCACGCCCGCCAGCACGGCGGGAAAATCGATCTTGCGGAACGACGGCTGCATCACCAGCATGCACGCCCGCGAGCGGGCCAGGATGTATTCCAGTTCGCTGCTGCGGTAGCGCGTGTTGATGGCCACCAGTGTTGCGCCCAGGCGCGCCAGCGCGCACAACAGGGCCAGCCATTCGCGGCGGTTGGGCAGCCATACGGCGACTTTGTCGCCAGCTTCTATACCCTGCGCCGCCAGCCAATGCGCGGTGCGGTCGCACAGGGCGTCGAAACCGCGGTAATCCAGGGCGCCGGCCTCGTCGATCAGCGCGGTGCCGCGCGGGCGGTCGCGCAGATGGGCGGCCGTCAGTTCGGCAAGGCCGCCCGGTGCGGGCGCGGCGTCGGCAGGCATCAGTACAGCTCCATCAGGTCCGTGTTGTTGGCAAAGTCCGACGGCACGCCGTTGCGGATCAGCGCACCTGATTTCATGACAATGACGCGGTCGGCGATTTTCAATGCTTCGCGCACGTTCTGCTCGACGATCAGGATCGACATGCCGCGCTGCTGCTGCAGCGCGCGCACCGGGCCCATCAGGTCCTGGAACAGTTTGGGGGCCAGGCCGATGGAAGGCTCGTCCAGCAGCAGGCAGCGCGGCTGGCTGAGCAGGGCGCGGCCCAGCGACACCATCTGCTGCTGGCCGCCGGACAGCGTGCCGGCGCGCTGGCCATAGAATTTGCGCAGCGCCGGCAGCACCTGCATGACCCATTCCAGGCGTTCGGCATGGTCGGCCTTGGGCACGCCCGCCGACCACAGCCCCAGGCGCATGGTCTCGGCCACGCTCAGGCCGGGAAAAATGCCGCGCCCTTCGGGCACCATCGAGATTCCCGCCGCGGCCAGGCGGCGCGGGTCGGCGCGCGTCACGGGCCGGCCATCCAGCAGCACGCTGCCGCCCTCGGGCGCGATCAGGCCGAACAGCGCCTTCAGCAAGGTGGATTTTCCGGCGCCGTTGTGGCCGATGAGGCACAGCACTTCGTTGGCCCCCAACTGCATGTCCAGGCCGTCGAGCACGGGACGTTCGCCGTAGCCCGCGCGCAGGGCCCGCGCTTCCAGGACGGGGGGCGTGGCGGCGGTCATGCGCGGTCTCCGAAATAAATGGCGGCCAGGTCCGGGTCTTTCAGGATGACGGCGGGGTCGCCGCAGGCCAGCAGTTTGCCTTGGTCCAGGAAGGCCAGGCGGTCCGACAATTGCGTGACCAGGTCCAGGTTGTGCTCGATGATGCAGATGGTGATGCCGCGCGTGGCGTAGTCGCGCAGCAAGGCCACGAAGCGGTCGAACGAGCGCGGGTCCAGCCCCGAGGCGGGCTCGTCCAGCAGCCACAGCGAGGCATCGCTGGCCATGATGCGCGCCAGGCTCAGGAATTTGCGTTCCGCATAAGCCAGGTCGGCGGCGCGTTCGTGCCGCTTGTCCCACAGCCCCGCGTCATTCAGCACGGCCTGGATGCGCGCCGTGTCGCGGCGGCGCTGCCACAGCCAACTGCCGCGCTCGGTGACCGTGGTGACGTTCTCCAGTACGCTCATGTGCGTGAACAGGCGCAGGTCCTGGAAGGTGCGGCCCACGCCGCGGCGCGCGATCTGCCAGGGCGCCAGGCTGGCCAGGGGTTTGCCGTGCAGGTACACCGCGCCGGCGGTGGGCGGCAGGTGGCCGGTGATCATGTTGAACAGGGTGGTCTTGCCCGCGCCGTTGGGGCCCACCAGGGTGGTGATCAGGCCGGCCGGCAGGTCCAGCGATACGTCGCTGATGGCCTGCAGCCCGCCGAAGCGCTTGGACAGGCCCTGCAGGCGCAGCAGCACGGGGGTGTCGACGGCCGCGCTCATGCCTTGCCCCCCTTGCGTCCGCCCACCAGGCCGCCGGGGCGGTACATCATCAGCAGCACCATGATGCCGCCATATACGATCTGCTGCACGGTCCCCAGTTCGGCAGGCGGCAGGAAGGGCAGGTAGGTCAGCGCCGCCGGCAGCAGCATCAGCAGGGCCGCGCCGATGATCGGCCCCAGCACCGTGCCGGTGCCGCCGATGATGACCATGGCCATCAGCAGTATCGAGGTTTCCAGCATGAAGCCTTCGACGTTCACGAAGCTCATGTAGAACGCGTAGATGGCGCCGGCCACCGCGGCCAGGCCGGCGGATACCGCGACCGACAGGGTCTTGATGGCCGCGACCCATTTGCCCGCCGCCTGCGCGGCCGATTCGCTGTCGCGGATGGCCATCAGGCTGCGGCCGAAACTGCCGCGCAGCAGCAGGGTGGTAACAAGCAGCACCCCGGCCAGCCCCACCAGCGCCAGCGCCAGGAATTCGGCCGGCGTGGTCAGGGCATGGCCGAACACGGTGGGCGGCGGAATGCCCACCAGCCCGCCCAGGCCGCCGGTCACGCCTTTCCATTCCGAGAACACCGTAACGCCGATGACCTGCAGGCCCAGCGAGGCCGCCACGAAGTATTCGCCGCGCACGCGCAGCGCGGGCAGCGCCAGCGCCATGGACAGCAGGCCCGACAGCAGCACCGCGCCCGCCACGCAGACGAACAGCGAATCGCTGAAGTGCATGGCGATGTTGGCGGCGGTATAGGCGCCCACGCCGAAGAAAATGGCGTGCGCCAGCGAGAAAATGCCCGCGTAGCCCATGATGAAGTTCAGGGTGACCGCCAGCATCGCGTTCACGCAGAACAGCACGGCAATGTTTTGCAGATAAGCCAGCATGCGTAGCCCCGGATGCTAGGACGCCACGGCGCGGCCGAAGACGCCGCCGGGCCGGAACAGGATGAACAGGAACAGCACCACGAAGGTGACGGCTTCGCTCCACTGCGGGTCGATCCAGGCCAGCGACAGGTTCTCGGCCATGCCCAACAGCAGGCCGGCCACGGCGGCGCCGCGCAGGCTGCCCACGCCGCCCACGATGGTGGCCGCGATGCTGATCAGCATGACATGATGCCCCATGGCCGGGTTCAACCCCGAGGTGGTGGCGGTGAGAATGGCGGCCGGCACCGCCAGCAGCGAACCGATCAAGAACACGTACTGCGACAGCCGCCGCGGGGTCAGGCCATACACGCGCACCAGTTCGGTGTTTTCGCCCAGGGCGCGCAGCGCCAGGCCCAGGTTGGTGTGCGTCAGCAACCATTGCAGCAGGCCGAAGGCCACCACGGCGCACAGCACGGCCACGGCCGCCATGGGCGCCACGTACAGGCCGGGCAGCAGTTCCAGGCTTTTGCTCAGGGGCGTGGGCACGGTGACCAGCCCACGCCCGAAGCCGATGGTGATCAGGTTCTGCACCACGATGGCCAGGCCGAACGAGGCCACGAATACCGTGAAGAACGCGCCTTCGTGGCGCTGGATGACCGCGTACACATAGCGGTCGACCAGCATGCCGAACAGCGCCGCCGCCGCGCCCGCCGCCAGCGCCGCCAGCGGCCAGGCCCAGCCCAGCACGGTGTACAGCTCGTAGAACACGAAGCCGGCCAGGGTGAAGGTGGCGCCATGCGCCACGTGGAAGACGCGGGTGGTGCCGAAGATCAGCGAGAAGCCCGCCGCGATCAGGGCATACAGGGCACCGGTCTGTATGCCGTTGACGAATAGCTGGAGAAACAGCATGCGCGAGTCGGCCCGGGCCCGTCAGTTGGCGACGTCGGCGATCGGCTTGGCGCCGTTTTCGCCGATCTGGTTGATCTGGATGGGGGCCTTGATGGTGCCGTCATCCGCGAAAGACACCGTGGCGCCCACGAAGTCGAAGGTCTTGGTGGCTTTGCGCTGGGCCAGCAGGTTCTCGCCGGTAATGGGTTTGCCGGCTTTTTCCAGGGCAGCGGCCAGCACGGCGAAGGTGCGCACGGCGTTGTAGTAGTTCAGCACATACATATTGGGCGCCTTGCCGTACTGCTTTTTGTAGTCTTCCAGCATGCGGCGGGTGATGTCGTCGTTCTTGTCCCAGTCCACTTTCTGGCTGGTGAACAGCGCGCCCTTGGATTCGGGCAGCGACAGCGTGGAAGGAATGGCAAAGGCCGAATAACTGACGATCTGCTGGGACACGCCGTTGTCGCGCAGCTGCTTCACGATCTGCCCCTGCTGGCTGCCGTACGAAGCGATATACACCGCATCGGGCTTGACGTCGCGCACGCGCGCGGCAATGCCCGAGAATTGCTGCGCGGTGGCGGGCACCGAAAAATCGCCGACCAGTTCGCCGCCCGCCTTGCCCAGTTCGGTTTCCAGTTCCTTGACCACCGCCTGGCCCAGCGGGTCGTCCACGTACACCAGGGCGATGCGCTTGATGCCGCGTTCCTTGACCAGGTAGGGCACCATGGCGCGCACTTCGAAATCGACCAGCGGGATGGTGTTCCAGAAATAGTCGCCCAGGTCGGCCAGGTCGGGACCCACGCCGCCGCCATTGACCATGACGGTCTTGCTGCGCGTGCCGACGGGCGCGATGGCCTTGGACACACCGGTGAACGCGCTGAGCACGAAGGGTACCTTGGCCACGTTCACCAGCTTGTTCATGCCGATGACGCCCTGCATGGGCAGGGCCTGGCTGTCTTCATACACGATGGACAACTTGCCGGACAGCATCTTGGCGTCGTTGATGTGCTGCACGGCCAGATTGGCGCCAGAACTGAAGATCTGGCCGTATTCGGCATTGCTGCCGCTCATGGGCAGCAGGCCGCCGATGGTCAGGTCGGCCGCGCTGGCCGCCGCGGTCAGGGTCAGGCCTTGGCACAGCGCCAGGCCGGCAAGCAGCTTTTTCATCGAATGTCTCCGCACGTATCGTGGTTGTTGTGCGCCGCAGCGTCGGGACAGGCCGGCTGACGGCTACGAAAATGCTAGCCACAGTGCATGATGAGACCAATTCGGATTTGCTTAACTGCGGGTTTTCCCGCGACGATCTGTCGGTATCAGACCGCCAGCCTGAACGCATCGCGCAATGCGGCGGCGCCCGCCGGGGTCAGCGTGACGGCGCGGGTGCCGGCGCGGCGGCGCACCCAGCCCCGGTCCATGCAGCATTGGCACAGTGCCGCACCCAGCGCCCCGGCGATATGCGGGCGCCGTTCGCTCCAGTCCAGGCAGGG
>NZ_JAJMLX010000297.1 GCF_020991325.1 Bordetella petrii | reverse complement strand
CGGCGGGCCCCGCGCTTCAGCCCGCCGCGGGCGCGGCCATGGCGTCCCAGGCGTGCATGGCCAGCCGTACCGTGTGCTGCAGCGTCTTGCGCGATGCGCCGTCGCGCGCCTGGATGGCCATGCCATTCAACAGGGTGGCGTAGTAATTAGCCAGCGCGGGCAGGTCGGCATCCGCGGGCAGTTCACCCCGGCGCGCGCCATCGCGCAGCCGCTTCAAGATCAGGGCCTGCATCTGCCGCCGGCTGTCGCACAGCAGCTCGCGCACCGGGGCGTGTTCCTGGTGGCCCACCGGCGCGGCCAGAATGAACAGGCAGCCGCGCGGCTTGCCCGGCAGCGTACCGCTGCGGGCCGCGGCCAGCAGCATGTTCTGGATACCTTCCCGGGCCGTGGGGGCGCTTAGCAGTTCCTGCTGGGTGCAGGCGCCTTCCTGCCGGCCATACAGCGCCACCGCCTCGCGAAACAGCTGCTCTTTCGAGCCGAACGCGCTGTAAAGGCTGGGCGCGTTGATCCCCATCACGGCCGTCAGGTCGGCCAGTGACGTACCTTCATAACCTTTCTCCCAGAACAGTTCCATAGCCTTCTGCAAGGCGGTGTCGCGGTCGAAAGCGCGGGGGCGTCCTCGTTCTGCCATGGGGGCATTTTACCCGCGGCACCGCCGGGCTTGACGCACGCGCCATCCCGGGCGATGATATTTGTATTGATCACTACATATATAGGCCCATCATGACAGACCTCACCGGCAAAACCGCCCTGGTTACCGGCGCCAGCCGCGGCATTGGCGCCGCCATCGCCCGCCACCTGGCGGCCCGCGGCGCCGACGTCGCCATCACCTATGTCAGCTCCCCGGGCTTGGCCGAAGAACTGGCCCAGGAACTACGCGCTGCGGGCCGCCGCGCGCAAGCCTACGCCGCCGACGCGGCCAACCCCCAGCAAGTGCAGGCCGTGGTGGCGCGCGCCGCGCAAGACCTGGGCGGCCTGGATATCCTGGTCAATAACGCGGGGGTATTCATCCCCGGCGACCTGGCCGCCATGCCCTACGCAGACTACCAGCGCACCATGGACGTCAATGTGGGGGCGGTATTTGGCGCCATCCAGGCGGCGCTGCCGCACTTGCCCGACGGGGGGCGCATCATCAATATCGGCAGCTGCCTGGCCGGCCGCACCGGCGCGCCCGGCCTGTCGGTGTATTCGGCCAGCAAATCCGCGTTGGTGGGCCTTACCAAGGGTGTGGCGCGCGACCTGGGCGCGCGCGGTATCACCGTCAATGTGGTGCACCCCGGCCCCATCGACACCGACATGAACCCCGCCAACCACGAAGGCGCGGCCGAGCTGGCGGCCGGCCTGGCCCTGGGACGCTACGGCCACGTGGACGACATCGCCGCTATGGTCGCCTACCTGGCCAGCCCCGCGGCGGGCTACGTCACCGGCGCCGAATTCTCGGTGGATGGCGGTTTCAGCGCCTGACGGCGAGACACGGAAGGGGGCGTTCGCCATGGCGCCCTTTCTAGGTGAAGGTGGCGTGGCTGCCCGCCACGCCACACGCAGTTTCGCGCCAAGTTGTCCACGGCGTTGTACAGGGGTTATGCACGGGGAATCCACGGGCTTGTCCACAGGCTTTTCCCCAGCCCTGGCTGCGTACGCGGGCAGAGGGTGACTAGCAGGGCAAAAACCATGTATAATCTTTGTCTTGCTTATCGCGGGCCCCGGTTTTTTGCCGGCCGTGTCGCGGCAGGTACGGGCTGTTAGCTCAGTTGGTAGAGCAGCGGACTCTTAATCCGTAGGTCGAGTGTTCGAGCCACTCACAGCCCACCAGAATTCTTATGCAGTATCAATGACAAACGCCACCCCAAGGGGTGGCGTTTGTCATTGCACGTCCGGTTTTGACCAAAACTCGACCGTTCCAGCGTGCGCCGCAATGTGGCTTGGGGCTAGGTGAGCATAGTTCGCTCCCTCGTGGGTGGCCCAAGCATTTCGTTGTGGCAGATTCACTTGAGAGGGGCCACGAAAACAGTTCGCTCTCGCGCATGCCTGTCGCGATGGCGACGACGGCCGCGTCTCGCATCCAGTCCATTCGACGCACAGATGACGATGAAGAAGGCGCAGGCGGCGGCCACCGCTGAGGAACTGCTGACGGGCAAGGCCTGGGTTCCGGAAATGATGCGCATCCAACTTTCTCTGAGCCAAGTGGCGGTCGAGACTCCTATGGGAGAGATGGAGGGCCAGGAGCTACTCCAGCTTGGGGGAAAATCCCCGGTTGGTACGCGGTTCGGGCATCGCTCGCCCACGTAAAAATGACTATTTTTTATAGTCACTTCCTGGTAAAGTGACTACTTTAAATGACTATTTCCTGGGGCCGTCATGCGCAGTCAACAAGTGTCGAAATCCGAGTTCAAAGCCCGGGCGCTTGAGCTTTTCCGGCAGGTCGAAGCCACCGGCGAACCCATTGTCGTGACCGACCACGGTAGGCCTGCGCTTGAAATCCGCCCCTATCGGGCGGTGGCGAAGCGCAATCCGCTGGAGGTGCTGCGCGGCTCCGTCCTACGGTTTGACGACCCCTTGTCGCCGGTCGGCGAGGATGCGTGGGAAGCAGCGCAATGATCGCGCTGGATACCCATGCGCTGGTGTGGTGGGCGGCGGGAGACTCGCAGTTGAGCCGCCCCGCCCGCGAAGCCATCGAGGCCGAGGTGCAGGATGGCGAAATCTTGGTTTCGGCTATTAGCGCTTGGGAAGTGGCAATGTTGGTCAAGGCGGGCCGTCTGGCACTGACCATGGATGTAGAAGCTTGGCTGGATACGGTTGCCCAGGTGCCAGCGATTCGGTTTATTCCTGTGGATGTACGCATTTCGATCCAATCTGTGGATCTGCCCGGGGAATTCCATAAGGATCCGGCCGACCGCATCATTGTGGCCACGGCGCGGCAGCATTCCGTGCCTCTGATCTCTGCTGACTTGAAGATTCGCGGTTACCCCCACGTTCAGACCATTTGGTGATGTAACCCATCCCCCAAATCCAAAGGCCGCCGGAGTTCATCAGCCGCATTGCCCGCGGCAAAACGGCATGATGAACGGGTGATCCGTACGCTGAAAGAGCAGTGCGTGCATTGGCACCGCTGCGATACCATCGCGACGGCCTACGCATCGGGCCCGCGGTTGCGGGGCAGTGCCGATTACTTGATAATGAAAGTAATGATTCTCGTTTGCCACAAGGCAGGCGGTACCGCCTGGCTGCGATCGCTACGGTTCCGAACCCTTGCGCGGGCGCGCTCGCCGGCCAGTGGCCACAAAAGGGAGGTTTCAGTGCCCACGTCTGTTCGCGCCCTGGGGGCGGCTCTGGTTTTATCTTCGGTTTTTTCGGTGCCGTCCGCATGGGCTGCTCCCTATGTGTGGGTGACCACCGACGGCACCACCGCGAAGGCTCATGTCGGCGAACTGATTCCGCCCACGCAGGATTCGCCCCTGCCCGACTTGAAAGAACCGCAGGCAGCCCTGGCCGATGGCAAGGAAATCGCGGCGCAGCCGGACGGCCAGGGATATGACCTGGCCTTGCCCGCCGAAGCCTCGGGCGACGTGCGCTTTACGGCGAAGTCGCTGGACGGCAAGAATGAGCTGACACTCTTCAGCGCCAAGGCCGGGCGTTCCGAGACCAAGCCGGTCAGCGACTTGGAACTCGTTCCTACCGAGCCCGGCGGCAGCGATTTCCGCCTGCTGTGGAAGGGCAAGCCGGTGGACAACGCCGTGGTCAGTGTGCAGACTTCGGCGGGGTGGCGGCGCACGCTGCGCGCCGGGCCTGACGGCACGGTGTCGCTGGCGTCGCCGGAATATCCGCAGCTGTTTCCGTCCACGTATGTGCTGACAGCCTCTGTCAAGGTCAATGACGAAATGAAGTTTGAAGGCAAGAGCTACCAGCCCGTGCGATACACGGCCACCCTGGCGTTCAAGGTGCCTAAATAGCGCCGCTTTGCCGCGCTATGATGGTCGGCCAGCCTCGATGCGCGAGGCGTATCCGTCCCACCTGCGCTGTGAAGGAGTGCGTTCATGTCCTCAGGCAAGAGAATCGTGCTGGCCAGCCGGCCCGCCGCGGAACCCACGCTGGACAATTTCCGGCTTGAGTCTTTCGACCTGGCCGACCCCGCCGAAGGCCAGGTCGAACTGCGCGTCTTGTATCTTTCGCTGGACCCTTACATGCGCGGCCGGATGAGCGATGCCAAGTCTTATGCGCCGCCCGTGCCCATCGATGGCGTCATGTCGGGCGAAACCGTTTGCGAAGTCACGCGGTCGCGGCATCCGGCATATTCCGCGGGCGACCTGGTCCGCGCGCATACCGGCTGGTGCACCCATGCCGTGATGAAGGGCGACGCGGTCACCCGCGTCGACACCTTTGGCGCGCCGGTGACCACGGCGCTGGGCGTGCTGGGTATGCCCGGTTTCACTGCCTACAGCGGCATGAAGCTGATCGGCCAGCCCAAGGCGGGCGAGACGGTGGTGGTGGCAGCGGCGTCGGGGCCCGTGGGTTCGCTGGTTGGCCAGTTGGCGAAACTGGCCGGCGCGCGCGCGGTGGGCATCGCCGGTGGCGCGCAGAAGTGCGCATACGTGCAAGACACCCTGGGTTTCGATACTTGCCTGGACCATCGGTCCGCCAGCCTGGCGGCAGGCCTGGCCGGCGCATGCCCGGATGGCATCGACGTGTACTTCGAGAACGTGGGCGGGGCGGTGTGGGACGCGGTTTTCCCGCTGTTGAATCAGTACGCGCGGGTGCCTGTGTGCGGGTTGATTGCCCAGTATTCCGTGGTCGACTCCGGCCCTGAAGACCGGTTGCCGGGGCTGATGGCGGCCATTCTGCGGCGCAGCCTGCTGGTGCGCGGCTTCATCAACTATGAATTCGCCGCCGGGCATTATTCGGCTTTCTTGCAGGAATTGGGCCCGCGCGTGGCGGCGGGAGACATCAAGTATCGCGAGGATATTGTCGATGGCTTCGAACAGGCGCCCGAGGCGTTCATTGGAATGCTCGCGGGCAAGAACTTCGGCAAGCTGATTATCCGGGTTGCGTAGGCGGCCACCGCCGGCGTAGCCGGCATGCCGGTTGCGCTACGTGCCGCTTGAGCCGCTACCCCTTCACGCCGCCGCGCCGCGCGCCCGGCAATAGGGCGGCGATGGCGCTGGCCAGCACGGCCGCCAATGCCACGATCAGCGCGGCGGCATGCCAGCCGTAGGCGTCGAATTGCTTGTTAGTGTGCTCCGTCATCCGGACTCCCTGCGTAGGTGTGTTCATGGCGATGCCTTTGGGGC
>NZ_JAJMLX010000296.1 GCF_020991325.1 Bordetella petrii | reverse complement strand
GGCCGGCACACCGCAGGGCGCGACGCTCGCGCTGGCCGACGACCGCAGCCCCGAATTGCCGTCGACGTCCGACATCGCGATCGTCGACCGTTACGGCCAGGCGCTGTCGATGACGACGAGCGTCGAAGATGCGTTCGGCTCGCGGCTGATGGTGCGCGGCTTCATGCTGAACAACCAGCTCACCGACTTCTCGTTCGTGTCGAACGACAACGGCCGGCCGGTCGCGAACCGCGTGCAGCCGGGCAAGCGGCCGCGCTCGGCGATGTCGCCGGAACTCGTATTCGACAAGAAGACGAAACAGGTGACGATGATCGTCGGCTCGGCCGGCGGCCCCGCGATCATCAATCACGTCGCGAAGACGCTGGTGGGCGTGCTCGACTGGGGGATGACGATGCAGCAGGCGATCGCGCTGCCGAACTTCGGGTCGATGAACGGGCCGACCCAGCTGGAACGCAGTCGTGTGTCGGAGGCGCTCGCCGACGGGCTGAAGGGCCGCGGGCACGACGTGCGGGTCGTCGAGATGAACTCGGGGCTGCAGGGGATCCAGCGGCTGAACGTGCAGGGGCAGACGGTGTGGTTCGGCGGCGCGGATCCGCGGCGGGAAGGCGTGGCGATGGGGGAGTGAGGCAAGCCGCGGCATGCGCGATCGACGCACATTAAACTGACGTCCTCCCTCCTCCACCGACGCACCGCGCCATGAACACGACAACGCTCCTGCTGTACGTCATTGCCGTCTCCGCCGTCACGGTCATGCCCGGCCCCACGATGCTGCTGGCGCTGAACAACGGCGCCACGCGCGGCATGCGCATCGCTGCGTACGGCATCGCCGGCGCTGCGCTGTCCGACCTGATCCTGATCGGCGCGGTCGGATGCGGACTTGGCGCGATCATGCAGGCGTCGGAGCATCTGTTCGCGGTGCTGAAATGGGTGGGCGCCGCGTACCTGCTGTACCTCGCGTGGCGCATCGGCACGTCGGGCGAAGTGAAGGCACACGGCGGCAAGCCGCGGCCGAGGACGTTCATCGAAGCCGCCGCTTTCCAGTGGATCAATCCGAAGGCATGGATGATGGTGCTGACCGCCGCGACGACGGTCCGCCTGTCCGGCGACTACGGGATGAACGCCGCGTGGATGGCCGTCGTGTTCATCCTGATCGGCTTCCCGTGCATCTGCCTGTGGGCCGCTTTCGGCCTCGGCCTGCGCCTGCGCCTCGTGCAGGGGCGGCTGGCCGGATGTCTCGGCCCAGGGCCGGGGCAGCCAGCCCATCAGGGCGGCGACGGCCAGGCTGCACACCAGGATGACCGCCACCGCGGCGCTGGCCAGCAAGGGGTGCAGGTTGCGACGCGGTGACGCGTTATTGGATACGGGAGTATTCACGATGGTTCTCCATCAACGGTACGGCCCGTTGTATAGCATTTGGGCGCGGTATCGACGTGTTGCGATCGTGACGCTTTGCAAGGCCTGCGCGGACGATCTGCCTGCATTCTGGGACAATGGCCGCCATGGATAAGCCGATTCCGCTGCCCGAACTGGAACAAGCCATCAATTTCTGGCGCAACCGCCTGCCCTCGCAGGGCGAAGAGGCGCGCCTGTGCGCCGAAGCCGCCGCCCTGGCCACCCCTTATGCGCTGATGATCATCGGCCATCGGCGGGAAATCGCATCCGCCGAACTGGATGAGGCGGCGCTGGCGGCATACCGGGGGTGGCGCGCCGCCCATGGGGCGGAGTAAATCCCGCCGGCGCCCGGCCCCTGGCGGAAGCCAGGCGCCCGGTCAAGGCAGCAGCGCCTTGATGTCGTGGGCCAGGGCGTCGGCGCCCAGGGTATTGTTGGCCAGCACGCGCGATTCACCCTCGGCGTCGAACAGGTAGAAGGCCGCGGTGTGGTCCATGGTGTAGTTCTTGCCGCCTTCGGTAGGCACCTTGGCGTAGTAGGCCTTGAACGACGCCGCCGCCTGCTTGACCTGTTCGGGCGTGCCGGTCAGGCCCAGGAAGCGCGAATCGAACGTGGTTACATATTGCTTGAGGATATCGGGCGTGTCGCGCTCTGGGTCGACCGTGATCAGCAGCACCTGCACGCGGTCGGCATCGTCGCCCAGCTTCTGCATGACTTGCGACAGTTCCGCCAACGACGTGGGGCACACATCGGGGCACTGGGTAAAGCCGAAGAACACCACCACCGCTTTGCCGGCGAAATCTTTCAGGGTGCGGGGCTGGCCGTTGTGGTCGGTCAGGGACATGGCCTGGCCCAGCTTGGTGCCAGTGATGTCGTTGCCCTTGAAACTGGGCGCGGGTTCGCCGCAGGCCGCCAGGGCGCCGGCCAGCGCAACGGCCGCCGCGCCGCGCAGCAGCGCGCGGCGGTAAGTGGAAAACGCGGACATGAAACAGGTCTCCTCAGGCCAGCAGCGCGGCCCAGTGGTCCATCAGCAAGGCGGCAAACAGCAGCGCCAGGTACAGAATGGAAAAGCGGAACATGCGGCGCGCCAGCGCGTCGCTGTACTGGCGGTACAGGCGCCAGGCGTACGCCACGAACAGCCCGCCCAGGGCCAGCGCGCACACCAGGTACAGCAGCCCGCTCATGCGGATGACATAGGGCAGCACGGTGGTGGCCACCAAGGCCAGGCTGTACAGCAGGATATGCAGGCGGGTAAAGCGCTGCCCGTGGGTGACCGGCAGCATGGGCAGGCCGGCCTTGGCGTAATCGTGGTTGCGGTATAGCGCCAGGGCCCAGAAATGCGGCGGGGTCCAGATGAAGATGATCAGCACCAGCACCCAGGCCTCGGCCGGCACGGCATCGGCCACGGCGGCCCAACCCAGGGCGGGCGGCATGGCGCCCGACAGGCCTCCGATGACGATGTTCTGCGGCGTGCGCGGCTTGAGAATGACGGTATAGATGACCGCATAGCCCACGAAGGTGGCGAACGTCAGCCACATGGTCAGCGGGTTCACCAGGTGATACAGCACCAGCATGCCGGTGCCACCCAGCAGGCCGGACAGCGTGATGACCTGGTTGGACGAGATGGTGCCGCGCGCGGTGGCGCGACGGGCGGTGCGCAGCATGCGCGCATCGATTTCCTGTTCGATCAGGCAATTGATGGCGAAGGCCGCGGCCGCCAGCAGCCAGATGCCCACGGTGCCGAACACAACGCGGCTGGGGTCTGGCATGCCCGGCACGGCCAGGAACATACCGATAATGGCGCAGAACACGGCAAGCTGTGTCACGCGCGGCTTGGTCAGCACAAGATACTGGCGCAGCAGTCCGGTTTGGGGGGCGGCAAGACTGGTCATGGCGGCTATTTTAAACGGGCTGCGGCTCCAGGGCCCGCGCCGGGGCGTGGCCGGCCGTGGCCAGGCGCACCAGCATGACCACGCACGCCAGCGTCAGCCCGGCCGCGCCGCCGTTATGCAGCACGGCGATCAGCAGGGGCCACTGGAAGAAAATGGTGGTCAGGCCGGTGAACAATTGCGCCGCCAGCAGCGCCATCACCAGGGTGGCCGGGCCGCGCAGCCCCGGTTCGGCGCGCAGCCGCCAGGCCAGCACGCCCAGGTAGGCCAGCACGATGAAGGCGAAATTGCGGTGCACCCAGTGAATGGCGGTTAGCGCATTCTGCGAGATCATTTCGCCGGACGGCAGCTCGCCCAGCCCGCGTATCACGGAAAACCCGCTGTGGAAGTCCATGTCGGGCAGCCACTGGCCATGGCAGGTGGGAAAATCCAGGCAGGCCAGCGCGGCGTAGTTGGTGCTGACCCAGCCGCCCAGCGTGATCTGCACCAGCAGCAGCAGCATGCCGCCCACCAGCCAGGGGCGCCAGCGCGCCGCGGCGGCGGCAATAGGCAGATGCGGGCGTTCGCGCGCCGACAGCCAGGTCATCAGCGCCAGTACCGACAGGCCGAACACCAGGTGCGCCGTCACCACGGCCGGCATCAGTTTGTGCGTGACTGTCCAGGCCCCGAATGCGCCCTGCACGCACACGGCCACCAGGGTGGCAATGGCCAGTGCGGGCGAGCGGCCCAGTTCGCGCCGGTAGCGCCAGGCCATGAACACAATGGCGATGATCAGCATGCCCAGAAAGGCCCCGACATAGCGGTGGATCATTTCGATCCAGGCCTTGGACAGCGTCACGGGCCCGAACGGCATGGCTTGCGAAGCCTGGTGGATGTCGCCCATGGCGCCCAGCGGCGTCAACTTGCCATAACAGCCCGGCCAATCGGGGCAGCCCAGGCCGGAATCGGTCAGGCGCACGAAGGCGCCGAACATGATCAAGTCCAGCGTCAGGAACCAGGTGAAGAACACCAGCTTGCGGTAGCGTGTTTTGATGCGATCCATGATGAATGCGGAACCTAGCCGACGCGCGAGTTATAGACCAGTTTGCTGATGTCTTTGCGCACCTTGACACCGTCGGCATTGGCCGGGAACTGCAGCATCAGATTGCCCAGCGGATCGATGACCCAGATGGGGTCGAGCAGGCCGGGCTGGCCTGCCACGGTATCGCGCGCCAGCAGGAAACGCGCCAGTTGCTCGGGCCGGGCGCGCACCATGACCGTACCCTTGTAGGCTTCGAGCACTTTGGCGGGCACTTCGGCGTCGTCGGTGATGAACCACACGCGCGCCAGGCGATCGACGTTCTTGCCCTGGCTGGCGTGCGAGTTGCGGGTAATGAACAGTTTGCGCGCGCAGGCTTCGGGGCAGTCGCCCGGGCCCGCGCTCAACAGCAGCCATTTGCCTTCCAGGCTTTTCAGGTCGAAGGGCTGGCCGTCCAGGGTGGTCAGCTGCAGTTCGCTGGCCGGCGGAATGGGGCGTTGCGGATCCAGCAAGGCGCCATAGTTGCTGGCTTCGTCGGGCCACCACTGGGGGTTGTTGTACACCACGATGGCCGCCAGGATGGGCGCCAGCGAACACAGAAAGACCAGCACCAGCGGCAGCAGCGAGCGTTTCCTGGCGGGGGCGTTTGTAGTGGAGGTTTCGCGAGCCACGAGTCTGTTTTCCTGAATATCGTATAGGTATCGATGAATATCGGGCGGGCCTAGCCTGCCTGGCGATGGCGTCGCCACGCGCGCCAGGCAACCGCCAGCCAGGCCAGGGCGGCGATCGCGGCGAACGAGAACCACTGCAGGGCATAGCCCTGGTTCTGGTTGTAGTCCACCGAAGGCTGCGGCCAGTCGCGCACCAGGGCGTCGCTGCCGCGGGCCTGCATCAGCACGGCCGGCAACAACACCAGGCCTGTCGCCTGGCCGTAGGCGGGCAGGTCCAGGTTCTGCACCTGCGGCGGCGCCCCGCCGGCCACCGGCAGTGTAGCGGGTAGTTGCCCCTGCCGCGCCCCGCCCAGCGACCACAGTTCGAACAGGCGCGGCACGCGCAGCGCCAGTTCCCCGGCTACGCTTTGCGGGCCC
>NZ_JAJMLX010000295.1 GCF_020991325.1 Bordetella petrii | reverse complement strand
GCCGCCACCGCCATCGCCGCCCACCCCCGGGGGGATGCCCGCCGTTTTCTTGCCGCCACTGCCGCCGCCGCAAGCGGCCAGCGCCAGGGCCAGCGCGGCCACCGTGGCCGTCCGGACTAAAACTCGTTGATAGCGACGTGCATTGGAATTTTTCTCTGACATGATCGCACTCCTGTGTGGAACGGTTCGGCGTCACCGATGCGCCGGTTATGTCCCTTGAAGCACAATTCATGCCAACGTCTTGAAGCAGCCCGAAACGGCTTGAAAATTTCTCGCTGGCACGAGAAATTCTGTTTTCAAATCAACGCGTAATCGGGATTTTGGAGATTTTCCCTGAATGCCGAACATCCCAAACTTGAGACGTTGGGGATCCTGCGAATGTTACGGTTTCACGGGTAGATGACGTTACGTTACGGGCGATGTTACGTAACGTTGCCAGCGGCGGGCCCGCGTCAGAACGCGTCGTAGAACAGCGAGTAGTTGGCGTTGAAGCGCAGGTCGCGGTCGCCGTTTTCCAGGGTGCGCGAGCCCACGGGCTTGGCCACGTTCACATCGAACAGGTAGTACTTGTCATCGGTGAAGCGCATGCCCAGGCCTACCGATGACAGGTGGCCGGGATTGTTGTTCTGGATGGCGCGGTTGTTGTACCAGGTGCGCGCGTAGTCCACCATCGCATACGGCTGCACGTTGGTCAGGTATTTCCAGCCCACTCCGAAGCGGCGATTGATCTCGGCCGACAGGCCCACGCCCTTGTCGCCGCTTTTCTCGCCCTGCGGGTAGCCCATGGCATAGCGCCAGCTGCCGTATGACACCTGTTCCGAACTGGGCAGCACGTCATCCGTGTACTGGCCCGCGCCGCTCAGCACCAGCCCGAATTGCGCGGGCAGCGAGAATGTCTGCCGCACATCCAGGTTGTAGCGGGTGAAGTTCAGCGCCACATCGGGTACCCCGGTATAGCCGTAATTGGTGTCGACCTTCTTGCCGGCCCCCGCGGCATTGAACCCTTGCGACACGCCCAGGCCGATTTCGGTCGACCGGCTGGGCAGCACGTCGCGGTAGCGCAATTCGGCCGTGGCCGCGCGCACGTCCACGTCCTGCCGCAGCCAGTAGTCGTTGCTGCGCGACTCGTACAGGTCTTCGGCATTCACCGCGTACACGTCCGCCGTGGCGGTCAACGAGCGCCGATTGTTCAACAACAGCGGATAGCTCAGGCCCACCGCGACCCGGTTATTGGTGACCTGGCGGTCAAAGCCCAGGCGTTCCACCGCGTCGTCTTGCGGATGCGAGCGGTAGTGGTGGGCGTCGACATGCAGCGTCAGCCCGTCGGCGTTCAGCGGCACGGCGATTTCCGCCGCCACGAAGCGCACATCGTCGGTATTCAGCGGAATGCTGCTGGTCAGTTTCACCTGCTCGCCCATGGGCGTCAGGCTGTTGGCCGCCACGTTCACCAGCGGCTGCATGCCGGTGCCCAGGTCCGCCACGCCGCCATTGGCCGTTACCGGACGGCGCGTGGCCGCCAGCACCAGTTCGGTTGCGCCGTCGGCGCGGCGCGGCAGGTCCAGGCTGGGCTGGAACTGCACGCCGGGCACGGTGCGCATCAAATTCAGCACGCGTTCCAGCGTGGGCTGCGTCAGCGGCTTTTCCTCCAGCAGCGGCGCGGCCAGGCTTTCCAGCCTGTCGCGGGCGTTGCCGATGTCGCCGTCGATGCGCACGTTGCCGATATAGCCTTCCACCACCGTCACCACGACCAGCCCATTGGCGAACGACTGGTTCTGCAGCAAGGCGAATGACAGGGGGTAGCCGCGTTCACGGTACAGCTCGGTGATCTTGTTCACTTCCGTGACCAGCGCGCCCACCGTGGTTTCCTTGCCGGCCAGTGGCGTCAAGTACGCGGCGACCTCGTCGAAGGGCAGAGCGCGCACGCCCGCCACGTCGAAATTGCGCGGCACGATGCGCTGCGCCAGGCGAGCCTGCACGGCCTGCTGTTCCGGCGTAGGGGCCTGCAACGTGGGCTGCGGCTGTGGGGCGCCGGTATTGGCGGGTGTCTGGATGCGGGGCAGCGCATCGACAGGGTTGCCGCGCAACGGCCCCTCGGCCACGGCATCTGCCGCCGCCAGCAGGGCCGGCAGCGAGAAAGAGGCAAGTACACCGGCGCGCAGGAAGGCTGTCATGGACTGCAAAGTCAGCAAAAGTGTGGTGGCCGCGTCACACTTCGGGCCTCCAACAAGATTGAAACAAAATTCTTTTTAAGAATTCCACATGTTGCCACATAGATAAAGTTTTTCGCGCGATGTCGTAAAGAAAATATACAAAATTGACGCATTAATATAGTTTCAATGCGGCAAATATGCCTATATGTAACGTAAATGCTGCATTTTATTGATTGTTTTCACCATTATCTGGACTTATTGCTCCGATAAGTTAGGATAGTCGGAAATATAAAAATAAATTAAGTAATAACCCTAATGCTATTTATCTGTCATTAGTTGAGACTATCTTCTACGTTGTGAAATCGTAATTACTACGGTTGGTTACCTGAATCTTTATGGAATTGTGCCCGCCGGCGCTTTTTGCCCAAGGCAAACAGCAGCAGGCGGGGCAGAGCGGAAACGTCATGACACCCGGTGAAATCGTTCCCTTGTCGTTCGCCCTGGGCTTGGTGATCTTGTCGTTCCTCATCGCGGCCTATGGCGCCTACGTGGCCCTGACGGCCGCGGCGCACATCCGTGCTGCCGCGGCCGACGGGCGATCGTGGCTGTCCTATGTGGGTATCGCCGCGGTATCGATGGGTGGCATCGGCATCTGGAGCATGCATTTCATCGGCATGCAGGCGCAGTCCATGCCTTTCGATGCGGGCTACCAGGTGTGGCTGACGCTGCTCAGTTTCCTGCTGGCCGTGCTGTGTTCCGGCCTGGCGCTGTGGTATGTGGCGCGCGAACGCTTTTCGGTGTTGCGTTGCATGGTGGGCGGCGTGGTGGCTGGCCTGGGCATTGCGGCCATGCACTATGTGGGCATTGCCGCCATGCGCATCCCGGCGCTGTTTCTGTGGAGCCCGGGGCTGATCGTGGTGTCGGTGCTGATTACCGTGGTTGCCGCCACGGCCGCGCTGTGGCTGGCCTTCCATGTGCAAACCACCTGGCAGCGCGTGCTGGCCGCGGCGGTCATGGGGCTGGCGGTTTGCGGCATGCACTACACGGCGGCGGCGGCGGGCACCATGGTGTGCACCGCGCCCCGCGCGTTCACGGGCTTCTTGATAGGCGGCGCGTCTCTGCCGTACATCGTGTTCGGTTTGTCGATTGCCACGCTGCTGTTGCTGCGCTGGCAATTGCACCGCTCATCCCTGCGGTTCCGCCAGAAGCTGGCGCAACGCGTGGATGCGCTGATCGGATCCGGCGCTTCCGTGGCCGAGGGCGGCATGCCCCCGGCGCGATGAAACGCGGGTGAGCACCCCGGCATGGGGCCGGGGCAGGGTGGCCTGCTTGCCGCAACGCAGCGGCGGCGGCCGGGGCTGTATGGACATGCATCTGCATGGAGAGAGAAATGAAAGAGCAACTTTTGAAGTTCTGGAATGATGAAGAGGGCGTTACCACGCTGGAATACGCGATCCTGGCGGCGTTGTTGGTGGCGGGGTTGGGGGTGGTCATAACCGCTTTGACCGGCGGTCTGGCAGATTTCTTTGAAACGATCTCCGCCAAACTCCAGACCATAGGTGGCACCACGCCTACTCCCGCTCCGTGATCACTGGACGGGTTAACACTTGTCGCATCTGTGATGTGCTGGCGTCAACCGGCTACGGCATGACTTGGCCTTTTGCCGGTTACGCGCGGCTGGCACTCATCACTAAAGGGTGACACGTTGTCTCAAGGGGAGTTGCTGTGGTGGGTGTTGTTCATCCTCTGGAATCTACTGTTGGCGGCATCCGATGGATACCGCCGCAGGGTTCCCAATGCGCTGATCGTGGCGGCCGCTTGCCTGCAGATGCTGTGGGCGAGCGCCGCCATGCTGGGCGCGGGGTGGCAGTATCCACCGCTGTGGCCGGGTTGGGGCCTGTCGCTGGCGGGCTTCCTGGTGGCCGTGTTGTTCGTGCCCTTGTGGATGCGGCGCGCGATGGGAGCGGGCGACGTCAAGGCCATCGCCATATACGGCCTGATTCTGGGGCCCAAGATGTTGCTGCTGGTTCTGGCGGTGGGCAGTCTGCTGGCAGGCGTGCATGCCGCCCTTTACCTGCTGGCAGCGCGCTGGTGGGCGCCGGCACCGCAATGGCGGCGAGTACCTTACGTCAGCTATCTCGCGGCCGGCGCGCTCAGCGTGGCGCTTATGCCGTTGAATTCGCCATGGTCTTCCTAGTGTTCTTCCTGGTGCTGTACGGCATCATGATGTACGGCATGATTTTCACGGCGCAGCAGTCGCTGAACCTGGCTGCGCAGGACGGAGCCCGCAAGGCGCTGCAATGGCAGGCCGGCGCGGGGCATATGCAGTTGCGGGCCGATGCGGCGCGCGCCATGGCTTTGCAGCAGGCGGATTGGATCACCGCGGTGTCCGGCGCGCCATTGGCCGTGGCGGTATGCGGCAGCGGCGGACCGCTCAGCGCCACGGCGGATGCGGCATGCAGCGGTCTGGCCTTGGCCGACGATCAACTGGAAGTCATCGTCAAGTATTCCTATGGCGCGCATCCCCTGATTCCCAATCTGCCCTTGATCGCGCGCGCCATGGTGCCCGACTTCCTGCAGGCGCGCGCATCGGTGCGCCTGAGCGATCTGGCCGGGGCCGAAGGGGCCTGACATGATGGCGCGGCGTTCATTTACCCAACGGGCCGGACGCGGCCGCCAGCGTGGCGTGGCGGCGGTGGAGTTCGCCATGGTGCTGACGGTGTTGCTGCTGATACTTCTGGCCATTGTCGGTTATGGCGCCATTTTCTGGGCGCAACAACAATTGTCGGCCGCCGCGGGCGAAGGCGCGCGCGCCGGTCTGCAGGCGCGCTATGCCGGGCTGGCCGATGTGCAGGCCGTGGCGTGCGACGCCGCCGTGAATGTGTTCGGCCCTGGCACCAGCGTGGAATGCAACCGCACGGCCGTGCCCGTGGCCTGCGCCTGGACGGGCACGGGCGGCGTGGCCGTGGGCTGCATGGATGTGGTGCTGCGCTACGACGTGGCGCAGTGGCCGTTGCTGCAATCTTTCCAGGGCCTGGTCAGGCTCGTAGCGGGCGGCAGCGCTGACGGGCTGATCCCGCAGACGCTGTCGGCCCGCGCCACTATTCAAATCACACAGGAGCCGCTATGACCGGCGCAAGTAAGATTCTCGCCGCTGTCTTGCTGGCGGCAGGTATTGTCCTGGCGGCACTCGCCTACTACCTGGCCAGCCGGCCCGCGCCGGCGCCCGCCCCGGCGCCGGTGGCCTCCGCC
>NZ_JAJMLX010000294.1 GCF_020991325.1 Bordetella petrii | reverse complement strand
GACGTACGTTTCGCGCAGCGCAATGGATCGCAATCGGGTACGCCTATGCCGCCTCTCGTCGAAGCAATCCTGGGTTGGGCCACAGTCGCGCTGGGCGCACTGGGCTTGATCTGCATGATGATCTGGCCGCTGACGCCGGACCGGTGGGTGTTCGAGGCCGGCTATGCGTGCGTGCCCGACGGCCGGGACCTGATCCTGTCGCCGCGGCGCATGCGCATGGGTCACTTCGTGTGGTGGTCGTTCGGCTTCGGACTGAGTGCGTTGGGACTGGCCTGCATGACGGGCGTACCGCTGCTTGCCGGGAGCGTCACCCGTGACGAATTGCATGCGTGGTACGAATGGCTCGGGCTTGGCGTCTTCGGTGTGTTCGTCGCCGGCGCGGGCGTGCTGTTGATCTGGATCGGCCGCAAGCTGATGCGCGCGCGCTGGTTTGCCGGTCCGCTGCGCGAAGCGCATTTCTGCTGGCGCGACGACGAACGCTGGATCGATATTCGCACCACGCGGCTGCTGCGCAAGCCGGTGCTGAGTAGCTACGCGTGCCGCGATCTGGAGCACCTGCTGGTCGGTGGCCGGAAAAGTATCGACGGCGCGGTCGTGGCCGGTTCGCGGGTGAAGATCCAGAGCGACTTGGCGCAGCTCGTGCTCGTGTTTCGTAGCCGTCAGCCGATCGACCTGATGGGGCGGATCAACGATGGCGAGCAAGCGCGCCGCATGGCCGCCATTATCGGCGCCACGGGCAGCGATGCGCCGCTGGCCCTGGCGGGCGACGGGTTCGCCCAGACGGCGTCCTGGCTGGGGTTGGCGGTATTCGCCCTGGTGGCCGTGTTGTTCTACCGCCGCACGCTGGCCGGGGCACAGGCCCGGACCTAGCGCGTGGTTTTCGCGTCACAGGGCGGCAGGGCAGCCGCCCTGGTCCGATGGCGGACAATCGGGGGCCGTAGACGGCATCATCCAGGATGTTGCACGGCGCATTCTGCCGCGGAATGCCGCCATGCCGACCGGTCGGGCCGATCGGCGCCGCGGCGGCGAGACAGGCGTAATTTCTAAGGGTTATACTTTTGGGCCATAGGCTTTCGAGGCTTGTACGCGCCTTCTGCCCCTGCTATCCGCTAACGGGAAGCCCGTGTCGCGGAAGGTTTTCCTGCATCGCACCGAGTGAAGCACTCGTCAAGGTGAAGCAATATATGTCTTCCGAATCAGAATCCCTATCTTCCTCCTATCTGTTTGGCGGAAACGCCCCCTACGTCGAAGAACTCTACGAGTCCTATCTCGACAATCCCGGATCGGTACCTGACAACTGGCGCGAGTACTTCGACCAGCTGCAGCATGCGCCCGCCACCGACGGCCAGGAATCCACGCGCGACCAGGCGCACGCCCCCATCGTCGAGTCCTTTGCGCTGCGTGCCCGCAGCAATGGCTTCGTGCAGCAGTCGGTGCAACCCGACCTGTCCATGGCCAGCAAGCAGGTCTCGGTGCAGTCGCTGATCGCCGCCTACCGCTCGCTGGGCTCGCGCTGGGCCGATCTCGATCCGCTCAAGCGCCAGGAACGCCCCCCCATTCCCGAACTGGATCCGTCGTTCTACGGCCTGACCGAAGCCGACCTGGACCAGACGTATTCGGCTACCAACACCTACTTCACTACCGCCAGCACCATGACGCTGCGCGATATCCTGAAGGCGCTGCGCGACACGTATTGCCGCAGCATCGGTGCCGAATTCACCCATATTTCCGATCCGGCCGCCAAGCGCTGGATCCAGGAACGCCTGGAAAAAACCTTCGGCGCGGCTTCCTACACCGCCGAAGAAAAGCGCCACATCCTGCAGCAGCTGACCGAATCCGAAGGGCTCGAGCGTTTCCTGCATACCAAGTATGTCGGCCAGAAGCGCTTCTCGCTGGAAGGCGGCGAAAGCTTCATCGCCTCGATGGACGAAGTGGTGAATCACGCCGGTGAATCCGGCGTGCAGGAAATCGTGGTCGGCATGGCCCACCGCGGCCGCCTGAACCTGCTTGTGAACATCATGGGCAAAATGCCCGGCGACCTGTTCGCCGAGTTCGAAGGCAAGCACGCCGAAGGCCTGACCGACGGCGACGTGAAATACCACAACGGTTTTTCCAGCGATATTTCCACCCGTGGCGGTCCGGTGCACCTGTCGCTGGCGTTCAACCCGTCGCACCTGGAAATCGTCAATCCGGTGGTCGAAGGCAGCGTCCGTGCGCGCCAGGAACGCCGTGGCGACCACGAGGGCAAGCAAGTGCTGCCGGTTCTGGTGCACGGCGACGCCGCCTTCGCGGGCCAGGGCGTGGTCATGGAAACCCTGAACCTGGCGCAAACCCGCGGCTACGGCACGGGCGGCACGCTGCACATCGTCATCAACAACCAGATCGGTTTCACCACGTCCGACCCGCGCGATTCGCGTTCCACGCTGTATTGCACCGACGTGGCCAAGATGATCGAGGCGCCCGTGTTCCACGTGAACGGCGACGACCCCGAGGCCGTGGTGTTCGCCACCAAGCTGGTGCTGGACTACCGCATGCAGTTCCGCCACGATATCGTGCTGGACATCGTCTGCTTCCGCAAGCTGGGCCACAACGAGCAAGACACCCCGTCGCTGACGCAGCCGCTGATGTACAAGCGCATCGGCCACCATCCCGGCACCCGCAAGCTGTACGCCGACAAGCTCACCGCGCAGGGCGTGCTGGGCGAGGGCGAAGGCGACCAACTGGTGAAGGATTACCGCCAGCTCATGGAAGACGGCCAGCGCACCATCGAACCTGTCCTGACCGACTACAAGAGCAAGTACGCCATCGACTGGTCGCCGTTCCTGGGCGCCAAATGGACAGACCAGGCCGACACGGCCGTGCCCCTGGCCGAACTGAAGCGCATCGGCGAGCGCATCACCACGGTGCCGGAAGGCTTTACCGTGCACCCCCTGGTGAACAAGCTGCTGAACGACCGCCGCAACATGGCCAAGGGCGAGATGAATCTCGATTGGGGCATGGGCGAGCACCTGGCTTTCGCCACGCTGGTGTCCTCGGGCTACGCCATCCGCATTACCGGCCAGGATTCGGGCCGCGGCACGTTCACGCACCGCCACGCCGTGCTGCACGACCAAAACCGCGAACGCTGGAACGACGGCACCTATATCCCGCTGCAGAATGTCTCCGACGGCCAGGCGCCGTTCACCGTGATCGACTCGGTGCTGTCCGAAGAGGCGGTGCTGGGCTTCGAGTACGGTTATTCCAGCGCCGAACCCAATACGCTCACCATCTGGGAAGCGCAGTTCGGCGATTTCGTCAACGGCGCCCAGGTCGTCATCGACCAGTTCATCAGCTCGGGCGAGGCCAAGTGGGGCCGCCAGTCGGGCCTGACCCTGATGCTGCCGCACGGCTACGAAGGCCAGGGTCCGGAACACTCGTCGGGCCGCATCGAGCGCTTCCTGCAGCTGTGCGCCGACAACAACATCCAGGTCGTGCAGCCCACGTCGGCTTCGCAGATCTTCCACCTGCTGCGCCGCCAGATGATCCGGCCGTTCCGCAAGCCGCTGGTGATCTTCACGCCCAAGTCGCTGCTGCGCAATAAAGACGCGGGCTCGCCGCTCACCGACCTGGCCGGCGGCAGCTTCCGTCCGGTCATCGGCGAGGTCGACGACGCCATCGACGCGGCCAAGGTCAAGCGCGTGCTGGCTTGCTCGGGCAAGGTCTACTACGACCTGGTGAATGCCCGCCGCGAGCGCCAGGCCGACCACATCGCCATCATCCGTGTGGAACAGCTTTACCCGTTCGCCCACAAGTCGTTCGAAACGGAATTGCGCAAGTACGGCAAGGCGACCGAAGTCGTCTGGGTGCAAGACGAACCGCAAAATCAAGGCCCGTGGTTCTATGTCCAGCATCACTTGTACGAGAACATGGCCGAAGGCCAGAAGCTCGGGTATGCCGGCCGCCCGGCGTCGGCATCGCCCGCGGTGGGTTACCTGGCCAAGCACCAGGAACAACAGAAGGCGCTGCTGGAGCAGGCTTTCGCCGCCAAGTACAAAGGCTTCATGCTGACCAAGTAAGTCCAGCTGACATCGAACTCTCAATCAACGGAACTCATTACCATGGCCATTACTGACGTTGTTGTCCCCCAATTGTCCGAATCCGTGTCGGAAGCCACGCTGCTTACCTGGAAGAAGCAGAAGGGCGCCGCTGTCGAAGCGGACGAAATCCTGATCGAAATCGAAACCGACAAGGTTGTGCTGGAAGTGCCGGCGCCTGCGTCGGGCGTGCTGGCCGATATCGTCGAAGGCGACGGCAGCACGGTTACGTCGGGGCAACTGATCGCCAAGATCGATACGGCTGCCAAGGCTGAAGCGGCTGCCGCTCCGGCCGAAGAGCCCAAGGCAGAGAAGGCCGAGAAGGCGGAAAAGGCTGCCGAAAAGGCCGCCGCTGCGCCGGCGTCGTCGGGTTCGTCTGGCGTGGCGTCGCCCGCCGCGTCGAAAATCTTGTCGGAAAAGGGCGTGGATGCCGCCAGCGTGGCTGGTACCGGCCGCGATGGCCGCGTGACCAAGGCCGATGCCCAGGCTGCCAGCGCTCCGGCCAAGTCGGCCGCGGCGCCGGCGCCCACCTCGGTGTCGCTGGACGGCCGTCCAGAGCAGCGCGTGCCCATGAGCCGCCTGCGCGCCCGCATCGCCGAGCGCCTGCTGCAGTCGCAACAGGAAAACGCCATCCTGACCACGTTCAACGAGGTCAACATGCAGGCCGTCATCGACCTGCGCAACAAGTACAAAGAAAAGTTCGAGAAAGAGCACGGCATCAAGCTGGGCTTCATGTCGTTCTTCGTGAAGGCCGCCGTGGCCGCGCTGAAGAAGTTCCCGCTGATCAACGCGTCGATCGACGGCAAGGACATCATCTACCACGGTTACTTCGACATCGGTATCGCGGTGGGCAGCCCGCGCGGCCTGGTGGTGCCCATCCTGCGCAATGCCGACCAGCTTTCCATCGCCGAAATCGAGAAGACGATTGCCGATTTCGGCAAGCGCGCGGCCGACGGCAAGCTGGGCATCGAGGAAATGACGGGCGGCACGTTCTCTATTTCGAACGGCGGTGTGTTCGGTTCGATGCTGTCCACTCCCATCATCAACCCGCCGCAATCGGCCATTCTGGGCGTGCACGCCACCAAGGATCGCGCCGTGGTTGAAAACGGCCAGATCGTGATCCGCCCGATGAACTACCTGGCGCTGTCGTACGACCACCGTATCATCGACGGCCGCGAGGCCGTGCTGGGCCTGGTGGCCATGAAGGACGCGCTGGAAGATCCGCAGCGTTTGTTGCTGGACCTGTAATCGGCTTGTTGGCACGGGCGAAAGAGGAATGTTTTCTTCTGTCGCGCCGGGCCGGGGCCTGCGGGCCCCGGCGTGGCGGGCCCTGCC
>NZ_JAJMLX010000293.1 GCF_020991325.1 Bordetella petrii | reverse complement strand
GCCGGGCCGCTCGACCACGGCGGCGGGGTCGCGGGCGATGCCGGTGACCCGGTGGCCACGGCGCAGCAGTTCATCGGCAACGCGCGACCCCACGCGGCCGGTAATGCCGATCAAGGCGATATTCATGGCGTGCTCCTGTAATGGTTTGGATAAGCCATGCTAGCCGTGGCGCCCGCACGCGCATACACCGCCGCGCGGAAAAGTCAGTTGCGCATCATGCAACTATTTCGCGCTGTGCCTGATACACCTGCAGATGCGTCCAGGCCACGCGCAGCATGGGCACATCCAGCCCCAGCGTGCGCGCACGATGCAGCATGTCGCCCACGATGTGCTCGGCCTCGACCCGCCCGCCCTGGCTCAGGTCGCGGAACATGGACGCCGTCATGCCCGATTCGCGGTCGGTCAGTACCTTCAGCGCCGCCGCATCGGCCTGCGCGCGTACTGTGTGGCCCGAAGCCGCCGCCACCTGCTGGCATTCGCGCAGCAGGTCGCGCACCAGGCCCTCGCCCTCGTCGGCGGAAACGATCTGTCCCACCGTGCCGCGCATCAGGCAGGTGGCCGAGGCCAGCGTGGTCAGGAACACGTACTTTTCCCACACATCCTGTTGAATGGCCGGGCTCAGGCGGCTGTCGAAGGCCGCGTCGGCCAGCGCCGCTTCCAGGGCCACGCAGCGTTCGCTGCGCGGTTCGCCCGCACGCTCGCCGAACACGAACACGGCGTGCTGGCCCAGGTGCCGCACCTGGCCCTGCGGGCCCAGAGTGGCGTTGATCTGGCACAGGCCGCCCAGCACGCGGGCGGCCCCGAACTCGGCGTCCAGGATGTCGTACTGCAGCACCCCGTTCATGATGGGCAGGATGGCCGTGTCCGGGCCCACCGCCGGCCGTATGGCCTCGATGGCGCTCGGCAGGTCATAGGCCTTGCAGCTCAGCACCACCACATCGTAGGGGTGCTCGACCTGGCTGTCGGTAACCAGCTGCGGCATGACCACCGCATCGCCGCGCGGGCTTTCAATGCGCAGGCCCTGCGTTCCCAGGGCCTGGGCGCGCGCCTCGCGCACCAGGAACGTCACGTCGGCGCCGGCCTGCGCGGCGCGCCCACCGAAATAACCGCCGGTACCGCCGGCGCCAAGAAACAACAGTCGCATCGATTTCTCCATAGACATGCACGCGCCCGTCACGGGCGCTCGATACCCGATTATGCACCCGGGGGCATCCAGCGCGCGGCAAGCTGCCTATAATCCATTCGCAGCGACTATCAGTACCGGTTTGCCAACCGGCGCCGCGCCCGACCCTATTCGCATCGCGTGCAGGAGCCCCGCGTTCATGACATTCCGTATTTCGCCGCCCAGTGCCGCCAGCGCACGGCGCCGCACCTTGCTGCGGCTGGGCGTGGCGCTGGGCGCGCTGATGGCCGGCAAGGCATATGCCCGGGCCCCGGCCAAGATCAAGGTGGTGGGCGTGTATACCGTGCCCATCGGCCAGCAATGGGTGTCGCGCGTGCACAAGGCCCTGGTGCTGGCCGAAACCCGTGGCGACATCGACTACCGCTACGCCGAGAACGTCAGCCACGATTACTACGAGCGTGTGCTGCGCAAGCACGCGGAAGAGGGCGCGCAACTGATCGTAGGCGAGGCTTTCCGCGCCGAAGAAGCCGCCCGCCGCGTGGCGCGCGCCTATCCCCAGGTGGGCTTCCTGATGGGCTCGTCAGGCCGGCCGCAACTGCCCAACTTCTCAGTGTTCGACAACTACATCCAGGAACCCGCCTACCTCACGGGCATGATCGCCGGCGGCCTGAGCGAAAGCGGCAAGATCGGCCTGGTGGGCGGCTACCCCATTCCGGAAGTCAACCGCCTGATGCACGCTTTCATGGATGGCGTGCGCGAGGTCAATCCCGATGCGGAATTCCGCGTCGCCTTCATTGGTTCGTGGTTCGACCCGCCCAAGGCCAGGAAAGCCGCGCTGGCCATGATCGACCAGGGCGTGGACGTGCTGTATGCCGAACGCTTCGGCGTGGCCGAGGCCGCGCAAGAACGCGGCAAGCTGGCCATTGGCAATGTCATCGATACCCAACCGCAGTATCCGGACACCGTCGTCGCCTCGGCGCTGTGGGACATGGGCCCCACCATCGACCGGGCGCTCACCATGGTGCAGCGCGGCACGTTCAAGGCGGACGACTACGGCAAGTATTCGCAAATGCGCTACGAAGGTTCCATGCTGTCGCCATTGGGCACCTTCGAAGGCAAGCTGCCGGGCGGCCTGATCGCCAGCATCGAGGCCCGCAAGAAAACCATCCTGGACGGCAGCTTCAGCGTCAAGATCAACGACAGCCCGCCGCGGTCCAGCGTGCCGTGAAGCGGAGGACCGCGGGTGTCTGGCTCCCGCCAGGGTGCCAGACACCCGTCCGTCAGGCCAGCGGCAGGTAGATGCGTGTTTTCAATTCGGCCGCGGGCGTGGTCTTGGGGTCGTTCACGTATTCTTCCCACATCGGGAAGTCCAGCGTCTCGTGGCCGCTGGCAGGCAGCCATTCCGAGAACAGCCAGGTGTAGGCGGCCTCGATCTCGCTGTACGGGCCGGTGTATTCCAGCACCGCACAGCGCGCCGCCGGCAACGCGAAGGGCTCGAACACCGGGTCGGCCGCCTTGCCTTCGGGCAGCGTGAAGCCGGCGCGCGAGCGCAGCTTGTCGGCCGGTACCTGGGCGGGGTCGTCGTAGTACACGCCGAACGAATGCGTGTCCGCGCCAATCAGGCTGCGGCTGGCGCCCAGCATGAACAGGCGGTCGAAGGTCGTGCCGATTTCCTGATAATCGCCCTGGTGCGGCAGGGTGGCCAGCGCGGCGCCGGGGAATTGCTCGATGGTAGTGGGATACATGCCAAGCTCCTTGGGATTGAAGGGCCTGGAGCGCGCATGCCGATAGCGGCCCGGCGGCATGCCGAATACCGTACCGAAAGCCCGGTTGAACGCGGCTTGCGATGTGTATCCGGCGCGTTGCGCCACCTGTTGCATGGGCCGGTCCCCGGCCAGGTCCACCGACGCCCGGTGCATGCGGATGCGCTGCACCGTGGCGTTTACCGTCTCGCCCATCAACGCGCGATACACGCGGTGAAAATGATAGGGCGACAGGCACGCCAGGTCGGCCAGGTGGTACAGGTCGGGCGACGCATCGGGATGCGAGGCCAGCCATTGCAGCACCGGTTCCAGCCGGTTGGCGTAGTGGATGCGGGTCGTGGATTTCATGCGTCCTCCAGTGGTTCCCACTGTATCGATGCCCGCTTTGCAGATTTTGCGGTTTTGCGGCCCCGAACCGGAAACCAGCCATGGCAATGCCTTAAGCCCGCGGCTGTGTGCATGTCGCGGGTATTGCCAGGTGCCTGGCTCCCGCGAGGGTGCCGGACACCGAAGTCAGGCAGGATACGTGCCCGGCAGCAGCACGCTGCGGTCGCCCGGCGCCAGCGATTTGCGGCCGCACAGCGCCATGGTGACGTCCATTTCCTTGTACAGAATTTCCAGGGTGCGCGTCACGCCGGCCTTGCCGTGGGCGCCCAGCCCGTAAAGGAAGGCGCGCCCGATCATGGTGCCGCGCGCGCCCAGCGCCACGGCCTTCAGCACGTCCTGGCCCGAACGGATACCGCCATCCATCCACACTTCGATGCGCGATCCCACCGCGTCGGCGATGGCAGGCAAAGCCGCGATGGACGACATGGCGCCATCGAGCTGGCGGCCGCCGTGGTTGCTGACGACCAAGGCGTCCGCGCCGCTATCGGCCGCCAGGCGCGCGTCTTCGACGTCCAGGATGCCTTTCAGGATGAGCTTGCCGCCCCAGCGCTGCTTGATCCATTCCACATCGGCCCAGCTCAGGCGCGGGTCGAACTGCTCGGCCGTCCAGGACGACAGCGACGACAGATCTTTCACGCCCTTGGCATGGCCCACGATATTGCCGAAGGTACGCCGCGGCGTGCCCAGCATGCCCAGGCACCAGCGCGGCTTGGTGGCCAGGTTGACCAGGTTGGCCAAGGTGGGCCTGGGCGGCGCCGACAGCCCGTTGCGTATGTCTTTGTGGCGCTGCCCCAGGATCTGCAAGTCCAGCGTCAGCACCAGCGCCGAGCAGCCGGCGGCCTTGGCGCGGTCGATCAGGTTGCCCACGAACTCGCGGTCGCGCATTACGTACAACTGGAACCAGAACGGTTTGCCGGTGGCGCGCGCCACGTCTTCGATCGAGCAGATGCTCATGGTCGACAAGGTGAACGGCACGCCGAACTCCGCCGCCGCCTGCGCCGCCACCATTTCGCCGTCGGCGTGCTGCATGCCCGTCAGGCCGGTGGGCGCGATGGCCACGGGCATGACCGCATCGGCGCCCGCCATGGTGGTGCGCAACGTACGGCCTTCCATGTCCACCGCCACGCGCTGGCGCAGCTTGATGCGCTGGAAGTCCGCCTCGTTGGCGCGGTATGTGCCTTCGGTCCAGGCGCCGGAATCGGCATAGTCGTAGAACATGCGCGGCACGCGCTTCTGCGCCAGCACGCGCAGGTCTTCAATGCAAGTGATCTTGGCAAGGCTCGGGTTCATGGGACACTATGGGAAAACACAGGGGCTGGACGGCGTAGCAAGTATACGCGCCGCCCCCTACGCATCGAGAGGAACACATGCAAGTCCCCCAACACGAAACCGTACACGTCATCGTCAAGGGCGTGGTGCAAGGCGTGGGCTACCGGCACGCCACGGTGCGGCGCGCCCACATGCTGGGCGTGACCGGCTGGGTACAGAACATGGAAGACGGCACCGTGCAGGCCTTGGTGCAAGGCACCCCCGACCAGGTCGACCATATGCTGGAATGGCTGCGCCGCGGCCCGCCCGCCGCCGTGGTGCGCGAACTGATCACCGAACGCGAATACACCGACAAGCGTTATGCACGCTTCGAACAGTTGTAGCCCCGCCACCCGACCACACGGAACACGCCCATGCCCGACCACGCGCCAGAACTGCCCCGCATCGCGCTCACCGTCAAGCCCGACTGGACCGACCTGTACGGCCACATGAATGCCGCCCGCTACGTGCGGGTGTTCGACCACATCGGCTTCCAGTTGCTGGACCCGCTGGGCGTGGGTGAAAGCTATACACGCGCCTCGCGCTGCGGCATCTACACCGTGGACATCGCCGTCAACTACCGCCGTGAACTGCTGGCCGGCGATCCGCTGGAACTGCGCGTTCGGGTGCTGGGCGCCGACACCAAGCGCGTGCTGTGCCTGATGGAACTGTTCCAGACTCGCGACAACTACCTGGCCGCCACCATGGAACAGCTGTCCGTGCACGTCAATCTGGAAACCCGGCGCAGCCAGGTGTTCCCCGAGGCGCTGGCCCAATCGCTGCAGGCCGCCGCGCAGGCCCACGCGGCCGCGCCGCTGCCCGAACGCC
>NZ_JAJMLX010000292.1 GCF_020991325.1 Bordetella petrii | reverse complement strand
GCACCGCCGCCCGTGCCGCCGCGCGAGGCGGCGGGCGAGGTCGACAGCGGCAACAGTCCGCGTGCGCGCAATTGGTTGCGCGCACCGCGTTCGGTTTCGGCATCGAGTGTGCCGTGCACGATCTTGCCGACCAGATCGGTGGCTTCATAACGGAATGATGGCATGCAAAAAACTCGGAATTTCCAGGATTTCCAGCCCGCCACATTGACCTTGAATTATGACCGTAGTGTTTCAGGGGTACCCCGTATACTCGCCGCAAATTCACTGCTCCAGCCGTCAAGAACAACTCATGCGCCGCCTTGCAAAAACCACCCTGGCCTGTGTGCTGGCCGTCGCCAATATCGCGATGCCTGTGCCTTTCGCATACGCCCAGGCGCTGCCCGGTGACAACCGGGTCAGCCTGAATTTCGTCGACACGGATATTCCCGCCGTGCTGCGAGCCCTGTCCTTATTCACACAGCGCAATTACCTGGTGGACCCGCGAGTCAAGGGCAAGCTGACGCTGGTGTCCGAGCGTCCGGTCGATCGCGACACGGCGGTGGCCATGCTGGCGGGGGCGCTGCGCATGCAGGGCTTTGCCATCGTGGAAGTGGATGGCGTGACCCGCGTGGTGCCCGAGTCCGATGCCAAGCTGCAGGGCAGCAGGGTAGTAGCCGATGCGCCCAGGCCATCGGGCGCGCCGGCGCCGGTGGCCATGTCGGATTTCGGCCGGGACGCGCGCGGCAGCGAAGTCGTGACGCGCGTGTTCTCGCTGAAGTACGAAAGCGCCGCGAACCTGCTGCCGGTGCTGCGGCCGCTGGTGCCGCCCAATAACCCCATCAATGCCTACCCCGGCAACAACACCCTGGTGGTGACCGACTACGCCGACAACATCGAGCGCATCGCGCGCGTGATTGCGCGGGTGGACGTGCCCAGCGCCATCGATACCGACGTGGTGCCCGTGAAATACGGCGTGGCCAGCGACCTGGCCACGCTGGCCACGCAATTGCTGGACGCGCAAAGCGGCGATCCGACCCAGCGCGTTGCCATGGTGGCCGACCCGCGCACCAACAGTGTGCTGATCCGCGCCGGCAGCCCGGCGCGCACGCGGCTGGCCCGCAATCTGATCGAGAAGCTGGATTCGGAACAGGCCCGCCCGGGCAACCTGCACGTGGTGTACCTGCGCAATGCGCAGGCTTCGCGCATGGCCGAGGTGCTGGGCGGCTTGCTGTCCTCGCAGGCCCTGAACACCGCCGCCGGCGACCGAGGCATGGCCGGCGCGGGCGCGGCCGGCGGCGCCGCCTCGACCGGACGCAGTACCAGTAATGCCGGCCGTTCCGCCTCGTCACGCACGGTGGGCATGTCCAGCGGCAGTTCAAATTCCAGTTCGGGTGGGCTGGGCGGCAGTTCGTTCGGCCAGCAGCAGATAGAGCGCGACGATGGCGGCGCGGGCGAGGCGGTGTCGTATTCGGGCGGCGGGGCCACCATACAGGCCGATCCGTCCACCAATACGCTGATCATCTCGGCACCCGAGCCCTTGTACCGCAGCCTGCGCGAGGTGATAGACCAACTGGACCAGCGCCGCGCGCAGGTGCTGGTGGAAAGCCTGATCGTGGAAGTCAGCCAGGAAACAGCCGCGGAATTCGGCATCCAGTGGATGACGGGCGCGGGCAGCCTGGATGGCAGCGGCTTCGTGGGCGGCACCAACCTGGGAGGCAGCGGCATCGGCAGCGCGGGAACGGGCGCCACCACGCTGGACGCGCTGGGCCGCGGCCTGACGCTGGGCCTGGTCAAGGGCACCGTGGACGTGCTGGGCAACCAGGTCATCAACCTGAATGTGCTGGCGCGCGCGCTGCAGAACACCGGCGAGGCGAATATTCTTTCCACGCCCAACTTGCTGACGCTGGACAACGAGCAGGCCAGCATCCTGGTGGGCAAGACCGTGCCCTTCGTTACGGGGCAGTACGTCACTTCGGGCAGCGACGGCAGCGGCAATCCGTTCCAGACCATCGAGCGCGAGGATATCGGCCTGAAGCTGAACATACGCCCGCAGATTTCGGAAGGCGGCGCGGTGAAGCTGGATATTTACCAGGAAGTCAGCAGCATCGATGAGGCCAGTTCCAGCGAGACCACCGGCCTGGTCACCAATAAGCGGGCCATCGACACCAGCGTGCTGGTCGACGACGGCCAGATCATCGTGCTGGGAGGGCTGCTGGAAGACAGCGTCAGCACCACGACCAACGCGGTGCCAGGCCTGAGTTCCATTCCCGTGCTGGGCGCGCTGTTCCGCTACGACACGCGGCGCCGCACCAAGAGCAACCTGATGGTGTTCCTGCGGCCATACGTGGTGCGCGATACGCGCGACAGCGCCAATGTCACCCTGAACCGGTACGACTACATGCGGCGCGCGCAAAGCCAGGCACAGCCGAACAAGCATTGGCTGCTGCCGGATGTGCAGGCGCCGCTGCTGCCGCCCGCCCAGCTGCAATCGGTGGGCAGCCGCGCCGACTATGACATGCGCCCCGAAGCGGCCGCGGCCACGATGCGGCGCCAGCCGCCGCGTACGGTGGAAACCTATCGGGTGCGCCAGTTGCCCGAGCCGCCGGGCGGATCCGACCCCGGCCTGCCCATACGCGCCAACCTGCCGCTGGGGGTAAGTATTGCCACGGATCCGTCGGCGCTGTATGCGGAAACCCGCCAGGACACGACGATTCTGCAGATCGCCTCGGTGAACGACCAGACCGCCGCGGAAAGCATCGCCAAGCGCGTGCGCATCAGCGGGCTTAACGCGTACGTGCAGGTGGGGCCTGGCGGCCAGGGTTATGTGGTGCGGTCCGACATCGCGCGCGATGCCACTACTGTCGATACCGCGGTGGCGCTGCTCAAGGAACTGGGCTATCGCGCCGAGCTGGTGACGCATCTGTGAGCGCGTATCCCTTGCCTTATAGCTGGGCGCGCGCGCAGCGCGCGGTGCTGCTGCTGCGCCCGGGGGCGTCGCAACTGACCATCAGCGCCCGCACGCCGCCCTGGGCGCTGCGCGAGATACTGCGTTGCCATGGCGAGGTTCCGGTTGCGGAAGTGTCCGACGATGCGCTGGAAACGCTGCTGAATGCCGCCTATAGCGACACCGCCGATGCGGCGTCGGTGATGGGCGTGGCCGAGAACGAAATCGACCTGGACCGCCTGCTGCAAGACATTCCCGAAGTGGCGGACCTGCTGGAAACCCAGGATGACGCGCCGGTCATTCGGATGATCAATGCGCTGTTCGCCCAGGCCGCGCGCGATGGCGCCAGCGACATGCATATCGAGGCCTACGAGAACCATTCGGTGGTGCGCTACCGGGTCGACGGCGTGCTGCGCGACGTGGTCAGCCCGCGCAAGGCGCTGCATTCGGCGCTGATCTCGCGCATCAAGATCATGGCGAACCTGGACATCGCCGAGAAGCGCCTGCCGCAGGACGGGCGCATTGCGCTGCGGGTGGGCGGACGGCCCATCGACGTGCGGGTGTCCACCTTGCCCACCGGCCACGGCGAACGCGCCGTGCTGCGCCTGCTGGACAAGGAGGCCGGCCGCCTGAAGCTGGAAAAGCTGGGCATGAACCCGTCGGTGCTGCAGCAGCTGGACACCCTGATCCGCCAGCCGCACGGCATTGTGCTGGTGACGGGGCCTACCGGTAGCGGCAAGACCACCACGCTGTACGCGGCGCTGTCGCGGCTGGACGCCTCCACCACCAATATCCTGACGGTGGAAGACCCCATCGAGTACGACCTGCCCGGCATCAGCCAGACCCAGGTCAACGCCAAGATCGATATGACGTTCGCGCTGGCGCTGCGCGCCATCCTGCGCCAGGATCCGGACGTGATCATGATCGGCGAGATCCGCGACCTGGAAACCGCGCAGATCGCGGTACAAGCCTCGCTGACGGGCCATCTGGTGCTGGCCACGCTGCATACGAATGACGCCACCTCGGCCGTGACGCGGCTGGTGGACATGGGCGTCGAGCCGTTCCTGCTGGCTTCGTCGCTGCTGGGCGTGCTGGCGCAACGCCTGGTGCGCCAGTTGTGCCAGGAATGCCGGCGCCCGGAAACGCTGCCGGATGGCAAGGTAGTGTACCGGCCCGTGGGGTGTACCGCCTGCAACCAGACAGGCTATAGCGGCCGTTCCGGCATCCATGAACTCTTCACGGTGGACGACGATGTGCGCCACCTGATCCACGAGGGCCGCGATGAACAGGCGCTGCGCGCGCAGGCCCTGCGCGCGGGCATGCGTACCTTGCGCGACGATGGCCAGCGCTGGGTCGAGGCCGGCAAGACCTCGCCGGAAGAAATCCTGCGCGTGACGCGCGACGCCTGAAACAAGCGCCCGCGCGCTCAGGGCGGCGTGCCGAAGTGGCTTTTGCCGTCCGACACCGGCCCCAGGGCGCTGAGCAGGCCCGTCAGGGCCGCGCGCTGGTCGTCGCTGGCATTGGCAGAGGGTTCCGCCGTGCCCCGGAAGCGCAGCCTGCCGCGCTGCCATTGTCCTTCGCCGCTGGCCGACAACACGCCCGATTCGGTGCTTAGCGCCAATTTCACGCCTTCGTCGCCGCCGCTGATGCGCAGCAGGTAGTTGCCCAGCGGCTTGACATGCGACAGCGCCGAGCTGGCCTGCGTCCAGCGGGCTTCGGCCAGCGTCCCGGCGGCGGGCAATTGGCCGGGCGTGAAGGCCTGCCATTGCACCTCGATCTGCCCGCCCGGGGCCACGGTATTCAGCGGCGCGCCGAAGCTGGCCAATGCGGTGGCGGGCATCCGCAGGTTCTGGCCCGACACGCGCACGCCAGTAAGTCCCGGGCGGACCCGAACGGGCCCGCGCAGCCAGGCATGCGATACCTCCAGCGCGCCGTTGCGCCATTGCCAGCTGACGGGTTCGGACAATAGCCGGCGCGCGCCCGGCGGGCCCAGCGCCAATTGGCCGCTGCCGCGCCATACCGTACCGTCGGCATCGGCCAGCGCCAGCATGGCATTGTCGGGCAGCGCCAGCATCATCCAGCGGGCAGGCAGCACGGGCAGCGCCGCCAGCAGGGCGCAGAGCAGGGCCAGGGCGGCCAGCGGCAGCGAGACAGACTTGGGAAAAACCAGGCGCATCAGGGTCGGGATGAAATCAGAGTCAGGGTGCCGGACAGGCGTCCGGGCAGGCGGCGGCCACCCTCCAGGGTGGCGCGTGTCAATTCCGCGCTGGCTACGTCCAGGCGCCAGTCGCGCGCGGCAGTGTCCAGCCAGCGGAACAGCACGGCGGATGAAGCCTCGCGCAGGGTCAGTGTCAGGGCCGGGCCTGGCGCTGTCTTGCCGCCGTCCGCGGGCACGGCGCCTTCGGCCAGGGTCCATGTATCTTCCGTCAGGCCTTCGCGCCGCAGGCTGGCGCCCAGTTCGTCGGCGCTTGGCGCGGCCGACGCGGCGTTGCCC
>NZ_JAJMLX010000291.1 GCF_020991325.1 Bordetella petrii | reverse complement strand
GCGCCGGGCGCGGCGAGGGCACCGGCCAGCGCACCGGCTGCGGCTCCCGCCAACTGAGCGCATTACCCGGTCGTGGCATCTTCGCGCTAGAATCGCCGCATGCGAGTTCTCGTAATCGAAGATGACACGACCCTGGGCCACGCGCTCCAGGAATTCCTGGCCGACCAGGGGTACGCAGTCGATTGGCTGACAGACGGTGAAAAGGTGCTTGGCGCCTTGGCCGGCCAGTCTTACGACTTGCTGCTGCTCGACCTGAATCTGCCGGGACGCAGCGGCCTCGACGTGCTGCGCCAATTGCGCCAGGACGGCAATCAGGTTCCCGTGCTGATCGTTACCGCCCGCGATGGCCTGGACGACCGCGTGGCCGGCCTGGACGCCGGCGCCGACGACTACGTCACCAAGCCTTTCGACCTTCCCGAGCTGGCCGCCCGCGTGCGGGCCTTCGGGCGGCGGCGCGCCGGCCAGGCGCAGCCGTTCATCGAGGCGGGCACGCTCACGTTCGATACGGTCGGCCGCGAGGTGCGCGCCAATGGCCAGCGCCTGTCGCTGTCGGTGCGCGAACTCTCGGTGCTGGAAATGCTCATGGCCCGCGCGGGCCGGGTGGTCACCAAGCGCCAGATCGTCAATTCGCTGTCGGCCTGGGATGCCGACTTCAGCGAGAACGCCGTCGAAGTCTATGTCTATCGCCTGCGCAAGCGGCTGGAAGGCTCCGGCACCAGTATCCAGACAGTGCGCGGCTTCGGTTATATGCTGGACACCGAGTCGGCGTGAACTCCTCGCGCCGGCCCACGCGCTTTCATGCCCGGCCGGCGCCATCCACTATGCCGGATTCTTCTTCTCCTGCTTCCACCGGCGCGAGCGCGCGCTGGAAGCTGCCGCGCGGGTCGCTGGCCCGTTACCTGGTAAAGCGGCTGCTGCCGCCCATCCTGGTGCTGGTGGCGCTGGATCTTCTTGCCACCTGGGTCATCAGCCACAAGTTCGATATGGCGGGCTGGATGCTGGAAGATTTCTTCTGGCTGATGGTGCTGGGCCAGGCCATCCTGGTGTGCGTGTTCGCGGCGGTGATCATCCAGGGCGTGCGCTCGGGCCTGCGCTCGGTCAACCATCTGTCCGACGAGATACGTCAGCGCTCTATCGACGATATGCAGCCGCTGGAAGTGGCGGGCGTGCCCGTCGAGATCGAGCCCCTGGTCACCCATACCAACGACCTGCTGCTGCGCCTGGATGCCTCGCTGGCGGCGCAGCGCCGCTTCATCGGCCACGCCGCACACCAACTGCGCACCCCTCTGAGCGGGCTGCGCATGGAATCGGAACTGATGCTGGCGCGCCCCTTGCCCGACGACGTGCGCGCGCGCGCCGAACGCATCAAGGCCGTCAGCGACCGCATGATCCGCCTGGGCCAGCAGTTGCTGGTGCTGGCGCGTTCCGATCCGAACGCGCGGCCGCAGGACAGCTTCGTGCGCATCGACCTGTGCGAATGGGTGCGCGCCAGTGGTGCCGAGTGGATTCCGCATGCGCGCGCCGCGCATGTCGAGGTCGACCTGGTGGCCCCGGATTACCCGGTCTGGATCGACGGCGACCCGCTGCTGCTGGACGAACTGCTGGGCAACCTGATCGACAACGCCGTGCGCTATGGCAAGGCCCCAGGCAACATTACCCTGACGGTAGGCGTGAATCCGCCTTCCCTGACGGTGGAAGACGACGGCCCCGGCATTCCAGGCGATGAGCGCGAGCGGGTCTTCGAGGCTTTTTACCGTTCGCCGGGCAGCAGCGCCGGAGGCTCGGGGCTGGGCCTGGCCATCGTGCGTGAAATCGCGCATGCGCACGGGGCCTGGTGGAAGCTGAGCAGCCGGCCGGAATATCCTGGCACACGTCTTTCCGTGGTCTTTCCCGGCCCCCGCAAAGGGGCGCAACTGACTCGTCACGACCGAGCATCATGACACACCAATCTCACGGCGCCGGGGCGCCAGCGGGACACGCGCCTTCTTCCCGCGCGGCCCTGGTCATGGGGGCCCTGGGAGTGGTGTACGGCGACATCGGCACCAGCCCGCTGTATACGCTGCGCGCCTGTCTGGTTGGCTTCGCCGACCTCGAGCCGGAACATATCCTGGGTGTGCTGTCCATTCTGTTCTGGCTGTTGATGCTGGTGGTGTCGTTCAAGTATGTCACCCTGGTGTTGCGCGCGGATAACCGGGGCGAGGGCGGCACGCTGGCGCTGTTGGAACTGGCCGTGCGCGGCCGGCAGGGGCGGGCGCGCTGGCTGCTGGTGGTGCTGGGTATTTTCGGCGCGTCGCTGTTCTACGGCGACAGCATGATCACGCCCGCCATTTCGGTGCTGTCGGCCATCGAGGGCATAGGGGTGGTATCCCATACCCTGGACCCCTGGATCGTGCCCTTGTCGCTGGCCGTGCTGATTGTGCTGTTCAGCATCCAGTCGCGCGGCACCGGGGCCATGGGCAAGCTGTTCGGGCCGGTGATGGGCGTGTGGTTCGGCACCCTGGCGCTGCTGGGGGGCTGGCAGATATGGCAGGCGCCGCAAGTGCTGGAAGCGCTCAACCCCATCTGGGCCCTGCGTTTCATCGACGATTTCCCGCTGGGCAGCTTCCTGCTGTTGGGCGCGGTGGTGCTGGCGCTGACGGGGGCCGAGGCGCTGTATGCCGACATGGGCCATTTCGGGCGCCCGGCCATCCGCCGTGCCTGGTTCATGATGGTGCTGCCGGCGCTGGTGCTGTGCTATTTCGGGCAGGGCGCGCTGCTGCTGCGCGAGCCGCAGGCCATCCGCAATCCCTTCTTCCTGATGGCGCCCGAATGGGGGCTGGTGCCGCTGGTGGTGCTGGCCACCATCGCCACGGTGGTGGCGTCGCAGGCCGTGATCTCGGGGGCGTATTCGGTGACGCGGCAGGCGGTGCAGCTGGGGTTCTGGCCGCGTATGCAGATCCTGCACACATCGGCTGCCGAGAAGGGCCAGATATACCTGCCGCAGGTCAATGCGCTGCTGCTGGTGGCCGTGCTGATCCTGGTGATGCTGTTCCAGGACTCGGAAAGCCTGGCCGCCGCCTACGGCTTCGCCGTCACGGGCACGATGCTTACGACCACCATCCTGGCCTTCTCGGTGCTGCCGCGCGGAAGCACCGGCGGCATGCGGGTAGTGTGGCTGGCGGTGCTGGGTCTTCTGCTGCTGATCGACATCCTGCTGTTCGGCGCCAACATATTCAAGATCCACGAGGGAGGCTGGCTGCCGTTGCTGGTGGGGTCGGTGGTGTTCACGATGATGATGACCTGGCGCCGTGGCCGGCAGTTGCTGGTCCAGATGCAAAGCCGCGACCGCCAGCCCTTGAAGGAATTCATGCTGCAGCTTGAGGAATACCCGCCGGCGCGGGTGCCGGGCACGGCGGTTTTCATGACCATGAACCCCGGGGTGGTGCCGGCGGCGCTGCTGCACAACCTGAAACACAACAAGGTATTGCACGAGCAGGTACTGTTCCTGACGATCAATGTGGCCGACGTACCTTATATGGCCGAGGACGAGCATTTCGAGCTTCAGCGGATCAGCCCGTCGTGCTGGCAGGTAGAGGTGCGCTACGGGTTCAAGGAAGACCCAGACGTGCCGGATGCATTGCGGCGGGTGGCCGAAGCGTATCCCGAGGTTGACCTGGACGCGATGCGCACGTCGTTTTACCTGTCGCGGCAGACGGTGGTGCCGGCCAGGCGGCCGTCCATGCAGCGCTGGCGCCGCGGGTTGTTTGCCTTCATGGCGCGCAACGGCACGCGCAGCACCAAGTTCTTCAAGATTCCGCCGAATCGCGTGGTCGAGATGGGGATGCAGGTGGAATTGTAGCCGCCGGGGGCAGGGCAGCAATGCAAAAGGGGGCCGGCGGCCCCCTTTTTATGCTGGCTGCTATTACTTTGCTATTACTTCTTGGCGTCTTTCAGTTGCGGCAGCGAGGCGCCGCCCGACGAGGCCAGCAAGCCGGTCTGCACGTAGGTGAACAGCTTGTCGCGCGTATCGGTGATGTCCAGGTTGCGCATGGTCAGTTGGCCGATGCGGTCGGCCGGGGTGAAGGGGGCGTTTTCCACCTTTTCCATGGACAGGCGCTCGGGCGCGTACGTCAGGTTAGGCGATTCGGTGTTCAGCAGCGAATAGTCGTTGCCGCGGCGCAGTTCCACCGTGACTTCGCCTGTGATGGCGCGCGCCACCCAGCGCTGGGCGGTTTCGCGCAGCATGATGGCTTGCGGGTCGAACCAGCGGCCCTGGTACAGCAGGCGGCCCAGCTTGCGGCCGTTTTCGCGGTACTGCTCGATGGTGTCTTCGTTGTGAATACCGGTGACCAGGCGTTCGTAGGCGATGAACAGCAGGGCCAGCCCCGGGGCTTCGTAGATGCCGCGGCTCTTGGCTTCGATGATGCGGTTTTCGATCTGGTCGCTCATGCCCAGGCCGTGCCGGCCGCCGATGCGGTTGGCTTCCATCATGAGTTCGACCGGGTCGGCGTATTCGACGCCGTTCAGGGCGACAGGCTGGCCTTCTTCGAAGCGCACGGTGACTTCTTCAGCCTTGACCGCCACGTCGTCGCGCCAGAAGGCCACGCCCATGATGGGCTTGACGATCTTGATGCCGGAATTCAGGTGCTCGAGGTCTTTGGCTTCGTGGGTGGCGCCCAGCATGTTCGAGTCGGTGGAATAGGCCTTCTCGGCCGACATCTTGTAGTCGAAGCCGGCCTGGCGCATGTATTCCGACATTTCGGCGCGGCCGCCCAGCTCGTCGATGAACAACTGGTCGAGCCAGGGCTTGTAGATTTTCAGGTCGGGGTTGGTGAGCAGGCCGTAGCGGTAGAAGCGCTCGATGTCGTTGCCCTTGTAGGTGCTGCCGTCGCCCCAGATGTTGACGCCGTCTTCCTTCATGGCGGCCACCAGCATGGTGCCGGTGACGGCACGGCCGATGGGCGTGGTGTTGAAATAGGTGATGCCGGCCGTGGTGATATGGAAGGCGCCGGACTGCAGGGCGGCGATGCCTTCGGCCACCAGTTGCGCGCGGCAGTCGATCAGGCGGGCGTTCTCGGCGCCGTACTCCATGGCGCGACGCGGGATGGCATCGTAGTCGGATTCGTCGGGCTGGCCCAGGTTGGCCGTGTAGGCATAGGGGATGGCGCCCTTGTTGCGCATCCACAGCAGCGCGGCGCTGGTGTCCAGGCCGCCCGAAAAGGCGATGCCGACCTTCTGGCCGACGGGAAGGTTGGGGAGGATAGTGGTCATTGTGTGATCGAGGACGGCAACGGGCTGCGGGTTATGCGGTTGAACCTGGGATTTTACCGCGTTTGGTTGGGGGGATTGTTCTTGCTCCGTCCCGCGGCGCCCGGGCGGGTGGCGTCGGCGATGTGCGCCGGGCTCGGGCGCATACGGGCGCCCTCGGCACGCTGCGCGTGCTGCCCCGCCGCCC
>NZ_JAJMLX010000290.1 GCF_020991325.1 Bordetella petrii | reverse complement strand
TGGCGTCGGCGCCCACCTGCGTGGCCATGCGCAGCGGACGGTCGGCGATATCGGCCACCACGATGCGGGCGGCGCCGGCCAGCCGCGCGGCCATGACCGTCATGCAGCCTATGGTGCCGCCGCCGGTCACCAGCACTGTCTTGCCCAGCAGCGGGCCGGCGCGGTTCACGCCGTGCAGCCCGATGGACAGCGGTTCGGCACAGGCCAGTTCGCCCAGCGAGATGTCTTCTTCCACCGGGGTGAGCTGGCGTTCGCCCATGACGAAGCGTTCGCGGAACATGCCCTGCACGTGGGGGTAGACACTGGCGCTGCCCAGGAAACGCATATGGCGGCACAGGTTGTCGCGGCCGCCGCGGCAGTAGTCGCACTGGCCGCAGGGATGCGACGGATTGACGGCCACTTTCATGCCCGGCCTCACCCGCGTGACGGCATCGCCCACGCGCAGCACCACGCCGGACGCTTCATGCCCGGGGATCAACGGCTCGCGTATGACGAAGGCGCCGACGCGGCCATGCAGGTAATAGTGCAGGTCAGATCCGCAGATGCCGGCCGCGCCCAGCCGCAACTCGACGTCGTGCGGCGCCAGCGGCGCGTCGCCGTCGTTTTCCAGGCGCAGGTCGCGCGCCCCGTGGATGCGGCAAACCAGGGTCATGTCTTGGCCTTCTCGGTGGCGGGCGCCCAGTTCGCTGTCAGGCGGTCATGCGAACACGCCAGATGATGGCGCATGGCCTCGCGGGCGCGCGCCGCGTCGCCGGCGGCGATGGCGTCGATAACGCGGCGGTGTTCGGCGATGGCGGATTTCCAGCTGGCCGGATTCTCGAAGTAGTCGCCCAGCTTGACCGACAGCGGGTTATGGCGTTCGTCGAACAATTCGCCCACCACCCGCAGCAGCACGGAATTGCCGGGTATCTCGGCGATGCGCAGATGGAACAGGCGGTCGCCCTGGATGGGCACCTGGCCGGCCGCGGCCTCGGCTTCCATGGCCTGCAGCGCTTCGATCAGGCCCTCCACCTGCGCGGGGCGCGCCAGTTCGGCGGCCTGGGCGGCCAGTTCACCTTCAACCAGCTGGCGCGCGCGTATGGTTTCCAGCGGGCTTTCCGCCACCACGCTGTCGGCCGCGTCGCGGCTGCGCACATAAATGCCGGAACCCATGCGCACTTCCACCAGCCCTTCCACTTCCAGGGCAATCAGCGCTTCCCGCACCGACGGGCGCGACACGCCCAGCTTCAAGGCCAGGTCGCGCTCGGGCGGCAGGCGCGCGCCCACGGGAAATTCGCCCGCCTGGATCAGCAGCCGTAGCTGGTCGGCGATCTGGCGATACAGGCGGCGGGGTTCAATGGGCTGGAAGGGCATGGGTACCGGTTAAAAGGTAAAGTGGCCTTACCACTTTGCCGCATATTGCGCCGGTGCCCGGCGGTGTCACAATTAGGGTTTGCGCTAGGAACCGGCCGCGACGGCCCGCCCGCACGCCGGCAACGCGAATCTGTTAAAAACGACGCGGCCTATCCCATTACCCGATTCATGTCCCATACCCCGCACCCTTCTCCGTACAAAAGCACGGGCGGTCTGCGCCGCATCCTGAACGCCTTGCGCTATTCGTTGCAGGGGTTGCGCGCCGCGATCAAGTACGAGGCCGCCTTCCGCCAGGAACTGGCGCTGGCCATTTTGCTGATTCCGGCGGCTTTTTTCCTGGGGCGCACCACGGATGAAGTGTTCATCCTGATTGCCTCGGTGATCTTGGTGCTGGTGGTGGAATTGCTGAATTCCGCCGTCGAGGCCCTGGCCGATGCGCTGTCCGTGGAAACCCACCCGCTGCTGGGGCGGGCAAAAGACCTGGGCAGCGCGGCGGTCATGCTGATGCTGCTGTTCACCGTGGCGGTATGGGCGGGCGTGGCCATCAGCCGGTTTTTCTTGTAGGCGGCCACGGGTGCGGCTGCCGCCGCGCAGCCTGGCAGGCGCTTCCCCTCTATACTGCGACACATGGCCCAAGATTCGTCCAGCCGGACACCTCATTCCCCTCATCGCGTGGTCATTGTCGGTGGCGGCGCCGGCGGCCTGGAACTGGCCGCCACGCTGGGCCGCAAGTACGGCCCGCAATGCGTCACGCTGGTCGACAGCCGGCCCATCCATATCTGGAAACCTTCCCTGCACGAAGCCGCCGCCGGCACCCTGGACATTTACCAGGAAGGCTTGTCGTATCTGATGCTGGCCAACCTGTGCGGCTTTACCTTCGCCCTGGGCGAACTGCAGTCGGTAGACCGCGAGCGCCGCACGATTTCGGTGGGCCAGGTGCTGGACGCCCAGGGCGATACCGTGCTGCCTCAGCGCGAGCTGCGCTATGACACCCTGGTGCTGGCGCTGGGCAGCGTATCCAACTTTTTCAACACCCCTGGCGCCGCCGACTATGCGGTCACGCTGGACAATACCGAGAATGCCGAGGCCTTCCGCCTGACCATGCTGAAAGCCATGGCCCAGGTAGACCACGCCAAGGTGCGCGACCCGTCCGCCAAGCTAGACCTGGTGATCGTGGGCGGCGGCGCCACGGGCGTGGAACTGGCGGTGGAACTGCACGAGGCCGGCGGCGTGGTGGCGGCCTACGGACTGCCCAACTTCCGCGCCGACCGCGACCTGGTGATCACCCTGGTGGAAGGCGCGCCCCGCATCCTGGCGGCGCTGCCCGAGAAAATCTCGAAGGCCGCGCATGCGCGCCTGACCGAACTGGGCATACGCGTGGAAACCGACTGCCGCGTGGCCGAGGTTACCCCGCGCAGCATCAAGACCGCCGACGGCCGCGAATTCGCGGCCGGGCTGTGCATGTGGGCGGCCGGCATCCAGGGCCTGCCGCTGATGGCCACCCTGGACATGCCGCTGAACCGCGTGGGGCAACTGGTGGTGAACGGCCGGCTGGAATCGCCCGACCCGCACATTCTGGCGCTGGGCGACTGCTGCGCGGCGCCCATGGGCGAGAACCGCACGGTGCCGGCGCGCGCGCAGGCGGCGCACCAGCAGGCGGGCTACCTGGCGCGCAAGATCGGCGCGCGCATCAGCGGCCGCGCCGAACCGCAGGAAGCCTACCAGTACCACGACCGCGGCTCGCTGGTGTCGCTGGGCCAGGACGCCGGCGTGGGCAGCCTGATGGGCAAGCTGGCCGGACGCGGCCTGTTCGTCAGCGGTACACTGGCGCGGCTGATGTACATGAGCCTGCACCTGATGCACCACTACGCCGTGCTGGGTGCCTGGCGCACCGCCAGCATGGCCCTGGCGCGCCTGCTGATGCGCCGCACGCATCCCCGCGTCAAACTGCACTGACTCCATGACTTTCATACAACAACTCGACAACGCCTGGACCTCGCGCAATACGCTGCTGCAAGTGGGGCTGGACCCCGACCCGCAGCGCTTTCCGCGCGAGCTCGACGGCAAGCCGGACGCCATTTTCCAGTTCTGCCGCGATATCGCCGACGCCACCGCGCCGTACGCCTGCAGCTTCAAGCCGCAAATCGCCTATTTCGCCGCGCACCGCGCCGAAGACCAACTGGAAGCCCTGTGCGCGCATATCCGCAGCGCGCACCCCGAGGTGCCCATCGTGCTGGACGCCAAGCGCGGCGACATCGGCAGCACGGCCGACCACTACGCACGCGAAGCCTATGAACGCTATGGGGCCCACGCGCTGACCGTCAGCCCCTACATGGGCCTGGATTCAGTGGAACCCTACCTGGGCTGGAAAGACCGCGGAGTGATCGTGCTGTGCCGCACGTCGAACCCGGGCGGCTCCGACCTGCAGTTCCTGAAGCTGGACAACGGCGAACCGCTGTACCTGCACGTGGCCGGCCTGGTGGCCGACAAATGGAATGCCGACGGGCAATGCGGCCTGGTCGTGGGCGCCACCTTCCCGAATGAGCTGGCCGCGGTGCGCCAGCGCATCGGCGACAGCGTGCCGCTGCTGGTGCCGGGCATCGGCGCCCAGGGCGGCGACGTTACCGCCACTGTCAACGCGGGCCGCAATGCTGCCGGCACCGGCATGATGATCAATTCGTCGCGCGCGATTCTGTACGCCAGCGGCGGCGACGATTGGCGCCAGGCGGCGGCAGATGCCGCGCGCGACCTGCGCGACGCCATCAACGGCGTGCGCTGAACCGGCCGCCTACGCGCGGCTGCGATTGACCGGTTCGCCTATCAGTTCCAGCAGGCCGCGCAGCGCATACACCACGGCGCCCAGCCGCACCTGGCTGCGGTCGCCCGAAAACACCTGGGTGTCGGCGCGCGAGGTGATGCCCTCGGCGCCACGCATGGCAAAGCCGAAGCACACCATGCCCACCGGCTTGCCGGGCGTGGCCCCGCCCGGCCCGGCAATGCCGGTGGTGGAAACGGCAACGTGCATGCCCGTGCTGGCCAGCAGCACACCATTGGCCATTTCCAGCGCGGTGGCTTCGCTGACGGCGCCGTAGCGGTCCAGTGTGTCGGCCGACACGCTCAGGTCCGCCACCTTGGCCTCGTTGCTGTAGGTGACGAAACCGCGTTCGAACCAGACGCTGGAACCCGCCACCGCGGTAATTGCGCCGGCCACCAGGCCGCCGGTGCAGGATTCGGCTGTGCCCATCAGCAGGCCCTGCCGCTGCAGGGCCGCGCCCAGGCGTTCGGCCAGGCCCAGGGCCTGCGACTGCAATAGCGAGGCCGGCGCCAGCCCCGGCACCGGTTTGTGCTGCGTGCTCATGCAAACACCCCCATACGCACGATGATGGCCATGACCAGCAAGGCGTATGCCGCGGCCACGATGTCGTCCCACATGACGCCGAAGCCGCCCTTGACCTTGGCGTCGAAATACTTGATGGGCGGCGGCTTGGCGATGTCGAACAGGCGGAACAGCCCGAACGCCAGCAACTGCGCGGCGAAGGTGTCGGGCGTCAGCCACAGCACCAGCCAGAAGGCAACCATCTCGTCCCATACGATGCCGACGTGATCGTCGACCTGCAGCTCGCGCGCCACGCGATGGCAGGCCCAGCAGCCGTAGGCGAACGCCACCGCCAGGAAAATGGCCAGCAGGCGGTCGGACGCGGCCGGGGCGGCCACGGCCCAGATCAGCCAGGCCAGCAGCGTGCCCCAGGTGCCGGATGCCGGGCGCAGCAGCCCGCTGCCCAGGCCGAACGCGATCAGCCGGCCCGGATCGCGCGCCACCCAGCGCGCTTCGGGATAAGCCACGCGGGTGCGCTCGCGCATTGAAGGAGATTCAGAAGAAGTGACGGGCATGGGTCAGGACGCGGGAAAGTGGTCGAAGCCGCGCGGCAGTTCGGCCATGGGGCGGCCGCCTGCATCCAGCACGACGATGCCTGGACGCAGATCGATGTGGCCAATGGCGGTAACAGGCACGCCGGCGCGCGCCGCGGCATCCAGCACGCGGTCGTGGTCGGCGGGCGCGGCGGTGAAACATAGTTCGTAGGCGTCGCCTCCGCCCAGCACGGCCTGGGCCACGGCGGCCGGCGGCAGGCCTTGCACGGACGCGGCAACCGGCAT
>NZ_JAJMLX010000029.1 GCF_020991325.1 Bordetella petrii | reverse complement strand
CGCTCGACGTGCCGGCTGGCGGCGCCCGCAGCGCCACCGCGGTGCTGGCGGGCGGCTGCTTCTGGGGGGTGCAGGCGGTATTCCAGCATGTGGAAGGCGTCACCCAGGCGGTGTCGGGTTATGCCGGCGGGGCCGCCTCCACGGCAGACTACGAAACCGTCAGCGTCGGCCGTAGCGGCCACGCCGAAGCCGTGAAAATCACCTACGACCCCGCCCGCGTCAGCTACGGGAAACTGCTGCAGATCTATTTTTCAGTGGCGCACGATCCCACTCAGCGCAATCGCCAGGGTCCGGACGTGGGGCCGCAATACCGCTCGGCCATTTTCCCGGCCGATGAGGGGCAACACCGGGTCGCCCAGGCCTATATCGCGCAGTTGGATGGCACCGGCGCCTATCCGCGCCCGTTGGCCACCACCGTGGAGGACGGTGCCGCCTTCTATGCCGCCGAAGCCTACCACCAGGACTATCTGGTGCGGCACCCCGACAGCCTGTACATCGTAGTGAACGACCAGCCCAAGGTGGAAAACCTGGCCAAGGCCTATGCCACCGTATACCGCCAGGATCCGGTGCTGGTGAACCCCTGATCCGTAATGGCCCCGGCTTGACGCTGCCCGCCGCCCGCGCATAACCTGGGGCCACATCGGCATCCAGGTACGGAACAGGGCAGTGTCCTCGACATCGGCGGGTCATCATTGTGTAGGCGTGTTGCTTGCCGCGGGCGAAGGCCTGCGTTACCGTACCGCGCGCCGCGCCCTCCAGGAAAACGCCCACAAGCTGCTGGCCCGCCTGCCCGACGGCCGCGCCGTGGTGCAGGCCAGCGCCAGCACGCTGCTGGGCGTGCTGCCCGACAGCATTGCCGTGGTGGCGGAACGCCCGCCCGAGCTGCCGGCCTTGTTGTCGCGCCTGGGATGTTCCGTGGTGCACGCGCCGGCCGCACCGCGCGGCATGGGTATTTCGCTGGCCACGGCGGCGCGCCACTTGCTGGACCGCCCCGCCCCTGGCGGCCAATTGCCAGGGTGCGTGGTGGCCCTGGCCGACATGCCATGGCTGCGCCCGGACACGCTGCAATTACTGCTGCGGCACGCAGCCAGCGATCGCATCGTGGTGCCGGCGCACCATGGCCGGCGCGGCCATCCGGTTGTTTTTGGCGGCCGCTACCTGCCGGAACTGGCCGGCCTCGATGGCGACACGGGTGCGCGCGCCCTGCTGCTCAAGCATGGCGCCATGGAAGTCGAATGCGATGACGATGGCATACTGCGCGACATCGACACCCCCGAAGATCTATACACAGGACCCTCCGCCACATGATTCCTCTCGACATGGACGTGCTGCGCCAGGCGCGCGACTGGGTTGCCCAGGGCCACACCGTGCACCTTGCCACCGTGGCGCAAACCTGGGGCTCGGCCCCCCGGCAGGCCGGCGCGCTGATGGCGCTGCGGGCCGACGGCCGCATGGCGGGGTCGGTATCCGGGGGGTGCGTCGAAGACGACCTGATCGCCCGTGCCCGTGCCGGCACGCTGCCGGCCCAGCCGGAACGCGTCACCTACGGCGTCACCAGCGACGATGCCGCGCGCTTTGGCCTGCCCTGCGGCGGCACGCTGCGCCTGGTGGTCGAACCCCTGGCCTCCGCGCAATGGCTCGATCCGGTATTGGCCGACATCGCGCAGCAACGCCTGGTGGCCCGCACGCTCGATCTCCACACGGGCCTCTGCACGCTGGCGCCGGCCAGCCCGTCCGACGGGCCGGACTTCGACGGCCGCACATTGCGGGCCGTGTACGGGCCGCAATGGCGCCTGCTTATCATCGGCGCCAACCAGACGGCGCGCGCCCTGTGCGATATCGCCACCATGCTCGACTTCCGCGTGCTGGTATGCGACCCGCGCGAAGAACTCTACAGCGGCTGGAACGCGCCGCATTGCACCCTGCTGACCAGCATGCCCGACGACGCCGTGCTTGAAATCGGGGTTGACGAACGCACCGCCATCGTCGCCCTGACGCACGACCCGAAGCTGGACGACATGGCGCTGCTCGAAGCCCTGAAATCACGCGCTTTTTACGTGGGCGCGCTGGGTTCCCGCCCCAACCAGGCCAAGCGCCGCGAACGGCTGCGGCAGTTCGACCTGGACGACGCCCAGATCGCGCGCCTGCATGGGCCCGTGGGCCTGCGCATTGCCAGCCGCACGCCGGCCGAGATCGCGGTGGCGGTGGCGGCCGAACTGGTGTGGGTGCGCAATTCGCTGGGCACCGCGCAGGCATCTTCGTACCTGGACGTGGGCGGCCTGCCTGACGGCTCGCCGCAGATCAAGGCGGGCCCGGCCTCCTGACCGCACCGCGGGCGACGGCAGCCATGCCGTCCGGTACACTGGCCATGTGTGGTGGCTGCAGCCGAGCCATCCACGGTCAGGCTCGCGCCTGGCGGACGGGCTTTCATATCCAACTGCAATGCCAGTCCATGCGCCGCGGCGATAGGTGCCCGCCGCACGCTTGGCGCCAATCAATAGGCTTGGCCTCGTCCGCCGTTACTACCTGGAGATCCACCCGCGCACCAGTACAAGGAGTTGTTCATGTACAAGATCCTCGTTCCCATCGATGGTTCCGAAACCGCCATGCGCGCACTGGAAGCCGCCATAGCCATGGCCGGCCTGCGCCAGGACACCGAACTGCACTTGCTGAACGTGCCGCTGCCCATCCTCTCTGGCCACGCCAAAATGTTCCTGGACAAGAGCGCTGTCCAGGACTACTACGACGAGGAAGGTGCCAAAGCCCTGGCCGAGGCAAAAGGCGCGGCGGAAAAATCCGGCGTCAGGTTCGTTGCCGCGATCAAGCCCGGGCAATCCGCCCAGACCATTACCGACTACGCGCGCGACCAGCAATGCGCCCAGATCGTCATGGGCACGCGCGGGCTGAGCGCACTGCCCGGCATCTTGCTGGGCTCGGTGGCCAACAAGGTCATACACCTGGCCGAGATCCCGGTTACGCTGGTGAAGTAGCCGCCGGCATTACCGGGGCGGCGGCAGGCGCCGCCGCCCGTTTGCTGCGCAGGCACAGGAATTTCCGCATGACGCAACCTTATTCGACACTGCCGCCGCGCCTGACCCGCGCGCAGTTCCTGCGGCTGGCCGGAGGTCTGGCCACCAGCGCCGCGCTGGCGCGGCTGTCCCCGGCCATGGCCGCTGCGGCCTTGCCCACCCGGCCCATCCCCTCGTCTGGCGAGCCTTTGCCTGTCGTGGGCTGCGGAACCTACCGGGTCTTCGATGTGGCGCAGGACAGCGCCGAATTCGCCATACTGCCAGATGTGCTGGCCGCCTTGTTCGAGGCCGGCGGCTCGGTGCTGGACAGTTCCCCCATGTATGGGCGCGCCGAGGCCGTGCTGGGCAGCCTGTTGACGGCGTCGAACCAGCGCGGCCGGGCCTTCCTGGCCACCAAGGTCTGGACCACCGGGCGCGCGGCCGGCATCCGGCAAATGGAAGATTCGATGAAGCTGCTGCGCACGTCCCGCATCGACCTGATGCAGATCCACAATCTGCTGGATTGGCGCACGCACCTTCCCGTGCTGCGGGAATGGCAGGATCAGGGCCGCATCCGTTTCGTGGGCATCACGCATTACACGTCCAGTGCCTATGACGAAGTCGAGGCGGTGCTGAAATCCGAGCGGCTGGATTTCCTGCAGATCAATTATTCGGCCGATGACCGAGCCGCCGCGCAACGCCTGCTGCCCCTGGCTGCGCAGCGCGGCGTGGCCGTGCTGGTCAACCGGCCGTTCGGCGGTGGCGGACTGCTACGCCGCGTCATGAGCCGGCCCTTGCCGCCCTGGGCGGCGGAAATCGGTGCCACCAGCTGGGCGCAGCTACTGCTGAAATTCGTGCTGGGCCACCCCGCCGTCACTTGCGTGATTCCCGGCACCGGACGCCCGGCGCACATGCGCGACAACGTCCGGGCCGGCCTCGGCGAATTGCCTGGCCCCGACTTCTGGACACGCCGCTTGGGCGACCTGCAAGGCTGAGGCGCTACAGGCTTTGCCAAAGACGCCGCAGCAGTTCGGGAGCCTGCGTTTCCGGCACCTGGAAACGCACTTGCATCGCGTCGTCCACAAAGCGGATCTCGATGCGGAAATAGCGCTGGTCCGGCCCGGGCGCGGCATCGTCAGAGGCCAGCGGCGCCGCCTGCAGCAAGGCCTGGCAGACTTCGCGGCGCATGGGTTCGGGGCAGGTGCGCAAGTCGATGTCCCGCGGCTCGGCGCGGGCGGGCAAATACGCCAGCCCGCCCTGCCGCGAAACACGCACCAGCGTGGCGTCGTCCAGCGGGGGCAGGATGATCACGGCAGCACCCCAACCTGCCGCCAGGCTTGCCTGATGGCTTGCTGCGTATCGCCGTCGGCGCCGGCGACCTCGATGGTCAGCGACGCGAACGTCGCGAAATCGGCGTTCGCTCCCAGGCGCTTGTCGCGCAAGGTGTCGTACCAGACGCGCCCCGTCCGTTCCCAGGCCGGCCCGCCCAGGGCAGTAGCGGCCAGGTAGAAGGCCCGATTGGGGATGCCCGAGTTAATGTGTACGCCGCCGTTGTCTTCGGTGGTGTCGACGTAGTCGCGCATATGGTCAGGCTGCGGATCCTTGCCCAGGGCCGGATCATCGTAGGCAGTGCCAGGTTGCGACATGGAACGCAAGGCACGGGCATTGACGGCTTGTGTGAACAGCCCCGCGCCCACCAGCCAGTCGGCTTGCCCGGCCTCCTGGCCGGCGTGGTGCTGCTTCACCAACGAACCGAACACGTCGCTGAGCGATTCGTTCAGGGCGCCGGACTGCCCCTGGTAGCGCAGGCCGGCCTCGTGGTCGATGACCCCATGGCAGAGCTCGTGGCCAACCACGTCCACCGCGATGGTGAAGCGGTTGAATACTTCGCCGTCGCCGTCGCCGAACACCATCTGGGCGCCGTTCCAAAAAGCGTTGTCGTACTCGTCGCCGTAATGCACGGTGCCTACCAGCAGCATGCCGGCGTTATCGATGGAGTGGCGGCGATACACTTGCCAGAACAGCTCGTAGGTAGCGCCCAGGTATTCGTAGGCCTCGTCCACCGCGATGTCGCCGCTGGCGGGCTGGCCTTCGGCGCGCACCAGGCGTCCTGGCAGGTCTGTGCCATTGGCCGCGGTATGGATGGCTCGATCGGCCTGGCCGGGAGGGCGCGCGGACGGCTGCGGCACCTGGGCGGCAGCCGGCGCCACCCCTTGGGTGGCGCGCAGGCTGCGCTCTTGCTGCTCGATGCGCAGCGTGGCAATGGCCCGCTGGCGGACTCGCGGGCTGGCATGCTGGGCCAGCCGGTCAAGCATGTATGGCGGTATCACGCCAGAGCACCAGGAATCGGGCATGGGGCGGGACATGTGCGACCTCCTTCAGCCGGAGTGGCCGGCCACCCTTTCACCTTAGCAGAAAAGCGCTGCACGGGCCTCGCGCGTGACGGCCCGCGAACAGCGGCTCGTCGTTCTATTGCGCTTCATGGAAGATTTGCAATAATGACATCGCTCGCGGCGCGGGGAACCATGCCAGTCCGGCGGGCTCTGATTGCTGGCTTTTCCCTCAACACACTCAAGAGAACCACAATGATGAAATCTGACGACACTGGCAAGCTGATCCTGCGCCTTGCACTGGGCATCATGATCCTGATGCACGGCCTCATGAAGCTGACCTCCGGCGTGGGCTGGCTGTCCGGCATGTTGTCCTCGAACGGGCTGCCCGGCTTCCTGGCCTACGGCGTCTATATCGGTGAGGTCATCGCGCCGCTGCTGGTCATCCTGGGTATCTACAGCCGGCTTGGCGGCCTGATCATCGCCGTGAACATGGTGGTTGCGATTCTGTTGGTGCACATGGGCGAATTGTTCGCCATTGGCAAGACGGGCGGCTGGGCCCTGGAACTGCAAGGCATGTTCCTGTTCGGCGGGCTGGCCGTGGCCTTCCTGGGCGCGGGCCGTTTCGCGCTGGGGGGCTCTGGCGGGCGGTGGAATTAGGCCCACCCCCGTAGCGCTGCGCGCTACCCCCTCAAGGGGGCGACGTCTGCGGACCGGCGGAGCCGGATCCGCGACGTCCTTGATTGTGCGGCACTGTTGTCCTTCGCCAAGAGTCCTCAAGGACTGTTCCGTGTCCGGGCTCATCCCCCTCAAGGGAGCCGTCTGCGGACCGGCGGAGCCGGATCCGCGACGTCCCTGATTGTGCGGCACTGCTTTCCTTCGCCAAGAGTCCTCAAGGACTGCTCCGTGTCCGGGCTCATCCCCCTCAAGGAAGCCGTCTGCGGACCGGCGGAGCCGGATCCGCGACGTCCCTGATTGTGCGGCACTGTTGTCCTTCACCAGCAGTTCATGACGGGCGCATCATCTCTTTCGCGGGCGGTGCTAGCATGAAGTGTCCCACCCCATGATTTCCAGGAGCCCCTCATGAAGCATTCGCTTGTCCTGCTGGCGTTGGCCGCCGCGCTTTGCGGGCCGTTGGCGGCGCGTGCCGAGCTGCCGGTGGGCGCGCCGGCGCCCGATTTCTCGGCGCCTGCCTCGCTGGGCGGCAATGAATTCACGTTCAAGCTGGAACAGGCCCTGGCGCAGGGGCCCGTGGTGTTGTACTTCTACCCCGCCGCCTTCACGCAGGGCTGCACCATCGAGGCGCGCAATTTTGCCGAGGCCACCGACGACTACAAGGCGCTGGGCGCCACCGTCATCGGCGTATCGGCCGACGACATCCAGACCCTGAAGAAGTTTTCAGTCAGCGAATGCCGCAGCAAATTCGCCGTGGCCGCCGATGGCGACCAGGCCATCATGAAGGCCTACGATGCCGTCCATGATCGCCGCCCGGACTATGCTAAGCGGGTTTCGTACGTGATCACGCCGGACCGCAAGATCTTGTACGCCTATACCGACATGAGCCCCGACCGCCATGTGGCCAATACCCTGAAAGCCTTGCGTGAATGGCGCGCCAGCCAGCCGCGGGCAGCCAAATAGGTACTCGGGCCGGCGGGAGGCTCAGGCCGCCGTGGCGCCCGGCAGAATTTCCAGCACCCGTTCTGCCGGACGGCACAGCCTGGCTCCCTGCTCCGTGACCACGAAGGGGCGGTTGATCAGAATAGGGTTCTCGATCATGGCATCCAGCAGGTCGTCGTCGGTGACGTCGGCCGCGTCCAGGCCCAGTTCTTGGTACAGCGATTCCTTGGTGCGCACCGCGTCGCGCACGCTCAGTTCCGACTGCTGGATCAGCCCGGACAAGGTCTGGCGCGAAGGCGGCGATTTCAGGTATTCGATGACGGTGGGTTCGATTCCCGCGTCGCGTATCATTTGCAGCACGTTGCGCGACGTGCTGCAACGCGGGTTGTGGTAAATGGTGGCGGACATGCGGGCTCCTTTCTTAAACCAACAGTCTAACCAATACCAACCCACCTCAGTGCACCCTAAGGCCTGTGCACATTGAACGGCCACACCGTGGGGTGCGATCCGGGCGGCATCGACGGCCGTTCCCAGCGGGCGGGCGTCAGCGAAAACTGCGCGGCGTGCCGAACCGCGGCCATCTCGCCGAAGCCCGACCGGCTGCTTTCCAGGAAGCCCGCGATCGGCGGCATGCCACCCTGCAACCCACCGGGCACCCTGCCCAGCCCACGCAGCCATTGCGCCGTACCGGCCAGGGCCACGCGCACATGCCAGGAACCGCCTTCGGTTGCCTGTCGGGCCAGCGCCACTTGCGCGCCATAGGCCATCAAGTAGCCCGACGCATGGTCCAGTATCTGCATGGGCATCGGCTTGGGCGCGGCCGTTCCCGCGGCCTGCGCCTCGGCATGGTTGAAACCGGTGGCGGTCTGCACCAGGGAATCGAAGCCGCGCCGCTGCGCCCACGGGCCGCTGTCGCCATAGGCCGACAGCGATACATACACAATGCCCGGCCGCAGTCGCGCCACCTCTTGCGGCCCGAATCCCAGGGCCTGCATCGCGCCCGGGCGGTAGCCCTGCACGAACACATGGGCGCTGCGCAGCAAATTGGCCAGCGCGATACGCCCATCGGCGGTTTCCAGGTCGGCGTGCACCGAGAGCTTGCCGCGGCTGGTTTCGGCGATGGTGTCGATATTGGGCAGATGCGGTGAATTGATCAGCATCACGTCGGCTCCGTAGGCGGCCAGCGCGCGGCCGCACACGGGCCCGGCGATGATGCGGGTCAGGTCCAGCACACGGATGTCTTTCAGGGGCCGGGCGTCGTGCGCATAGCGGGGCAAGGGGCGCGGGTCGGCTTCACCGATGCGCTCCACGGTCAGCACGGGCTGGCCAGCCAGCGCCAGCCCTTGGGGGTGGCGGTCCCATTCGTCGAAACTGCGCATGGCAGCCACCACCAGGCCGGCATCGGCCGCTTCCTGCTCGACGTCCAGGGCCTGCCGCCGGGACAGGGCCTGCTCGACCGCGTCACGCGTCGTGGCCGGGCCGGTGGGACATCCCAGCAAGGCCAGCGCCCCGTCGCGATGGTGGGCGAAATTGGCATGTATGCGCACCCAGCCACCGTCGCCGCAACGATATGCGCCCGTGATCTTGTCATAGATGTCGGGCTCGACGCCATCCAGGGTGAAATAGCTGCGGCATTCCTGCGCGGCGTGCAGCATGTCTACGCCCACGCGCTGGCGGGGGCCGCCCCGCAGGTGCCATAGTTCCGCCGCCGCCAGGGCCGCGGCCGCCATGCTGGCCTGGGCCGCCGTGCCCACCGGAAACGACGACGGGAATACCGGCTCGCCGCCCGCCAGGTCGATGTAGTCCATGGCCTCGTCCGGCATGTCCAGCCCTTGCCACAGGCCTTGCAGCGCATCGCGCGAGGTCTTGGGGGCGTTGCCCTGTCCTTCGGGGTAGTACGGACGTCGATCCATCATGTTTCCTGTGCCGTCCTATGCGCGGCATTGCACCTGAATTACAAAGCGGCCGAAGGGGCGCGTCAACACGCCCGCGCCCTTCTCCGTTATGCCGGATACATCTGTTCTTGGCTTTTACATCTGCGCGGAACGATCCAGGCGTTTCAGGAAAACCTGCAGTTCTTTCACCACCTGCTGGTCGCCGCGTGCCTGCGCCGCATCGCGCCCCGCTTCCCAGGCCGACCGCGCGCCCGCCAGGTCGCCTTGCCCCTGCAAAGCCTTGCCCAGCCATTTCCAGGCTACGGAATAGGCTGGGTCGAAAGCCAGCGCGGCCCGCAAGTGCTCCGCGGCCGTGGCGTAGTCTTCGCGTTCGGCATAGGCCTTGCCCAGCGAAAATCGCAGCAACAGGTTGTCCTGGCCCTTGGCCAGCATGGCTTCCAGCCGGTTTACCAGATCATCCACGGCGCGCTCCGGAAATGGGGTGTCATGGCGCCATGATAGCCAAGCGGCCGCGCGCGCCCCGGTTTGCCCATGCGCGGTGCAAGGGCACATCCCGCCTGCGGCCGCTAAACCAAGTGTTTCGACGGGTATCAGCCGGCGAGATCCCGAATTTGTGTCCGTTATGCTGGTCTATACGTGTATGACATCCCGGGAGATACTCTTGGCCGCGCAACGTCGCCTGTTTTTATCGGCCGCCTGGCTGCTCCTGCTTTTTCACGCCGCCGTGGCCATGGCGCAGCAGCCCGCCGCTGGCCTGCCCCTGCCCGCGCTGGTGGATCGCCTGACCTGGGGCGCCACGCCGGACGAACTGCGACGCGCCCGCGAACTGGGCGCCCCCGGGTACATCGAGGCCCAGCTGCGGCCCGCGCCCGATGCGGCGTTGCCTGTCGATGTGCAACGCCATATCGACGCGTTGTCGATATCGCGCCAGCCGGCCGACGATGCGCTGGCGGAAATACGCCGCCAGCAAATGGCGGTGCGGCGCATGCCGGCGGGCCCGGAACAGGCCAAGGCCCGCCGGGAAATGCGCAAGCTGTCTACCCTGCGCGTTGGCGACACGGCCAAGCGCGCCGTCTGGCAAGCCTTGTATACCCCCAACCAGTTGCAAGACCAGATGACCTGGTTCTGGATGAACCATTTCAATGTCTACGCCGGCAAGGTCAATGTAGGCGTCGTGCTGGACGACTACGAAGCGCGGGCCGTACGGCCGCACGCGCTGGGCAAGTTCCGCGACCTGCTGCGCGCCACCATGCGCTCGCCCGCCATGCTGATCTACCTGGACAACCAGTACAACCGCGCCGACCACATCAACGAGAACTATGCCCGCGAACTGATGGAACTGCATACCCTGGGCGTGCATGGCGGCTACACCCAGGAAGATGTCCAGGAACTGGCGCGCGTGCTGACCGGGCTGCGCGCCAACTACTCCACCAAGCCCCCCAAGGTAGCACCGGACTTGCGCGCGCAGATCGTGCAGCAGGACGGTTTCCTGTTCAATCCCGCCGCTCACGACTACGGCAGCAAACGCGTGCTGGGCACAACCATCCAGGGCCGGGGCCTGGCGGAAATCGATCAGGTGGCCGACCTGCTGGCAAGCCATCCGGCCACGGCACGGCATATCAGCACGAAGCTGGCGCAGTATTTCGTGGCCGACCAACCGCCCCCGGGGCTGGTGCAGGCCATGGCCGCCACGTTCCAGAAAACCGATGGCGACATTGCGGCCGTGCTGCGCACCCTGTTCCATTCCGACGCCTTCGCGCAGTCGCTGCAGGACGGCAAGTTCAAGGATCCGGTGCATTACGCATATTCCGCGTTGCGCCTGGCCTCTGCCGGCCAGCCCCCGATAGACCGTGCCGACGCCGTGGGCGGCTGGCTGTCCCGCATGGGCCAGCCCCTGTACCGCCGCCTGACTCCCGACGGGTATCCACTGGCCCAATCGGATTGGTCGGGATCGGGCCAGATGACGGTGCGGTTTGACCTGGCCAGGCAGATCGCCTGGCGGCCGCGAAGCTTCTATCGCGGCAAAGGCCAGGGCAAGGCAGGCGCAGGCAGGCTGCCCGCGTTTGCCGACACATATCAACGCGCGGGCCTGGCGGACAGGCTGTCGCCGGCCACCCGCCAGGTGATCGCCGGCGCGGAGTCCAAGCGGGACGCCGATACCTATCTGCTGGCCTCGCCCGCCTTCATGCGCCGGTGAACGATTTCCCAGGAAATACACCATGCAACGCCGTCATTTACTCAAACTGGCCGCCACGGCCCCCCTGGCCCTGCTTTCCACCCGCCTGCTGGCCGCGCCGCGAGGCAACCCGCGCCTGCTGGTAGTGTTCATGCGCGGGGCCTACGACTGCAACAGCCTGCTGGTGCCCGCGCATAGCGACTTCTATTACGAATCCCGGCCCACCATCGCCATTGCCAAGCCCGGCAGCGGCACTGGCGCGGCCCTGCCCCTGGCCGACGGCTGGGCCCTGCACCCTGCCCTGAAAGACACGTTGCTGCCGCTGTACCAGGCCGGGGAATTGGCGTTCGTGCCGTTCGCCGGCACCGATGATCTCAGCCGCAGCCATTTCGACACCCAGCATGGCATCGAGCTGGGCAGGCCGGGCCGGCGGGACAACGACTATCGTTCCGGGTTCTTGAACCGCCTGGCCACGCAACTGGGCCAGGACCGGGCCGGCCCGGTTTCCTTCACCGGCGACCTGCCGCAGATATGGCGCGGCGATTTTCGCGTGCCCAATGTGGACCTGGGCGGATCCCGCCGCCGCCCGGGCCTGGGCGCCCGCCGCGCCGATGCCATCGAAAGCATGTACCGCGATACCGAACTCGCCGCCGCGGTACAGGAAGGCATACAGCTGAACGCCATGGCTCAGCGCGACCTGGCCGAAGAAATGCAGAAGGCCGACGGCAAGGCCATGCCTGCCAGCCAGCTGGAACGCGAAGCCTCGCGTATCGGGCGCTTCATGGCTGGCAAGTACAACCTGGGCTTTATCGACGTGGGCGGCTGGGACACGCACGTTGGGCAAGGCGGCGCCAGCGGGCAACTGGCCAACAAACTGGGGCAGCTCGGGCGCGCCCTGGTGGCGTACAAAGCGGCGCTGGGGCCCGCCTGGCGCGACACCACGGTGGTGGTCATCAGCGAATTCGGGCGCACCTTTCGCGAAAACGGCAATAAGGGCACCGATCATGGCCACGGCACCGTGTACTGGGTGCTGGGAGGCACGGTACAAGGCGGCCGGATCGCCGGCCGGCAGGTCGACGTCCGGCGCGACACCTTGTTCCAGGACCGCGACTACCCGGTACTGAACGATTACCGATCGTTGTTCGCCGGCCTGTTTGGCCGCCTGTACGGCCTGGATGCCCGGCGGGTGGAGCAAGTGTTTCCGGGCGCGCGGCCGCGCGACCTGAAGCTGGTGTAGGCCCGGCGTTACACTGGACGCAAGGGCTGCCCTGGCTGCGCGGCGGCCCGCTACAGGAGGGTTACGCCATGAGCACGATCTACGATTTCTCGGCCCAGGATATCAACGGCGTGGAACAGGCGCTGGACGCCTATCGCGGCCAGGTGCTGCTGGTGGTGAACGTGGCGTCGCAGTGTGGATTCACGCCGCAGTACGCCGGCCTGGAAGCCTTGCACCGCGACTACCATGCGGCCGGCCTCACGGTGCTGGGGTTTCCCTGCAACCAGTTCGGCCACCAGGAACCCGGCGACGAGGCGGCCATACGCGATTTCTGCAGCACGCAATACGGGGTGACATTCCCCATGTTCGGCAAGATCGAGGTCAACGGTCCGGATGCCCACCCGCTGTACCGCTGGCTAAAAGGCGAAAAACCGGGCGTGCTGGGCACCGAGGGCATCAAGTGGAACTTCACCAAGTTCCTGGTGGGGCGCGACGGCCAGGTCATCAAGCGCTATGCGCCCACCGACAAGCCTGCCGCCCTGAAGGACGACATTCTGCGCGCCTGCGAACAGGCGCCCGCCTGAAACCCGGGCCTAAACGCGCGACGCCTGCAAAGGCGGCAGGCGGCGCCGCACCGGGCTGGACTTGACGATGGCGGTGTTGGTTTCGGCATATTCCGTGATGCGATCCAGCACGCCGTCGAGCTGGGCGATGGACTTCAGCAGCAGGCGCGCCACGAAGCAGTCGTCTCCCGTGACCTTGTCGCATTCGACGAACTCGCCAATGCCGGCTATCAGTTTCTCGACCTTGTGCAGTTGGCCGGGCAAGGGCCGGATGCGCACGATGGCCGTCAGCGTGTAGCCCAACGCGGCCGGATCCACGTCCAGCGTATAGCCGCGCACCACTCCCGATTCTTCCAGCCGGCGCAGGCGGTCTGCCACGCTGGGTGCCGACATGCCGACCTGGCGGGCCAGGTCGGCCGCGGTGGTGCGGGCGTTGGCCATCAGCAGTTGCACCAACTGGCGGTCGATGCCGTCCAGTACATCGTTTTCGATATTTAGGTCATTTTGCATACATAGCCCCTGAAATAAGGTTTTCAGGGTTATTTTCCGCTTTTTGTGCCTGTTATGCACGAATACCGCCTGGGATAATTTCTCCATTGCAGGCGCCATTCCAGGCGCCGCCATCGGGAGCATGCAATGAAGACGACAAGCGAACGGACCGGGCTGGCGCAAATGGCCGCCGCCATGGCTATTTCCGGCAGCGTGGGCATATTCGTGCTGGAGTCCGGGCAAAGCGCCTGGAACGTGGTGTTTTTCCGCTGTGTCATCGGCGCGCTCGGTCTGCTGGCCTACTGCCTGGCGCGCGGCATGCTGCGTCCGGGCATATTCACGCGTGCCACGCTGGGCTGGGCCCTGCTGGCCGGGGTGGCCATTGTGCTGAACTGGGTGTTGCTGTTCTCGGCGTACCGGCTGGCCTCGATTTCCCTGTCAACCGCCGTCTACAACTTCCAGCCCTTTTTCCTGATTCTGCTGGGCACGCTGTTCCTGGGCGAAAGGCCAACGCTCAGCAAGCTGGGGTGGTCGCTGCTGGCGTTCGGCGGCCTGCTGCTGGTGCTGCGCATCGAGCCCGCGCAACTGGCCCAGGCGGGGGGGTACCTGCACGGACTGGGGCTGGCCCTGGCTGCCGGGGCGCTATATGCCGTAACGTCCATTATCGTAAAACGCCTGAAGCACATCGCCCCGCACGTATTGGCGCTGGTGCAGGTCAGCCTGGGGGCGGTGCTGCTGCTGCCCATGGTGGACTTCCACGCCCTGCCCGCCGCGCCGGCGCAATGGGGCTGGCTGCTAGGCATCGGCCTGCTGCACACCAGCCTGACGTACATCCTGCTGTATTCGGCCATACAGAAGCTACCCACCACATCGGTGGCGGCGCTGGCGTTCATTTATCCCGCGGTGGCTATCCTGCTGGACTACATGGTGTATGGGCAGCGCCTGGAGTGGACCCAGGCGGCCGGCGTGGGCCTGATCCTGCTGGCGGCGGCCGCGGTCAGCCTGGACTGGCGCCTTGGGCCCAAACCCGGCAACCGGCGGGCCCATACCCGGGCGGCCTGAACGGCCCGCCCCGGCGGGCAATGCCCCCCTTGCCCGCCGGGGCTTGCCGGGCCGGCCGGCGGCAACCCGCTATCATGGCCCCATGCCCGCCGTCCGTTCCGGACGGCGTCCCATCAAGGATAGCCATGATCGACCTGTACTACTGGACCACGCCCAACGGGCACAAGATCACGATGTTCCTGGAAGAAGCCGGGCTGCCGTACCGGATCGTTCCCATCAACATCAGCAAAGGCGAGCAATTCCAACCCGAGTTCCTGGCCGTCGCGCCCAATAACCGCATTCCCGCCATTGTCGATCACGAGCCGGCCGACGGCGGCGCGCCGCTGCCGCTGTTCGAGTCGGGCGCGATCCTGCTGTACCTGGCCGACAAGACAGGCAAATTCATCGCCCAGGACGTGCGCGGCCGCGCCGACACACTGCAATGGCTGTTCTGGCAAATGGGCGGCCTGGGCCCCATGGCCGGCCAGAACCACCACTTCTCGGCCTATGCCCAGGAACGCATCCCGTACGCCATCGACCGCTATGTCAACGAAACCAATCGCCTGTACGGCGTGCTGAACAAGCGGCTGGCCGACCGCGAGTACGTGGCGGGCGAGTATTCCATCGCCGACATCGCCGCTTATCCCTGGATCGTGCCGCACGAACGGCAAGGGCAGGATCTGGACGACTTCCCGCACTTGAAGCGCTGGTTCCAGGCCATCCAGGCCCGGCCCGCCACGCAACGCGCCTACGAGAAGGCCAAGGAAATCAACAGCACGCCGTCGGTGCATACCGACGAATCGCGCCGCATCCTGTTCGGCCAGACCGCGCAGCAAGTGCGCTGATGCCCATGACAGCCCCGACCGTGCACTTTCGCCGCGCCGCCGTGGCCGACCTGGACGCCATCGTGGCCCTGCTGGCCGACGATGTACTGGGCACCGGCCGCGAAGACCCCTCGGTGCCCGCCAATCCCTGTTATGTGAGGGCTTTCGAGGCCATCGACCGCGATCCCAACCAGTTACTGGCCGTGGCCGAGCGGGCCGGCGCCGTGGTGGGTTGCCTGCAGATCAGTTTCATTCCGGGCTTGTCGCGCCGCGGCCTGTGGCGCGGCCAGATCGAGAGTGTGCGGGTGGCGTCCGGCGAGCGCGGCGCGGGCACGGGCCGCGCCCTGTTCGAATGGGCCATCGGCCAGTGCCGCGAACGCGGCTGCGGCCTGGTACAACTGACCACAGACAAAACCCGTGCCGACGCCCGACGCTTTTATGAATCGTTGGGATTCGCGGCCACGCACGAAGGCATGAAACTGGAACTTGGCGCCTGAACCGGAGTCCGATCGCAATGCATGGTGAATATAAAGTCCCTGGCGGCAAGCTGGTCGTCGTCGACCTGGATGTCGAAAGCGGCAAGCTGGCCAACGTGCGCCTGAGCGGCGATTTCTTCCTGGAACCGCCCGAGGCGCTGGATCTCATCAACGCCGCCCTGACCGGCCTGCCGGCAGACGCCGGCGAGGCCGGGCTGGCGCGAGCCGTGCAAGACGCCTTGCCGCAACAGGCCGAGCTGTTCGGCTTTTCACCCCAGGCAGTGGCGGTAACGGTACTCAGGGCCCTGTCATGACAGACCGCACCTACTGGAACGACTACGAGTGGCAGCTGATACACGAAGGCCCTCAACCGCCTGCCCTGCATATGGCGCTGGATGCGGTCATTACCGATGAAGTCGGCGCGGGCCTGCGGCCGCCCACGCTGCGCATCTGGGAATGGTCGGCCCCGGCCGTGGTCATCGGGCGCTTCCAGTCGCTGAAGAATGAGGTCGACCCCGAAGGAGCTCAGCGCCATGGCGTGTCCGTGGTGCGCCGGGTCAGCGGCGGCGGGGCCATGTTTGTCGAGCCGGGCAACACCATTACCTATTCCCTGAGCGTGCCCCAGGCGCTGGTGCAGGGCCTGAGTTTCCAGCAGTCGTATGAATTCCTGGACGGCTGGGTCATCCGCGCGCTGCATGATCTGGGCATCAAGGCCTGGTACCAGCCGCTGAACGACATTGCATCGGAAGCCGGCAAGATAGGCGGCGCCGCCCAGGCGCGCCGCGCGGGCGCCGTGCTGCACCACGTCACCATGTCATACGATATTGATGCCGACAAGATGGTGCAGGTGCTGCGCATAGGCCGTGAAAAACTGTCGGACAAAGGCACGACCAGCGCCAAGAAGCGCGTGGATCCGCTACGCAGCCAGACCGGGCTGGCGCGCGACACCATCATCGAGCGCATGCTGCAAACCTTCCGCGGCCTGGCGCCGCTGTCGCCGGTGGCCCTGGCCGGCTCGACACTGGAACAGGCACAGCGCCAGGCGCACGAAAAATTCTCCAGTCCGGAATGGACTGCCCAGGTACCTTGATGAAATATTTGCCCTTCCCTGCCCATTTATCGCGCCACGCCCGCGCCTGGACCGCTGGCGCCGCGCTGGCGCTGCTGGCGGGCTGCGCCAGTTCACCGTCCGACACCATCAGCCTGCCCTCGTCCACGCCGCAGCCCACCACCACCGAGGCCCAGGTAGGCGATGTGGAAGTAGAAAAAATCCAATGGCAAGGCGCCAAGCCCGGCTGCGAAGGGCAATGCCCGCGCATCGAGATCGACAGCGTGGGCTTTCCGGGCATTCCCAAGCTGACCGAACTGATCGACCACGTGCTGGCCTACATGACGGGGGTGGATCCCAACCGCCCGCGGCCCTACGCCACCATCTCGGAGTACACGCAGTATTTCTGGCAAACGGCGCAATCGCGCGATGCCACGGTGTTCAATGCCAGCGTGAAGGCCGTGGTGGGGGATATTGTGGCGGTGGAATTGCACACCGGCCAATACCTGACCGGCGCCGCGCATGGCATTCCCGCCACCCAGTACCTGAACTGGCAGCGCGGGCCCGGCCGGGTGCTGGCATTGGACGAAGCCTTGCAGCCGGAAGCCCGGCCGGCTTTCGTCGAGGCCCTGCGCCGCGCGCACGCCGCCTGGCTGGCCCGCAACGAAGACGCGTTGCGCGACCCACAGGCCTACAACCGGATGTGGCCGTTCCAGGAAAGCGACAACTTCGCGCTGACGGCCGAAGGGGTGGTGGTGAAGTACGACGCGTATTCAATCGCGCCGTATTCGCACGGCGAACCCGAGTTGCTGATTCCGTACGGAGAACTACGCGGCATATTGCGGCCGGAATTCCTGCCCGCCGCTTGAATTCGCGCCGGCCCCCGGGCCGGCGCCATGTTCTTTACCCAGGGTGCATCAGGGATACAGGCCGCGCACCTGGCGGGCCTGCAGAATGCGCGTGCAAGCCACGATGAACGCCGCGGTACGCAATGTGACCTTGTGTTCCTTGGCCATTTGCGACACGGCCGCATAGGCCTCGCGCATCAGGCGTTCCAGGCGGTGGTTGATTTCGTCCTCGCTCCAGAAGAAGCTGGAGAAATCCTGCACCCATTCGAAGTAGCTGACCGTCACGCCGCCGGCGTTGGCCAACACGTCGGGCACCACATACACGCCGTTCTCGCGCAGGATATCGTCGGCTTCGGGCGTGGTGGGGCCGTTGGCGCCTTCCACCACGATCTTGGCCCGCACCTTGCCGGCGTTGTCTCGGTGGATCTGGCCTTCCAGGGCGGCCGGAATGAGGAAATCGGTTTCCAGTTCCCAGAACTGGGCGTTGTCCAGCGCTTCGCCGCCGCTGAAACCGCCCACGCCGCCCTTCTGCGACACGTGCGACAGCAGCTTGTGCACGTCCAGGCCCGCCGGGTTGTACACGGTGCCGGTGTGATCCTGCACGGCGGTAACCTTGGCGCCCACTTCGTGGAACAAGCGCGCCGCGGTGCCGCCCACATTACCGAAGCCCTGCACGATGACACGGGCCTGGGATACGTCGATATTGCAGTCGCGGGCCGCTTCGCAGGCGGCTACATATACGCCGCGACCGGTGGCCTCGACCCGGCCCAGGCTGCCGCCCAGCGCGATGGGCTTGCCGGTGACCACGCCGGTGGCGGTGGCGCCTTCGTTCATGGAATACGTGTCCATCATCCAGGCCATGGTCTGGGCATTGGTATTCACGTCGGGCGCCGGGATGTCTTTGGACGGCCCGATGATCACGCCGATTTCCGAGGTGTAGCGGCGCGTCATGCGTTCCAGCTCGGATTGCGACAGCTTGCGCGGGTCGACACGGACACCGCCCTTGGCGCCGCCATAAGGCAGGTTGACCGCGGCGTTTTTCACGGACATCCAGGCCGCCAGGGCCATCACTTCGGACAGGGTGACGTCCTGGTGGAAGCGCACCCCCCCCTTGCCAGGCCCGCGCGAGGTGTTGTGCTGCACGCGGTAGCCCTCGAAATGGGCCACGCTGCCGTTATCCAGTTCGATGGGCACATCGACGATCAGCGCCCGCTTGGGCCGCTTGAGCGTTTCCACCCAGCGCGCCAGCGGCCCCAGATAGGGGGTGACGCGGTCGACTTGTTGCAGATAAATGCCCCAGGGACCGAGGTGTTCGGCATCCAGGTACGAGGGCAAGGCGTGGTTGGGCTTATCCGACATGAGGGCAATCTCCAGGCTAGGACTGGCGTCATTGTAACCACCAAACTTGGTGTCGTCCCCATTTAATATGAATCAAATTAAATGGGGACCGAATAAAAGCAGGACGCCAGGGCGATGCGCCGCGCAGCCCATCTTAAGGCGACAGAAGCTGCCATGCCAACCTTGCCGCGACACGCGCCGTGCGGTTGTCCAGGTCGCAGGCCGGATTGCATTCCGCCAAGTCGGCCAGCCGCAGCTTGCCGCTGCGCTTGACCCGCAAGGCAATCTCTTCCACCACCGGCAAGGGCACGCCATAGGGGGCCGGGGCAGATACCCCCGGCGCGACGCCCGCGGGAAGCACGTCGATGTCTATGGTCAGGTACACGTGTCCGGCCGCCGCCAGCAGGCGGTCGAGCTCGGCCAGGCGCGCGTCCAGATGGCGTTCCTGCAAGTCGCGGTCTTCCACCCAGACGGCACCGATCGCGGCGGCGCGCGCGTACAGCGCGGCCGTATTGCCCAGGCGCGAAACCCCGAAGCAGGCATACTGCCAGGCCTGGCCGTGCGCCGCGCAATGTTCGGCGATCTGGTCGAAAGGCGTGCCGGAACTGGCCGGACGGCCGGTGCGCAAGTCGAAATGCGCGTCCAGGTTCAGCACCAGCACGGGCTGCGTATCGCCCTGCCCGTCCAGCCAACGGCGCAGGCCCTGGAAGCTGCCCCACGCCACCTCGTGTCCGCCTCCCAGCACCAGCGGCCGCCCGCCGGCCGCCAGGGTGTCCGCCACGCGGGCCGCCAGCGCATCCTGAGCGTTTTCCAACTGGCCGTCGGCGCAGGTCACGTCGCCCGCGTCCACCAGGCGGCGATAGTCGTGCGCGGGCAAGCCCGCCATCATGCGGCGTATGGCCTCTGGCGCGGCTGCGGCGCCGGTGCGCCCCTGATTGCGCGCCACGCCGGCATCGCACGCGAACCCGATCAGCACCGGGTCGCCAGCGGTGATTCCCTGGCTGGCGGCGGTGGCAATATGGGCCAGGCGGCGCGTATCGCCGCGCTCGGCGCTGTCGTCGCGCGCGCGCCAGATCGCGGGGTCCAGGGCCGTCATGCCGCCCCCTGCTGTGCGGGAGCCAGCACGGCCTGCAGGAATTCGCGCGTGCGTGCTTGGCGGGGCTGGGTGAAGATCACGCCGGGCGGGCCGGATTCGACGATATTGCCACCATCCATCACGGCCACCAGGTCGGCTACATCGCGGGCGAAGCCCATTTCGTGGGTAACCACCATCATGGTCATGCCCTCTTTGGCCAGCACTTTCATTACTTGCAGCACTTCGCCCACCAGTTCCGGGTCCAGCGCCGAGGTCGGCTCATCGAACAGCATCACCTCGGGCTCCATGGCCAGGGCGCGGGCGATGGCCACGCGCTGTTTCTGGCCGCCGGACAAGCTGGCCGGCATGGCCTGGATTTTCTGGCCCAGGCCGACCTTATCCAGCAAGTCCCTGGCCTGCTGTTCGGCCACCGCGCGGGGCGTGCCGCGCAGCTTGCGCGGGCCGACCGTGACGTTGTCCAGCACCGACAGGTGCGGAAACAGATTGAACGACTGGAACACCATGCCTACGCGCATGCGCAGGCGGTTCAATTGTGCCTCGGGCATGGGCTTGCCGTGGTCGAGCAACGACTCGCCGCAGATATCGATCGTGCCGCCCTGCGCCACTTCCAGGCCGTTGCAGCAACGCAGCAGCGTGCTCTTGCCCGAGCCGCTGGGGCCGATGACCACCACGACCTGGGAACGCTGCACGTCGAAATCGATGCCCCGCAGTACTTCCACCGTGCCGAACGATTTGCGCAAGCCGCGGATGCGGATCATTTCCTGCATTTCCTGTGTACTCATTGCACCATGCCTCCCGCACGCAGTCGGTGTTCGAACCAGCGCAGTACCGTGGTGGTCGCGGTGGTCAGCACCAGGTAGATCAAGGCGATCACCAGATAGGTTTCCAGCGACCGGTACGAAACGCTGATGATTTTCTGGCCTTCGTGCATCACGTCATGGATGGTCAGCAGCGACACCAGCGCCGAGTTCTTGATCAGGGCGATGAACTCGTTGCCCAGCGGCGGGATCATGCGCACCACGGCCTGCGGCAGGATAATGATGCGCATGGCCTGCGCGCCGGACATACCCAGCGAGCGCGCCGCCTCGGTCTGGCCACGGTCCACCGACTGGATGGCGCCGCGCACGATCTCGGACACATAGGCGCCGGAATACATGCCCAGCCCCAGCACTCCGCAGGCGAACGCCGGCAGCATGATGCCGAACTGTGGCAACCCGAAGAACCAGATGAACAATTGCACCAGCAGGGGCGTGCCGCGAAAGCACAGCAGGTACACGCTGCACAGGCCGTACAGCGCGCGGCGCTGCGGATTCAGGCGCCCCACCCCCACCAGCAGGCCGATCAGGCAGCCCAGCAGCAAGGCGCAGGCGGTCACTTCGACGGTTACCGCGGCGCCGCGCATCAACGCGTCGAAATCGGCGAAAACGGGAGAAAAGTCCAGGTTCATTGGGTGGTGGCCTCAAACCATTTGCCGACCACCTTGTCGTAGGTGCCGTCGGCTTTCAATTGCTTCAGGGCGGCGTTCAGTGCGGCGGTGAGTTCGGGCGTGCGCTTGGAAACGGCAATGCCGTATTGCTCGGTGGTGATCTGTTCATCCAGCACGGTCAACCCCGGCGAACTCTGGGCGAACAGCTTGGCGGCCGGCTTACCGGTCACCGCGGCCTCGGCGCGGCCCACCTGCACCAGGTTGAACATTTCCTGGTTCTTCTCTACTTCCACGCGCTGCACCTTGGGATAGTGTTCTTTCAGGTAGTTGACCGACTTGGTTCCCACCTGCACCGACACCTTGCGGCCGTCCAGGTCTTTCAAGTGCTTGATCGGGCCGTCCTTGCGGGTCAGCACCACCAGGCCGCCGGCGTAGTATGGGTCGGTGAAGTCCACTACCTGCTTGCGGGCATCGGTAATGTAGATGGCCGACACCGCCATATCGGCGCGGCCGGCCTGCAAGGCGGGAATCAAGCCCTTGAAGTCGATATCGATCCACTCGATTTTCTTGCCCATGGCCTTGCCCAGGGCTTCGATCAATTCAATGTCAAAGCCGGTGCGCTGCCCGTCTTTCACAAACTCCATGGGCGGAAAGGTGGCGTCGGTGACGACGCGCAGGGTGTCCTGCGCATGGGCCGGCGCGGCGCCCCAGGCCAGGCCCAGCACCAGGGCGGCGGTCAATACTTGTCGGCGAGTGTTCATCAGGTTTCCTTGAAAAGTGAAAAGAGTGAAACGGCGTAGTAGGTACTGCAGCCGCGGCCAGCGCGGCGCCGGCAAATCAACGGCTTTGCAGGCGATTGGATATGCGGCGGGCGGCCGCGATGGTCATTTCTATCAGTGCATCGGCGCGCAGGGCCGCACGGGTGGATGGCGCCATGACGGTGATGGATGCCGTGGCCAAGTGCGGGCGCTGGAAGACAGGCACGCTGACGCCCCAGACTCCGGAGTCCACCTCGCCGTCCGTGACGGCATAACCCGCGACACGGATCGGGGCCAGGCTGGCGGTAAGCTCGTCCACATCGACACCGGCATCCTGCAAGTCGACCAGCAGGGCCTGCAGCCGGGCTGGCGGCATGAAGGCCATCAGCGAACGGGCCGAGGCGCCACGCACCAGCGGCAGGCCGCGCCCCTTCACGAACGAGCAGCGCAATGGGTGCTGACTTTCGATCATGTCCAGGCACACGGCCTGGTCTTTCATCGCCACCAGCAGACCCACGGTTTCGCCCGACTCGGCGGCCAGGCGGGCGAGGTCCGGCTGGGACTCCTGCACCAGGAACGATGACTGGTCGAAACCCCAAGCCAACTGCACGCACAGCGGGCCCGGACCATATTCACCGCCCTGTTCGGCCACGAAACCCCAGCGCTTGAGCAAGGCGATCTGCCGATAAAGCGTGCTTTGCGCCAGGCCGGTCTTCTCGACCAGCATGGGGATGGACAGCGGCCCATCATTGCGGGCCAGCGTCGCCAGCACGTACAGCACGCGATCGGCACCGCCGGCAACGGCTTGGTCTTGCATGGGAAATGCCTCGTCGGCTATGAGAACGGGCGCAGATTAGCCGGTTTTCTCAAAATTACCTCGGGATATTCCCGATATTCGGGAATTATTCGGGAAAGCACTGAGGAAAAACTGTGATGCAGTGCAACGAGACAGGCAGAGCGATACCGATGGGTAGGTGTGACAGCTTCCGCCAGCGGGCCCGGCGCAATGTGGCGCATTCTCCTCTGGGAAAGGCGGCACCATGGTTTTTGCGCGCTTACAAGATGTTGCCTACCGAGGCTAGTTCGGTAAAACCCGATGGCTAGAATTGATCCCGCTATCTGCCCTGCCCCCCATCGCATCCCCGCTATGCACGAGGCTTTCATGTCTACCGGTTTTTATTCCGCTTCTGTTGTGTTGCGCCGTCCGAACGACGTTCTGACACTGACGCCATGGCATGCTGGCGACCCACGCAGCGCCGGCAAGTACGCCGACCGCGCCGGTGCCGAGTCGCTGCTGCGCCCGTTCATGCACGACGACAGCAACCGCCTGGCCATCATGCGCCTGTGCCATGCCATCGAGCCCGGCTATACGCTGGCCGGTTCGCAAAGCATGGATGTGGCCGCCCATCACATGGCCGACCTGATCGCCACGGGCAAGGTATTGGCCGCCCGCACCGGCGAGCCCGCCCAGTATGTGGAAGGACAATTCCCGCTCAACCTGCGCCAGCTGGCTTACCTGCCGGCGCGCGGCACCGGCGTGGACGGGTCGTACTTCCTGCGTGGACACTATGTGGTGCGCAAAGGAACCATCGCGGTCACAGCCTCGGGCTTCACGGCCGCCATGCAGACGGGGCCGGCGCGCTTCTTTGCCACGGCCCGCATCGCCGTGGACGGGAAAGACGGCGCGCCCCACCCGCTGACCCTGGAACACGCGGGCCGCTGGCCCACCGCCGATGACTACTCCCCTATCGGCGCCGCGCAGTGGGAATTGCCCGAAGTGCGCCATGGCCAGTCGATCGCACTGGTGATCCAGGCGGGCTATCAGCTCGAGGGCGACACCGGACAGGCTGCCCCGATGCCGTCTGTCACCGAGCGCGACTTTCCACTGGTATTGAACTGAGCACGTAACGCGCGGCCAGTCCGGCTGCGCGTTACGCAATCGCGGCAATCAGTCGTATTTGTTCAGCCGCACACCAGACACGCCGGACAGGCTGGGAGACGCATCGCCGGGCTGTGCCTGGCTGGGGGCCGGCGCTGGCTGGGCCTGTGGCGCGGGCGCCGCCACCGGAGCCGGCGCGGCGGATTGTCCCTGGCGCGCAGCATCGCGCCGGCCTTGAGCCGCCGCGATCAGTTCGGCCAGCTCGGCTCCAAGCTTCCCTTGCTTGCCGGCGTAAGCCCAGTCGGATGCATTCTTGTCTTTCAGGTCGCGCGTGGTGATGTCGGCCCCGGCATCCAGCAGCAATTGCACCATATCGCGATTGCCGGAGAACCCCGCCATCATGATCGGCGTGGTGCCGTCGGGCGACGGTGCATTCACCATGGCCTTGTTGGCCAGCAACAGCTTGGCGGTTTCTATCCGGCCTTTGGATGCCGCATAGTGCAGCGGCGTCCATCCCAGTCGATTGACCTGGGCGCCCCGCGATATCAGGGTGCGGGCGCGGGCGGTCTGGCCGGCTACCGCAAGGTACATCAGGGCGGTTTCGTTGGCCGGGTTGACGGCGTCGAGCTGGGTGCGGGGATCCGCCGCCAGGGCGTCGAAGACCTCCCAGGCGCCGTCCACCACGGCCCGCATCAGGGCCGGCTGCCCATTCTTGTAGCGCACGTTGGGATCGGCGCCCCCCGCCAGCAGTTCGCGGATCTCTGGCGCGTTGTCGTTGTGCACATACACCCACCAGTTCTCTTGTGAAGCGGCAGCCTGGGCCGCTGGGCCCGCGCAAATGGCGGCCAGCCCCAAGGCAATGGCGGCGGCAAACTGGCGTGACCCGGAAAAGACTGGAAAAACAAGCTTCATAGCAATATTTTTAAAGTAAAACTCTAGATATTCAACTTTAAATATTTTACTTTATATTATCTGTCTATCTTGTTGAATAATTTGAAAAAATTGTCCGTGGAAGCGTGCGCCACCTGCTCCACACCTATTCCTTTCAGGGTAGCAATTTTTTCGGCTACATGAATCACCTTGGACGGGTCGTTACGCTTGCCCCGGAACGGCACGGGAGCCAGATAGGGCGAATCGGTTTCGATCAGCAGACGATCCAGCGGCACCTTGGTGGCTACTTCGTGGACGATGCCCGCGTTCTTGAAGGTGACGATGCCGGACAAGGAAATATGGAAATTCAGGTCGATGGCCGCCTGCGCCATTTCCCACGACTCGGTAAAACAATGCATGACGCCGCCGACTTCGGCGGCGTTTTCCTCGCGCAGAATGCGCAAGGTGTCCTCCACGGAATCGCGGGTATGAATGATGAGCGGCAAATTCGCCTGCCTGGCCACCCGGATGTGCCTGCGGAAACGCTCGCGCTGCCAGTCCAGCGGCTCGCTCAGGCGATAGTAGTCCAGCCCGGTTTCGCCTATGGCCACCACTTTCGGGTGCTGCGCCAGTTGCAGCAGTTCGGTTTCCGTGGGATCGGAAGTGGCCTCGTAGTCGGGGTGCACCCCCACCGAAGCCCACAGGTTGCGATGCGGCTCGACCAGTTCGATCAGGCCGGGCCAGTCAGGCATGTCGACGCTGACCACGAGCGCATGCGTGACCTGGTTGTCGGCCATGCGCCGCAGGATATCCGGCAGGTCCTGGGCCAGGTCGGGAAAATTCAAATGGCAATGCGAATCAACGTACATGTAAGGCTATTTGAGTAGAGGCGGCCCGCGCGGCGGCAGCCGGATGGGCGGCAGGCCTATGCCTGGCAGGATAGCACCATGCGCTGCAGCGTCGCATGGGCAAACAGTTTGGCGCTCAAGGGGTGTGTGGCCAGCCGGCGCTGCTGCGTCAGCCAGCGTGCCGCTTCGGCCAGCCTGACCGGATCGGCGCGCCTGGCGGCCTGCTGTATCAGCTTGCCCAGCGACGGGAAATAGCGCACAGGCGCATCCACGCCCGCCAGCATCAGGTCGGCATACAGCCGCTGCAGTGCGTCAATCCACTGCGCCGGCGCGCTTTTCTCCAGGCCTTCGGCCAGGCTGCCGATATCCGGCGTCTGCCCCCTGGCCAGGGGCTCGATCAGTTGCGCCAGCCATTCCGGGCAGGCCTGCTCGCCGCCCTGAGACAGCCGCAGGGCCGCCAGCGGCGCCCCGCCCGCAGCGGCCAGCCAG